>JANMKK010000400.1:0-11124 GCA_031372005.1 Rubrivivax sp.
GCCCGCCGGCTGCCTCACTCCAGCGCGACCAGCTTGTGCCGCAGCGCCACCAGCACGGCTTCGGTGCGGTTGTCGGCGTGCAGCTTGGCCAGGATGTTGGTGACGTGGAACTTCACCGTCGGCATCGCAATGGTCAGCTCGGTGGAAATGGCCTGGTTGCTGTGGCCGCGCGCCATCAGCGCCAGCAGCTCGCGTTCGCGGGTTGTCAGGTCGGCGCCCCGAGTGGGTTCTTTCTGGCTGGCCACCAGCGCGTCGGTGGCTTCAGGCGCCAGCACGCGGTGGCCGCGCTGCGCCATCTGGATCACCGTCACCAGCTCTTGCGATGCCGCGTTTTTCAGCAGGTAGCCGCAGGCGCCGGCGTCCATCGCGCGGCGCACTTCGGCCGGGTCAAGCAGGCTTGTGAGGATCACGAACTTGGTCTTCGGCAACACCGGCCGCAGCGCCCGGATGCAGTCCACGCCGTCCATGCGCGGCATCACCAGGTCCATCAACACCACGTCGGGCGCCAACACCGGGATGCTGCGCACGGCATCCACGCCGTCAGCGGCGTCGCCCACCCAGGTCATCCCTTGTTCTGCCTTGATCATGGCCGCAAGGCCGTGGCGGATCATGGGGTGGTCGTCCACCACAAACACGCGAATCGTTTCCATTTGACTCCCTCAGTTCCAGTTGATCTGCAACAGCAATTCAGTGCCCTCTTCCGGGGCGCTTTTTATCGTCAGCGTGCCGCCGGCAGCGGCAGCACGTTCACGCATGTTGGACAGGCCGAAGTGGCCAGGTTTGTCGACCTGCGGGTCGAAGCCGCAACCGTCGTCAACGATGTGCAACCGGCCCTGGTTGCCCGGGCCCGTCGTCCAGCCCACGTGCACATGCGTCGCGCCGCTGTGGCGGCCGATGTTGGACAGCGCTTCTTGGGCGATGCGGTAGATCTCGACGCGCTTCGTGGCTGGCGGGGCGGGGTCGGTGGCCAGGTCGGTGGTCACTTCGACGCCGCCACGGCCGCTGAGGGCTTCCACGGCGTGCTGCAACAGGTCGGGCAGGCGGACTGTCTGCAGTGCATCAGGGCGCAGCTCGAACAGCATCATGCGCATCTCGGCCAGCGCGCTGCGGTTCAGGCGCTCCAGCGTCTGCACCTGGCCGCGTGTGGCGTCGTCGATGCCCTCCGCACGGGCCAGCGTGCCGGCCAGCAGGTTGGCGGCAAAGAGCGTCTGCGACACGGCGTCGTGGAGGTCGCGCGCAATGCGGTTGCGCTCGGCCGTCACGGCCATGTCGCGCTGCAGCGCCAGCAGGTGCGCGTGGCGCATGGCCAGCGCGGTCTGGCTGCCCACGGCACTGAGCAAGCGTTCGCGTTCAGGGCTGAAGAAGTCGGGCTCGCCGTGGTCCACGCGCAGCACGCCCAGCACCTGGTCGCGCACCTTCAGCGGCACCGCCATCCAGGCGCGCGTGCCTCGGTACAGCAGCGACGTGCGGGCATCGTCCGTCACCATCGCCCACAGCCATGACAGCAGGCTCTGGCGCGGCCGGTTTTCAACGATTGCCTGGCCTTCGGTTTCGATCTGTTCGTAGCGCTGCAGGTTGGCGCGCGACAGCCGCAGCCCCGTCAGCGCGGCGGCGTCGGTGTCCGTCAGGCCACTGTCCTGGCTGCGGTAGCCCATCAGCACCACGGGCTGCTGCGGGTCCAGCGCATTGCGGGCCCAGACCGACGCGCTGGAGTAGGCCAGGGTGTTCTCCAGCGCACCCAGCGCCTCGTCGACGAGCGCACTGATTTCGGTGTGCCGCGACAGGCCCATCGACAGGTCTTGCAGGGTGCTCAGTTCCTGCGTGCGCGACTGCAGCTGCAGGCCCAGTTGCGCATTGCGCGCTTCCAGCTCTTTGCGCCGCAGACGCGCCACGTCCACCACGCGGCGCAGCGCCAGCGTGCTGTGGTGAAGGTCTTCACTGGGTGCCAGGTAGGGCAGGTTAGCGTCGTCGGCTGCGCCCTCTTGCACCAGGGCGCGGGCAGACTCGGCAAGCGTTGCGTGGGCGCGTGCGGCGCGCCAGGCGGGCCAGGAGCTGGCCAACGCCACCACGAAGGCGGTGGCGCACATCCAGGCAAGGGTCCGCCCTTCCTGGCCTCCCCATTGCCAGGCGCAGAAGGCCAGGGTGGTGGCGGCCAGCGTGGCCATCGCAATCGATTGCCACGGCAGACTCAACCGTTCAAAGAGGCGGCGCAGCGCTTGCATGCGTCTGGGGCGAGGAGGTCAGCGCTCTGAGGGCGGCTCTGACGAGTCTCGCGCCAGCGGTGCCGCTTCAAACGAAAGCGCCAGCCGGTCCAGCACCCGAGCGGCCACATGGCCGCCGCCCACGCCCACGGCCACCGCCAGGCCGATGGCAATGCCACCCACCACGGCGCCGAAAGCGATGGTCACGATCTCTGCCGGCAGCCCGGCCTGGTGCAGCGCCAGCGCGGCGGCAAAGAAGAGGATCGCGGCACGGGCGGCCAGTGCCAGCAGCGGTGCGTTGCGCGGGGCGCGGGCCAGCGTGGCCTGTGCGGCCATCGACGCCAGGATGAGGCCGGCGATGACGATCAACAGTGCCACGCCCAAGCGCACCATGGCCGCCCCCGTGCTGCTCAACATGGCCGTCAGCACCGGCAGGCCGATGATCTCGCTGGCCTGCGTGATGGCCACCGACACCACTGCCACCATCAGCGCCGTGCCGCCCAGATCAGACAGCGTGCGCCCGGCCAGCCGCAGCGGCGCGGCGCCCAGGCGTTCTGGCAGCGTGTCCAGGCCCATGCCCGACAGCAGCGCGCTGGCCATCGTGGCCAGTGCGCGCCCGATCAGTGCCGCCACGCCGACGAGGATGGCCGCCGACAGCAGCTTGGGGATCAGGCTGATGACGGTTTCCAGCAGGCGCGACAGCGGCAGCGTCACGGCGTCCAGCCCCAGCGGCTGCAGCGCGGCCACCAGCGTGGGCAGCAGCATCAGCACGTAGACAGCGTTGCCGGCAATGCCGGCCAGGCCGTCCTTGCCCAGCGCCGTTCCCAGGCCCAGCGCCTCAGCCGCTTTTTCAGACCCTGCGGCGCGCAGCACGCCGGTGAGTATCTGGCGCACGATGTTGGCCAGCAGCAGGCCCACCCCCAGCACCACAAGAGCCCCGAACAGGTTCGGCACAAAGCCCATCAGCCGCGTCATCATCGCGTTGACGGGCACCAGCAGGCCCTGCAGGTCCAGTGCGCCCAAGAGCGCCGGCAGCGCCAGCAGCCACACCAGCGCACTGGCCACACCGGCCAGCGTGGCGACCAGGCCGGGGCTGTGCCACCGGGCGTCGATGGCGGCCTTGGCGCCGCCCCTGAGTGCAGCCGCACGCACCAGCCGCGCGCCCAGCCAGGCCACGACCAAAATCGACAAGGCACCCAGCACGCGCGGCACCAACGGGCCCAGTGCGTGGGTGGTGGCGTCGAGCAGGCGGGTCAGTGTTTCCATGGCGATTCCAAAGGATGTTAGGGGCCGTTTGGACGGTCGGTCCAATACCCAGGTAGGGGCGCAGTGGCTGTTTAGCCGTTGCCCTGAAGCAGCTTGTGCACCAGTTCTGTGGTGGTGGCGGCGTGGGTCTTGCGCATCAAGCGCGCGCGGTACACGTCCACCGTGCGCGGGCTGATGGCCAGCCGCTTGCCCACGCCCTTGCTCGTGAGGCCCTGGATCAAAAGCGCGGCCACTTCGCGTTCACGCGGGGTCAGGTCGACCGTCAGCGCGCGCTTGGACGACAAGTCCTCGAAGGCCCAGATGCCGGCCTTGTGCGGGTCAGCCGGGTCGAGCGCGCGGCCGCTGACGTGGCACCAGAAGAGCTGGCCCGCCGGGTCCTTGGCAGATGCGCCGGACAGGCGCTTCATCACGCGTTCGTCGGCATAGCGGCCGCTGCTGTCCAGTTGCGCGGCAATGCGCAGGCCCATGCGCTGGTATTCGTCGGCGCTGGGGTAGAGGATCTCGAAAGAGCTGCCGATGATCTGCGCCCGCTCGGCGCCGAACATCGCCAGCAGTTCCTGGTTGCAGTCGATCATCTGGCGCTGGCGCGACAGCACCAGGCCCACCGGCGCCAGGTCGAAGGCGCTGCGGTAGTCCAGCGCGCTTGGGTTGGTGGCGGCCATCACAGCAGCGCGCAAGTGCTGGTGGCGTGGGCCGCCAGTTCGCCCTTGGCGTTGAAGAGTTCGACTTCACCAAACACCAGGTTGCGCCCCAGGCGCAGCACGCGCGCTACCACACGCGCATGCCCGCTGTCACCGGCCACCGGGCGCAGGAAGCTGGTTTGCAGCTGCACGGTGGTCATCGGTTTGAAGTCGCCGATGCGCGTCATCACGGCCAGCACCATGGCGGTGTCGGCTGCGGCCATCATGGTCTGGCCGCACAGCACGCCGCCCACATGAACATGCTGCGGCGTCACCGGCAGGTTGAGCGTGATCTCGCCGGCGTGTGCCTGCACGACGCGCAAATTCAGCGCCTGCACCCAGGGCGCGAAAACGCGGGTCAGCGCTTCCTGCAGCGTGGGCAGGTCGGCAGCGGAGGGTTCTGCGGCGGCGGTGGACATGACAGCGTTGAGCTCGGGATGGTGGTTAAGCGATCTTACGGACTGCTTGCGTAATGCCTTACGTAGTACGCTCCCCGCTGGTCACAAATCGACTCTCGCTGGAGACAAACCCGCATGAACAAGATCTACCCCAGTGCCGCTGACGCGCTGGCTGGCGTGACCCAAAGTGGCCAGCTTCTGGCCGTCGGCGGCTTCGGCCTCTGCGGCATTCCTGAAGCGCTGATCGACGCCCTGCGCGACAGCGGCGCCAAGGATCTGACGGTCATCTCCAACAACGCCGGCGTTGACGGCTTCGGCCTCGGCAAGCTGCTGGAAACGCGGCAGATCAGGAAGATGATTTCCAGCTACGTCGGCGAGAACAAAGAGTTTGAGCGCCAGTACCTGGCTGGAGAACTCGAACTCGAATTCACGCCCCAGGGCACGCTGGCTGAAAAGCTGCGCGCGGGTGGTGCCGGCATCCCCGCATTCTTCACCCGCACCGGTGTCGGTACCGTGGTGGCGGATGGCAAGGAACTGCGTGAATTCGACGGCCACACCTACGTGATGGAACGCGCGCTGGTGCCCGATGTGTCGCTGGTGAAAGCCTGGAAGGCCGACACCTCGGGCAACCTTGTCTTCCGCCTCACCGCACGCAACTTCAACCCCGCCGCCGCCATGGCCGGCAAGGTGACGATCGTGGAAGTGGAAGAGATCGTGCCGCTCGGAGCGCTGGAGCCCGACGCGATCCATCTGCCGGGCATCTACGTGCACCGCATCGTGCTCAACGCGACGCCCGAAAAGCGCATCGAAAAACGAACGATCACCGAGAAAGCGGGAGTCTGATCATGGCCTGGACACACGACCAGATGGCAGCCCGCGCGGCACAGGAACTGCACGACGGCTACTACGTCAACCTCGGCATCGGGCTGCCCACGCTGGTGGCCAACTTCGTGCGCAGCGACATTGAAGTCTGGCTGCAAAGCGAAAACGGCATGCTCGGCATCGGCGCCTTTCCGACTGAAGACGAAGTCGATGCCGACCTCATCAACGCCGGCAAGCAGACCGTCACCACCATCCCCGGCAGCAGCATCTTCGGCAGCGAGACCAGCTTCGCGATGATCCGCGGCGGCAAGATCAACCTGTCGATCCTGGGTGCGATGCAGGTCAGCGCCCAGGGTGACCTGGCCAACTGGATGATTCCCGGCAAGATGGTCAAGGGCATGGGCGGCGCAATGGACCTGGTGGCCGGCGTGGCGCGCGTGCTGGTGCTGATGGAGCACGTGGCGAAGAAGAAGGACGGCAGCATCGACCTCAAGATCCTGCCCGCCTGCACACTGCCGCTGACGGGCGTGGGCGTGGTCAACCGCATCATCACCGACCTGGCGGTCATGGACGTCACGCCGGAAGGCTTGAAGGTGGTGGAACTGGCGCCGGGCGTGACGCTTGAGGAACTGCAGAGCAAGACGGGCGCGCCGCTTCACTGACTGGCTAAGATCAGGGGCAGGCCATCACGGGCAGCCCCATGAAGTTGTTGCACCTTGCCGTTGCGCTGGCCTTGACCGGTTGCGCGGCATCCCCCGTCGAACCAACCGATGCAGCCGCGCCCACTGCGGCCCCGGCGATGCCCGAAGCCGCATCGGGCTGGACGCCCAAGGCCGGCGCCACTGCTTCGCGATTCATGGTGGCGGCGGCCCACCCGCTGGCCACCGAGGCCGGGTACCAAACGCTCAAGATCGGTGGCAGTGCGCTTGATGCCGCCATTGCCGTGCAGCTGGTGCTGACGCTGGTCGAACCGCAGTCCAGCGGCATCGGTGGCGGCGCTTTCCTGATGCACTGGGACGGCGCAGCGGTGCAGGCCTGGGACGGCCGCGAGACGGCGCCGGCCGCTGCCGACGAGCGCTTGTTTCTGGCCGCCAACGGCCGGCCCGTACCGCTCGCCCAGGCGGTTTACGGCGGCCGCGCCGTGGCCACGCCTGGCGCGCTGAAGATGCTGGAGGCCGCGCACCGCCAGCACGGCAAGCTGCCGTGGCGGCAATTGTTTGAGCCCGCCATCACACTCGCCGAACAGGGTTTCGCCCTCAGCCCGCGCCTGCACGCCCAGCTGGCGGCCGACCCACTGCTGCGCCGCGACCCGCAGGCCCGCGCCTATTTCTACCGCGGCGACGGCGAGCCGCACCCGGTGGGCCACATGCTGCGCAACCCCGCGCTGGCCGCGGTGCTGCAGGCCATCGCGCAGCAGGGCAGCGACGCCTTGCACCGCGGGCCCATCGCGGCCGACCTGGTGGCGCGGGTGCGCAGCCACGCTGTGCCGGGGCGCCTGAGTGCCGACGACCTTGCGGGTTATGTCCATAAAGTGCGCGAGCCGCTGTGCACCGTCTGGCTCGCGGTTTACCGCGTCTGCGGCTTCCCGCCGCCGTCATCGGGGCACCTGGCGGTGATGCAGATTTTGGGCGTGCTGGAACGCCTGCCGCCGGCAACGGCGCCGACGCAGGAGTCGGCGCAAAGCCCTGTACCTGGTGCCGCGTGGCTGCACGCCTATATCGAAGCCTCGCGATTGGCCTTTGCCGACCGCGCGCAGTACGTGGCCGACCCCGACTTTGTGCGCGCACCAGGTGGCCGCTGGGCCAGCCTGCTGGACGACAGCTACTTGCGCCAGCGTGCGGCGCTCATCGGCCTGCGTCGCATGCCGTTGGCAGCAGCGGGCCAGCCGGCGGGTGAAGTGTTGGTGCATGCGCCGATGGCGGCACAACCCGAATACGGCACCAGCCACATCAGCGTGGTTGATGCACAAGGCCGCGCCGTGGCCATGACCACCACCATCGAAGCCGCCTTTGGCGCGCGTGTCATGGCCGATGGCGGCACGGGCCTGCCCGGTGGCTATCTGCTCAACAACCAGATGACCGACTTTGCGCTGGCACCCGCCGACGCCCAGGGCCGCCCGGTGGCCAACCGCATCGAGCCCGGCAAGCGGCCGCGGTCCAGCATGAGCCCGACGCTGGTCTTTGACGTGCGCAGCGGCCAACTCTTGATGACGCTGGGCTCGCCGGGCGGCCCGGCCATCATCCACTTTGCGGCCAAGACGCTGATCGGAACCTTGCAGTGGGGCCTGGACGTGCAACGCGCGATTGACCTGCCGAACTTCGCCGACATCGACGGCCTGACGCTGCTGGAAGGCGGGCTTTTTCCGGATGTCACTGCAGACGCACTGCGTGCCTTGGGCCACCGCGTGCTGCAGGTTGAATTGACAAGCGGCTTGCACGCCATACGGCGCAGCCGGCAAGGCTGGTCTGGCGGCGCCGACCCGCGGCGCGAAGGTGTCGTCAAGGGCGACTGAAGCCCTGGCTCGGGCCCTTCAGCGCACAGCCTGGGTCAACCCCTGCCGCGCGGCCGGTGCCAGCGCCAGCGCTTGCGCCACTTCAGCCACCAGCGGTGGGCCTTGGTAGATCAGCCCGGTGTAGATCTGCACCAGGTCAGCGCCGGCGTCGATCTTGGCGCGCGCGTCGGCACCGCTGAGCACGCCGCCGACGCCGATGATCGGGTAGCCTGGGCCCAGTGCACTGCGCACCAAACGGATGATGCGGTTGCTGGCCTCGAACACCGGCGCGCCGCTCAAGCCACCCACTTCACGTGCATGCGGCAGGCCCTGCACGGCGTCGCGCGCGACGGTGGTGTTGGTGGCGATGGCGCCGTCGATGCTGTGCTTGCGCAGCGCCGCAGCAATCATGTCCACCTGCGCCGGTTCCAGGTCGGGCGCGATCTTGACGAACATCGGCACGCGGCGGCCGCTTTCACGTGTCAGCGCCAGGCGGCGCAGCTGCAGTGCCGACAGCAGCGCGTCCAGTGCAGCGTCGCCCTGCAGTTCACGCAGGTTGCGCGTGTTGGGGCTGCTGATGTTGACGGTGACGTAGTCGGCATGGGGGTAGACGCCGGTCAGGCAGGTCAAGTAGTCGTCCACGGCACGTTCGATGGGCGTCTGGGCGTTCTTGCCGATGTTCAGGCCGACGATGCCACCCGCCGCGCGGAAGCTGTGGGCGCGCTGCACGTTGTGGACGAAAGCCGCCAAGCCCGCGTTGTTGAAGCCCAGCCTGTTGATCAACGCCTGCCGAGCCGGCAGCCTGAAGATGCGCGGTTTCGGATTGCCGGCCTGCGCCTTGGGCGTGACGGTGCCGACTTCGATGAAGCCGAAACCCATGGCGCCCAGGCCGTCGATGCAGCGGCCGTTCTTGTCCAGCCCCGCGGCCAGGCCGATGCGGTTGGGAAACTTCAGGCCCGCCACGGTCACTGGGTCGGCCACACGCGGCTGTGCCCACAGGTGCTGGGCGGGCGTGTTCTGCAGGCGGGCGATGCTGCCCAGCGTGATGTCGTGGGCGAGTTCCGGGTCCAGGCCGAAGAGGAATGAGCGTGTCAGCGCGTAGGGAACAGGAGGCATGGCTGCGATTGTCTCCTGCGCCCGGGTGCCGATAATCGCGCAGATGAATCAAGACGAACTGAAAGCGCTGGTCGGTCGTGCCGCGCTGGAACACGTGGTCAGGGGCGAACTGGTGGGCGTGGGCACGGGGTCCACGGTCAACCACTTCATCGACGCGCTGGCCGGCATCAAGCACCAGATCGGCGGCGCGGTGTCCAGTTCGCAGCAGAGCACTGACAGGCTGCGCGCCCACGGCATTCCGGTGCTGGAAGCCAGCGACGTGCAGAGCCTGCCGGTGTATGTGGACGGCGCCGACGAGATCGACGGCAACGGCTGCATGGTCAAGGGCGGCGGCGCGGCGCTGACGCGCGAGAAGATCGTGGCCGACCTGGCTGCGCGCTTCGTCTGCATTGCCGACGGCAGCAAACTGGTCAAGGTGCTGGGCGCTTTCCCGCTGCCCGTGGAGGTGATCGGCATGGCGGCCGCGCAGATCGCACGTCGCTTTGCGGCAATGGGCGGCACGGCGACGCTGCGGCCCGGTGTGGTCACCGACAACGGTCACCCGATCCTGGACGTACGCGGCCTCACGATTGCCGACCCGCTGGCGCTGGAGCGCGAAATCAACCAGTGGCCCGGCGTCGTCTGCGTCGGCATCTTTGCCCGCCAGCGCGCCAGCGTGTGCCTGCTGAGCACGGCGCAGGGTGTGCAGACGCTGGTGTTCTAATCGGACAGCGTCAGTATCTGACGCATTCCCCACCCGCCATTCGAGGACACGCTTTGGCCAAACCCAACTATTCGTTCGAAAAGCGCCAGCGCGAGCTGGTCAAGAAGAAAAAGAAAGAAGAAAAGGACAAGGAAAAAGCCGCGCGCAAGGCTGCGGGCCTGCCGCCGATTGCCGATGAGCCTGACGACGACGGCGACGCACCTGCGGAGCCGCCCGGGCCCGCCTGAGCGTTCAGCCCGGCACAGGGGCGTCGGTGCCTGCCCTGCTGCCCTGCCGGCTTGACGCCCTGGACGCGCGCACGATCCAGCGGGCAGGGTCCACGGCATCCGCCAGGTCCTGCTCCAGCGGCCACGGCGCGCCGGTGGCCTGCGCCGCGATCAGCCGGCCCAGCAGTGGCGCCAGTGTCAGGCCCCGTGCCCCCAGGGCCGTCAACACAAACAGTCCCGTCTCCCGCGGCAGCAGCCGCACCTGGTCCAAACGCTGCCCCGGCGCAAAGCGGCTTGCCGGAACGGCACCCGCAATCGGCAGGTTGTCCGCACTGTGCAAGCGCAGGCCCGCGCGGCCTTGCCACAGCGCGGCATCGGCAGGCGGCAACAAGCCCGTCAGTTGCTGCAGGCGGGCCAGGTTGTGCTGGTGGTCTTCCAGGCGGATGCGCAGGTCGGCGTCGTCGTCCTGCCGCGTGGCGCCGCACAGCAAGCCGCCGGGCAGCGGCAGCGCATAACCGTCGCCGGCCACCGGCAGGCGCAAAGGCGAACGGGACCGGGAACGCGACAGCGAGTCGGTCTGCCAGTGCGTCACCTGGCCGCGCGTCTGGCGCAGCGGCAACGGGCTGTGGCCCAGCGCGGACAGCAGCCTCGCAGCGTCTTCCGCGTTGGCCAACACGACGCGGGTCGAGCGCTCGATGACGGCCCCTGCGGCGTCCAGAAGCCACCACACATCGCCGTCACGCCGCAGTGCCGCCACCCCGGCGTTGCAGCGCACCGTGATGCCCGGTGTCCGCAGCGCGTGTTGCACCCAGGAAGCCGGTGCCAGCCAGCCGCCACCCGGGTAGTGCCAGCAGGCCTCTTGCAGAGGCACGCCGGCCTGCTGCGATGCGGCTGCGGCGTCCAGCACCTCCACGTAGTCGGCCGGCAGGCGCAGGCGCTGCAGCAACGCGCGCAGGCCGGCCACCCCGCCTTCGTGCGTGGCCAGGCGCAGCAAGCCGTTGACCTGGCCCACAACGCCAGCGTCGCCACGATCAGGGCCGTCCACATTGCCGTCGCCATTGCCGTCGCCATTGCCGCCGCCGTAGCCCCCGTCAGTGCCCCCGTCCGTGCGGCTACCCGCAATGGCATCGCGGTACTCGCGCGACGCGGCCAGCGCCGCCGCGCGGTACAGACGGGCGTAGCGGCCATCAGCGGCGTTGACAGTGCCGTGGAACAGGCCGGCCGGGTTGCCCGATGCGCCC
>JANMKK010000458.1:0-2634 GCA_031372005.1 Rubrivivax sp.
GCACACCCAAGCCACTGTCACGGCACCAGCGCACCAGTTCGCTGGGCCGGATGAAGCGCGCGTATTCGTGCGTGCCGCGTGGCAGCAGGCGCAGCAGATATTCAGCACCGATGATGGCGAAGAGGAAGGACTTGGGGTTGCCGTTGAGCGTGCTGAAGAACACCCATCCCCCCGGCCGCGTCAGTTGCGTGCAGGCACGCACCACGGCCGACGGGTCGGGCACGTGTTCCAGCATCTCCATGCAGGTGACGACATCGAAGGTACCGGGCCTTTCAGCGGCCAGGGCTTCGGTGGCGATCTCGCGGTAGTCCACGTTGGTCACGCCGGATTCGAGCGCATGCAGCCGCGCCACGCCCAGCGGCTTGGCCGCCAGGTCAATGCCCGTGACCTGCGCGGCACGGCGGGCCATGGCTTCGGCCAGGATGCCGCCGCCGCAGCCGACGTCCAGCACCGTCTTGCCCTGCAGGCTGGCGAGCTGGTCGATCCACTGCAGGCGCAACGGGTTGATCTGGTGCAGGGGCCGGAATTCGCTTTCCGGATCCCACCAGCGGTGGGCCAATTCACTGAACTTGGCAAGTTCTTGCGCGTCAACATTCAGCATCGCTGGATCGTAATCGTTCGACATGAAAAAACCCCGCCGAGGCGGGGTTTTCTAGATGGAGCAGCCTGACTCAGAGTCGGGCCACCAGGCTTTCAGCGCATCACTTGCGGGTGCGCGTGCCCACGACTTCAACTTCCACTCGGCGGTTCTTGGAGCGGCCTTCGGCGGTCTTGTTGTCAGCCACAGGCTGCGAGAAGCCCTTGCCTTCGGTGTAGACGCGGTTGGTTTCGATGCCCTTGCCGGTGAGGAATTTCTTCACCGCTTCAGCACGGGCAATCGACAGCTTCTGGTTGTACGCAGCGCTGCCCACCGTGTCGGTGTGACCGACGGCGATGATGACTTCCAGGTTCACGCCCTTGGTCTTGTCCACCAGGTCGGCCAGCTTGGCTTGGGCATCGGGCTTGAGCACCGACTTGCCGGTGTCAAAGAAGGCGTCAGCCGCGAAGGTGACCTTTTCGCTGACGGGAGCGGGCGGCGGCGGCGGCACCACAGGCACGACCACCGGTGCGGGCTGCACGACCGGTGCAGGCGCCGGGGGCGGCGGGGGCGGCGGAGCGACCTTGGGTGCCGGAGCAGGTGCGGGCGGGGGCGGCTTGATGGCGCCGTCACATTCCGGGGCTGCGGTAGCTGGGGTCCAGCCAGAGTCACGCCAGCAGAGCTCGTTGGTGCCGTTTTTCCAAACGGTGCCATCAGAAGCGCGCCAGTTATCGATGGATTTCGCCATGGTGCCGCCCGTGTGGGCAGCGGCGAAAGACGTGATCGGGGCAGCCAATGCGGCGGATGCAAAAAGCACTGCCACCTTATTCAGTTTCTTCATGATTCTCCTCTCGAGGAAAGCCGCAGACAAGCCTGCGAAATGTCCAAAATGACTAGCGGGATGCAAGCGAAGTGCAGGCGGAAAATTTGTCAAATCTCAAGGGTAAATCCCCGCAGCCGCAGGTACTTACCGCCGACGATCAATTGTGCCATAGGGCGTCGGATGCACTGCATTTTGGGCCTTGGGCAAGGGCTGACCCTCTGCGCTGTTGCGCATTCGCGACAGCCCGGCCCCCCGTAGAATCGCGCCCGATTCGCCGCTGTTCACCTCTCCATGCGGCCCTCTTCAACTCCCCCACCGCATGAGCTCCTTCGCCAAGGAAACACTACCCACCAGTCTTGAAGAGGAAATGCGCCGGTCATACCTCGACTACGCCATGAGCGTGATCGTGGGTCGTGCGCTGCCCGATGCACGCGACGGCCTGAAGCCCGTGCACCGGCGTGTGCTATTCGCCATGCACGAGTTGTCGAATCACTGGAACCGACCCTACAAGAAAAGTGCGCGCATCGTCGGCGACGTGATCGGCAAGTACCACCCGCACGGTGACACGGCGGTGTACGACACCATCGTTCGCATGGCGCAGGACTTCAGCCTGCGCCACATGCTGGTGGACGGCCAGGGCAACTTCGGCAGCGTCGACGGCGACAACGCGGCAGCCATGCGCTACACCGAAATCCGGCTGTCGAAGATCGCGCACGAGATGCTCGAGGACATCGACAAGGACACGGTTGATTTCGCGCCCAACTACGACGGGTCTGAACGCGAACCCACGGTGCTGCCGACGCGGCTTCCCAACCTGCTGATCAATGGCTCCACCGGCATCGCGGTGGGCATGGCCACCAACATCCCGCCGCACAATTTGAATGAAGTGGTGGATGCGTGTTTGCACATGCTGAAGAACCCGGATGCCACGATCGACGAACTGATGGAGATCATCCCGGCGCCGGACTTCCCCACCGCCGGCATCATCTATGGCCTGAACGGCGTGCGCGAGGGTTACCGCACCGGCCGGGGCAAGGTGGTGATGCGCGCCAAGTGCCACTTCGAGGACATCGACAAGGGCGCCCGGCAGTCGATCATCGTTGACGAGATCCCCTACCAGGTCAACAAGAAGACGCTGCTCGAACGCATGGCCGAGCTGGTGCACGAAAAGAAGCTCGAAGGCATCAGCCACATCCAGGACGAGAGCGACAAGGACGGCATGCGTGTCGTCATC
>JANMKK010000011.1:0-12551 GCA_031372005.1 Rubrivivax sp.
ACGAGCTCGCACACAGCAGCCTGCGCATGACGATCGGCCGCTTCACCACGCAGGAAGAAATCGACTACGCGGTCAGCACCTTGCAAGACCGCGTGGCCAAGCTGCGCGACCTTTCCCCGTTGTGGGAAATGTTCAAGGACGGGATCGACATCAGTTCGATCCAGTGGTCGGCCCACTAGGAGAAATCACCATGGCCTATAGCGAAAAAGTTGTTGAGCACTACGAAAACCCGCGCAACGTCGGCTCCTTCGACAAGGGCGACGACAGCGTCGGCACCGGCATGGTCGGCGCGCCTGCGTGTGGCGACGTGATGAAGCTGCAGATCAAGGTCAACCCTGAAACCGGGCTGATCGAAGACGCGCGCTTCAAGACCTACGGCTGCGGTTCGGCCATCGCTTCCAGTTCGCTCGTCACCGAATGGGTCAAGGGCAAGAGCCTGGACGAAGCGATGACCATCAAGAACACCCACATCGCGCAAGAACTGGCGCTGCCGCCAGTAAAGATCCACTGTTCGATCCTGGCCGAAGACGCCATCAAGGCGGCGGTGCTGGACTACAAGACTAAACACGGCGTCGCTGCACTGGCCGTCGCGCCCGCCGCTGCCACGCACTGAACCCATGGCCGTCACCCTCACCGAAGCTGCAGCGCGGCATGTGTCGCGCTACATCGGCCGCCGTGGCAAGGGCGTGGGCGTGCGCCTGGGCGTCAAGACCACCGGCTGCTCGGGCCTGGCCTACAAGCTCGAATACGCCGACGACATCGCATCCGAAGACGTGGTCTTTGAAGACCACGGTGTGAAGGTGCTGGTGGACCCGAAGAGCCTGCCGTACATCGACGGCACCGAGCTCGACTTCGTGCGCGAAGGCTTGAACGAAGGTTTCAAGTTCCACAACCCGCGCGAGAAAGACCGCTGCGGCTGTGGCGAATCGTTCCGCGTCTAGCCACCCGGCCTTCACCCACTGGGCGCGGCCACTGGGCCGCGCCCAGCCGTTTCAAGACCCCCGCACGACCGCTTGAGCGCTGCCTTGAAGATCACCGACGACGACTTCGCACTCTTCGGCCTGCCACAGCGCCACGCGCTGAACCGCGCTGAACTCGACGCCCGCCGCCGCGACCTGCAGGCCCGAGTGCATCCCGACCGCTTTGCGTCCGAAGGTGCCGCCGCGCAGCGCCTGGCCATGCAGTGGGCCGTGCGCGTGAACGAGGCCTACCAGCGCCTGAAAGACCCGCTCAGCCGCGCCGCGTACCTGTGCGAACTGCGTGGTGTGCCCATTGATGCTGAACGCAATACCGCGATGCCGACGGCCTTTCTGATGCAGCAGATGCAGTGGCGCGAAGCGCTGGACGACGCAGCAGGCCCAGCCGAAGTGCAGGCCCTGGATGACGCCGTCGCGCGCGATGAACGCGTGCTGATGGCCGCGCTGACTGAACAGCTGGACCACCACACCGACACGGGCGCCGACACGACAAAAGCGGCAGCGCAAGTGCGCGCCCTGATGTTCGTGGCCCGCTTCCGCCAGGACATCGAGCGCCGACTCGACGTCCTCGACACCACCCGATAAGAACAACATGGCCCTCCTGCAAATCTCCGAACCCGGCCAGGCACCCGACCCGCACCAGCGCCGCATTGCGGTTGGCATCGATCTCGGCACCACGCATTCGCTGGTGGCTGCCGTGCGCCATGGCGTCGCCGAATGCCTGCCCGACGCGCAGGGCCGCGTGCTGCTGCCGTCGGCCGTGCGCTACCTGGGCGATGGCCGGCGCGCCATCGGCTTTGACGCGCGCGCCGCGCAGGCCGAAGACGCAGAAAACACCATCGTCTCGGTCAAGCGCTTCATGGGGCGCAAGCTCGCCGACATCGCCGGCCGCGACAAGCTGCCCTACCGTTTTGTCGATCAACCCGGCATGGTGGCGCTGGCCACGCGCCAAGGCGAGAAGACGCCGGTGGAAGTGTCGGCCGAAATTCTGGCCAGCCTGCGCCAACGTGCCGAAGACAGCTTCGATGACGACCTCTTCGGCGCCGTCATCACCGTGCCCGCGTACTTTGACGACGCGCAGCGTCAGGCCACCAAAGACGCCGCGCAACTGGCCGGGCTGAATGTGCTGCGTCTGATCAGCGAGCCCACCGCAGCGGCAGTGGCCTACGGCCTGGACAACGGCAGCGAAGGGCTCTATGCCGTTTACGACCTGGGCGGCGGCACCTTTGACATCAGCCTGTTGCGGCTGACCCGCGGTGTCTTTGAAGTGGTGGCCACTGGCGGCGACGCGGCACTGGGTGGCGACGACATCGATCAGGCGCTTGCCGATTGGGCGCTGGCGCAGGCCGGCGTCGTCGCTGTCAGTCCGCATGACAAACGCGCCGCGCTGGTCGCTGCACGCGCCACGAAAGAGTCGCTGAGCAGTGACCCCAGCGCCACATGGGAAGCCACGCTCGCCGGCGGTGCCGCGCAAGTCACCGTGACGCGCGGCCAACTCGACACGGTGGCCCGGCCGCTGGTGGACAAGACGCTTGCCGCCGTGCGCAAGGTGCTGCGCGACGCCAAGATCACGCGCGACGAAGTGCACGGTGTCGTGATGGTCGGTGGCAGCACGCGCATGCCACTGGTGCGCCAGGCCGTGGGCGAACTCTTCGCCCGTGAAGTGCTGACCAACGTGAACCCGGACGAGGTGGTTGCCATCGGCGCCGCCAACCAGGCCCACGCGCTGGCCGGCAACAGCCCCGGCGATGAACTGCTGCTGCTGGACGTGATTGCGCTCTCGCTGGGCCTGGAAACGATGGGCGGCCTGGTGGAGCGTGTGATCGAACGCAACACCACCATTCCTGCAGCCAAGGCGCAGGAATTCACCACCTTCAAGGACGGCCAGACGGCGATGGCAATCCACGTCGTGCAGGGCGAACGCGACCTGGTGAGTGAATGCCGTTCACTCGCGCGTTTTGAGCTGCGCGGCATCCCGCCCATGGTGGCCGGCGCGGCGCGCATTCGCGTCACGTTCCAGGTCGATGCCGACGGTTTGCTCAGCGTGTCGGCGCGCGAGCAAGGCTCGGGCGTGGAAGCCTCGGTGGTCGTCAAACCCAGCTACGGCCTGGCTGATGAGCAGATTGCGCAGATGCTGAAAGACGGCTTTGCGCATGCCGAAGGCGACATGGCCGCGCGGTCCTTGCGTGAAGCGCAGGTCGATGCAGAGCGCATGGTGCTGGCCACCCGCGCCGCGCTGGCGGTGGATGCCGCGCTGCTGTCAAATGACGAGCAGCTTGCGCTGCATGCCTTGATCGCCAGCACCGAAGCCACGGCGCAGGGTGGTGACGCCTCCGCGATTGAAGAGGCCGTCAAGGCCCTGGCAGAAGGCACCGAAAACTTCGCCGCCGCCCGCATGAACCAGGGCATCCGCCAGGCCCTCGCAGGCCGCCGCATCGAAGACGTCTGAAGAAGAACACACCACCATGCCCTTCATCCGCATCCTGCCCAACGCCGAACTCTGCCCGCAAGGTGACACCATTGAGGCACCCGCAGGCACGTCGATCTGCGAAGCGCTGCTGGAAAACGGCATCGCCATCGAACACGCCTGCGAGATGAGCTGCGCCTGCACCACCTGCCACGTGGTGGTGAAAGCAGGCATGGATTCGCTGGGTGAGATGGACGAAAGCGAAGAAGATCTTCTCGACCGCGCGTGGGGCTTGACGCCCACTTCTCGCCTGAGTTGCCAGGCGATCTTGTCGAACCAGGACGTGACGATCGAGATCCCGAAATACACGATCAACCACGCGCGCGAAAACCACTGACGGCGCTGCGCCTCTGGCGCGGCAAGCGCCGTCAACCCGCCCAGCCGCCCATGGGTAGGCGGTCATGCCTTGGCGAACGAAGGCACATCCACCGACCACTGGGTTCGGCAGCGCACCGACGACCTGAGCAGAACGTCGCACGATTGCCAAGGTCGAGCCTGCGGTAGGCGGAACTTCATCAACTGGAGATCACCATGCATCACTTGGGTCGTGCGCTGCTTGTTGTTTCGATGGGGTTCTTGCTGGTCATCGGGGCCTGTGGCATGGCTCCTGTGGAAGCTACGTCGGCGTCGCTGACGGCCCGGTTGTCGGGGGCCAGCGAGGTCCCTGCCGTGATGACCAATGCAACGGGCAAGGTCGACGCGAACTTGACTCCGGGAAGCAATGTGCTGACATGGACGATCAGCTATTCAGGGCTGAGCGGCCCGGTGACGGGCGCGCACTTCCATGGCCCGGCGATGGCGGGGCAGAACGCGGCGGTGGCTGTCCCGATCAGTCCCCCGTTGGCCAGTCCCATCACCGGCAGCGCGACGCTGACGCCAAGCCAAGCCGCAGACCTTGCTGCCGGTAAGTGGTACGTGAACCTGCACACGGCGGCCAACCCGAATGGCGAGGTGCGTGGGCAGGTCGGCATCGGCCCATGACGACGGCCGGCGCGATTCCGCGAGCTTGACGAGTTGCTGGCATGGCCATCACGGGAAGCTGCCACTGCGGCAAGACGGCGTTTCGCATGGATGCCGACATCCGTGCCCAACTGACGCGTTGCACTTGCACGTTCTGCGCCAAGCGCGGGGCTTTGTTGGCGTACTGCACGCCAGACCAGTTTCATGTGACTGCGGCCCCAGCCGACGACGCGGTTTACCGTTGGCAGACAAGGCAGGTGGCGCACCACTTCTGCGCCCATTGCGGATGCGCCACATTCAGCGACAGTCCGGCTTTCGAGCCCGATGGAAAGTGGGACGGCAGCAGCCGACGCATCGGCGTCAATGCCCGCCTGTTCGATGACTTCGACGCCGCGCTCGCCCCAATCACCGTCATCGATGGCAAGCACCTTTGGTAGCTCTGGCTTTGAATTGATCAGGACCAAGTCATGCACATGAAACTGCCGCCTGCGACTGAACTGGCCAGCAAGGCCAAGACCCCGTTTCCGGGGGCGTCGGCCGAATACTCGGTGGCCCGGAAGAAGCTGCTTGCCGAAGAGATCGAGTTTCGTCGCCACATGACCAGGCTTGGCGAACAGCGCCGGGCCTTGCCGCCGGGGCCGATCATCAGCAAGGACTATCGTTTCAAGGACGAGCAGGCGATAGAGGTCGGGCTGTTGAATCTTTTCGGTGACAAGGACACGCTCGTCACCTACTTCTGGATGTACGGGCCGCAGCGCGAGCGCCCGTGCCCGATGTGCACGAATTGGCTTGGTTCCGTCAACGGCAATGCCGCCGACATCAAGCAGCGCGTGGCGCTGAAGATTCTGGGGCGCTCTTCGGTGGAGCGGCAATTTGCCTTTGCCCAGGAAAAAGGCTGGCGCGACCTGAACTTCGTGCAGACGGTGGGCGATGACTATGCCAACGATCTGGGCATCCTGAAGGCGGACGGCAGCGAGATGCCTGCGCTGAACGTCTTCAAGCGCGACGGGGATCAGGTGCGTCTGTTCTGGGCGAGCGAGATGACGATCGAGATGGCCGACCCCGGCCAGGACCCGCGCGACGCACCCGACATTGCATCGCTCTGGTCCGTGCTCGACCTCACACCGGAAGGACGCCCCGCCGACTGGTATCCGAAGCTGATGTACTGACCCCGCAGAGCACGGCCTGAGCCCCGTGCTCGTCCCATCGCCCGGGTTTCAAGGAGAGCACATGAACCCATCCGCCAGCCCACCCTCAAACACCACAGCCGCCGACAAAGACCTTGCCGAGCAGGCCCGCCCCGGCCACGGCGTTCCTTCGCAGGACCCGAGCCCTGCGGCACAGGTGCCGCTGAATCCCCAGGAAGCCCGGCGCGAGGACAAGTCGGTGCTGGCGGGCGGGGGTGCTCTGGTCGGTGCCGCCACGGGCGCCGCCATCGGCATCGCGGTGGCTGGCCCGGTGGGTGTTGTGGTCGGTACCACGCTGGGGCCGTTGCCGGCGCACTGGGTGGCGCCGCCGCGGGCACCCTGGTGAAGCCGGGGGAGGCGGCGCCCGCCAACGCAGCGCCCGCGAAACAGCGTGCGCCTGGAGATTGACGACAGTGGTGGCAGCGGCACGAACAACGGCATCAGTGCGCCCGCCGACTACGCAAAGGGCGCGACCTCCAGCGTGACGAGAAAGCGGCCAGACCGGCACGCTCTGCGCGACGATGTGGCCTCTTGCGGCAAGCACTGCCAGCCGCAACGCAGGCGCAAGTGTGCATGTACAGGCCTACCTGCGGGACGTGCCGAATCTCGTTCGGCTTGACATCAACCCAGGCGGGCGGCGGCGTGCCCCAAAGAAACCGTGTCCACTTGCTGGCAAGCCGCAGCCACCCCCTTCAGCACATCCCCCACGATCAAGATGGCCGGGCTGCCAATGCCGGCTTGTTCTGCGTCGGCCTTCAGTTGCCCCAGGGTGGTCAGCAAGCGCCTCTCCTGCGACGTGCTGGCGTGCTGCACCAGCGCGGCGGGCGTGTCTGCCGCCAGCGTGCTGAGCAGCCCCGCCTGGATCAGCGCCAGGCGCTGCACACCCATGTACACCACCAGCGTCAGGCCTTGTGCAGCCGCTGCGGCCAGCGTGGGCCAGTGCAGGTCGGACTGGCCCGCGCTTGCATGTCCCGTCACCAGCAGCACGCCGTGCGCGTGCTCGCGGTGCGTCCACGGCACACCCAGTGCAGCGGCTGCCGCCAGGCCCGATGAGATGCCGTTGACGACAAACACCTCGACCCCCGCCGCGCGCAAATGCTGGGCTTCTTCGCCGCCACGGCCGAAGACGAAGGGGTCGCCGCCTTTCAACCGCACCACGGTTTCACCGCGCTGCGCCTCGGCCACCATCAGCTTGTGGATGAAGGCCTGCGGCGTGCTCGCGCAGCCGCCGCGCTTGCCGACGTGCACGATGCGGGCGCTCATTCGGCCGTTCTTGCGCGCGTAGCGCAACACGCCTTCGCCCACCAGGTCGTCGACCAGCAGCACCGTGGCGCGGCGGATGGCCTTGATGGCCTTGACGGTCAGCAAGTCTGGGTCGCCGGGGCCGGCGCCGACGAGGCTGACGCTGCCGGGTCGGTGCGATGGGTGCGATGGGTGCGATATGTGCGTTTTGGGCATGGGTTTCTCGCCCGCGTTCAGGCGGCTTGTGCCGCAGGCTGCACACGCTGCACTTGCTGGCGCAAGGCCGGCAGGCAACTGCCGCATTGGGTGCCGCACTTCAACTGGGCTTGCAGTTGCGACAGGCGCAATTCCGCGCTGCCAGTGCAGCGCGCCAGCGTGGCCGCGATCTCGGGTTCGGTGACGTCGAAGCAGTTGCACACCTGCACGCCGCGCGAAGGCACGGCGACGGGCGGCACCTTGGTGCCGGCCAGCAACGCGCGGCCGTAGTTTTGCGCGGGCAAGTCGTCCACCAGCAATGCGCTCACCCAGCTGGCAGCCTGGATGTCGCCGGCCAGCAAGAAGGCCTGCAGCCTGGCGCCAGCGGGCTGGCCATCCACCTCGTGCGCCACCAGCCGCACGCTGCGGCTTTGGCCGCGGCGCGGGTCGGTGTAGCGCAGCACATCGGGTGCATCCAGGCCAAGCAGAGCTTCAATGCGCGACAGCCAGGCCGCGTCGGCTGCAGCGGCGGCACCGGCGCGCAGCAGCACACCCACGGCGCCGGGTTCGCGGCCCAGAGGCATGCAGGCCGCGTAGTCCATATCGCTGCAAATCGCCAGCAGTTCGGCGCGGCGTTGCAGGGCGACTTCGGCAGGCAGCCAGGCCCGTGCCAGCAGTTGCCACGGCAGTTCCGTCTTCGTGATTTTCACGGCCGTGTGCTTCAGCTCGGGCTGCTTGCTCTTGGGGCAGAAGGCGGGCGACGTCAGCGCGTTGACACCGCCCCGGTGCCGCCCGCCCAACACCTCGTCACCCCAGTGCATGGCGATGAAAGCCTGCGCCGGTGCCACGCTGGTGCTGGCCACGGCCGGCAGCACCAGCGTGCCGCGGCGCGACTTCACCTGCACCAGGTCACCTGCCGTGATGCGCAGCCGCGCCAGGTCGCTGGGGTGCATGTCGATGCCGGGCTCTGCGACGTGGCCGTACAAGCGGCCCAGCGTGCCGGTGCGGCTCAGGCCGTGCCAGTGGTCGCGCAGGCGGCCGGTGTTCAGGCTGAAGGGGTAGGGCGCGTCGCGCTTTTCGGCCAGCGGGCGCGCGGCCACGGCAGCGAAGGTGGCGCGGCCGTCGGCGGTGGGGTAGATGCCGTCGGTGTAGAGCCGCTCGCGGCCCGTCGCTTCACCTTCGCGCAAGGGCCACTGCTGCGGGCCGGCGGTGTCCAGCATCGTGTAGCTCAGGCCGGTGATGTCCAGGTCGCGGCCGCGTGTGCTTTCGCGGTGTTCGTTCCACAGACTTTCAGCGTTCGCAAACGGGAACAGGGACTGCGCATGGGCACGCCGCGCCGGCAGCAGCGCTTCGATACGTCGCGCCACATCGACCGCGATGTGCCAATCGTGCCGCGCCTGGCCAGGTGCTGCCACGGCAGGTCGCACGCGGCTGATGCGCCTTTCGCTGTTGGTGACGGTGCCGTCCTTTTCGCCCCAGGTGGTGGCCGGCAGCAGCAGGTCGGCGTAAGCGGCGGTGGCGGTGGTGGCAAAGGCTTCCTGCACGATGACCAGCTCGCACCGTTCAAGCGCGCGGCGCACGGTGGCCTGGTCGGGCATGCTCTGCGCGGGGTTGGTGCAGGCGATCCACAGCGCTTTGATGTCGCCATCGGCGGCGGCCTGAAACATCTCCACCGCACTCTTGCCGGGCTTGTCCGGCACGCTGTCCACGCCCCACAGCGTGGCCACTTCGGCGCGGTGCTGCGGGTTGGCCAGGTCGCGGTGTGCGGACAGCAGGTTGGCCAGCCCGCCCACTTCGCGCCCGCCCATCGCATTGGGTTGGCCCGTGAGTGAAAAGGGCCCGGCGCCGGCCTTGCCGATCTGCCCGGTGGCCAGGTGCAGGTTGATCAGCGCGGCGTTCTTGTCGGTGCCGCTGACGCTCTGGTTCAGGCCCTGGCAGTACAGCGACAGCGTCGGCGTCCGGCCCCCGCTGGGGCCTTCCAAATTGCCGCCAAACCAGCGCGCTGCCTGCACCAGGTCGGCTTCCTGGATGCCGCACACTTGCGCCGTCAGCCCCGGCGTGCAGTTGCGCACGATGTCGCGCAACGCGTCGAAGCCCGTGGTGTGGGCGTCGATGTAGGCGCGGTCCACCAGGCCTTCCCACATCAGCAGGTGCAGCATGCCGTTGAAGAGCGCCACGTCCGTGCCGGGCAGGATCTGCAGGTGCAGGTCAGCGGCCTCTGCGGTCTCGGTGCGGCGCGGGTCGACCACGATCCACTTCTGCAGCGGGTTCGCGCGCTTGGCGTCTTCAAGCCGTCGGAACAGGATCGGGTGCGCCCACGCCATGTTGCTGCCGGCGATGAACACCGTTTGCGCATGGTCCAGGTCTTCATAGCTGCAGGGCGGCGCGTCGGCACCCAGCGTGGCCTTGTAGCCGGCGACCGCGCTGCTCATGCACAGGCGTGAATTGGTGTCGACGTTGTTGGTGCCCAAGAGGCCCTTGGCCAGCTTGTTGAAGGCGTAGTAGTCCTCCGTCAGCAACTGGCCGCTGATGTACAGGCCGATGGCGTCGGGGCCGCGTGTGCCGGCGATGTGGGCCAGCTTGGTGGCCGCTTCGTCCAGCGCCGCATCCCAGCTCACCGGCATGGGCTTGCCACCGCGCTCGGCACGGCGCAGCGGCTGCAGCAGCCGCGTCTGCAGCGTGACGGTGCGGCTGGCCGTGAGGTGCAGCGTGCTGCCCTTGCTGCACAGGCGGCCGAAGTTGGCGGGGTGGTCCGGGTCGCCGCGCACGCCGGTGATCTGCGCGCCCGCGCTTTCGATGATGACCCCGCAGCCCACGCCGCAGTACGGGCACGTGGACTTGGTTTCTTTCACGAGGCGGCCTTCGCCTCGTGCATCACCGAGTTAGTCACTGCGTCGATGGCCAGTGTGCGCAGCTGCTGCGCATCCAGCGAGACCTGGCCGCCGCTCACCTGAACCGCAAAAGGCGTGGTGCAGCCTTCATCGGGCGCGCGTGCGCAGCCGTCGGCCAGGCCGATGCTCCAGTTGTGCAGCGGGCAGGCCACGTGGTGGCCAAAGACGATGCCCTGACTGAGTGGGCCGCCCTTGTGCGGGCAGCGGTCCAGCAGCGCAAAGACGTGGTCGTCGGCAGCGCGGAACAGCGCCACGGCAGCGCCCTGGCTGCGCGCCACACGGCGTGCACCCAGCACGGGGATGTCCTGCAACTGGCAGATGGGAATCCAGTCAACAGTGCACGCATTATGGTCGTTAGTCATTGGGTTTCTTCCGCTCAGACCGGTGCGGCCACAGGCTCAAACTGCCGCAGATCCACATGCGCCTGCTGGTGCTCAAACCAGGGGTCGGGTTCGCCGTCCAGCGCAAACTGCAAGCGTTCCCACAATGCCTTGCGGCCTGCTGCGTCGTCGAGGATCTTCTTCTTCACATGGTCCAGGCCGACACGCTTGACGTAGTGCACCGTGCGTTCCAGGTACCAGCCTTCTTCGCGGTACAGCTGGCAGAAGGCGCCGGTGTATTCCAGCACCTCGTCAGGCGTCTTCAGCTTGACCAGGAAGTGCGCCACCTCGGTCTTGATGCCGCCGTTGCCGGCAACGTACATTTCCCAGCCGGAATCGACACCGATGATGCCGACGTCCTTGATGCCGGCTTCCGCACAGTTGCGCGGGCAGCCGCTGACGGCAAACTTCACCTTGTGCGGCGCGTGCATGCGCCACATCGCACGTTCCAGGTCCTTGCCCATCTGCGTGCTGTCCTGCGTGCCGAAGCGGCACCATTCACTGCCGACGCAAGTCTTCACCGTGCGCAGTGCCTTGGCGTAGGCGTGGCCGCTGGGCATGCCGATGTCCCTCCACACCGCCGGCAGGTCTTCCTTCCTCACGCCCAGCAGGTCAATGCGCTGGCCGCCGGTGACCTTGACGGTGGGAATCTTGAACTTGTCCACGGCGTTGGCAATGCGGCGCAATTCGTCGGCGGTGGTTTCGCCGCCCCACATGCGGGGAATAACGCTGTAAGTCCCATCCTTCTGGATGTTGGCGTGGCTGCGTTCGTTGATGAACCGGCTTTGCGGGTCGTCCACGGCTTCCTTGGGCCACGTGCTCAGAAGATAGTAGTTGACGGCCGGACGGCAGCTGCTGCAGCCGTTGGCGGTGCGCCAGTCCATCGTGCGATAGACCTGGTCCACGGTCAGCAGGTGGTGCAGACGGATGGCGTCGCGCACGGCCTGGTGGCCATGGTCGGTGCAGCCGCACATGGCTTTCAGTTTCGGTGCGGCGCTGTAGTCGCCACCGGCGGTGAACATCAGCAGCTGTTCGACCAAGCCGGTGCAGGAGCCGCAGGACGCACTGGCCTTGGTCTGCTTGCGCACCTCGTCCAGTGTGAACAGGCCCTTTTCCTTGATCGCCTTGCAGATGCTGCCTTTGGTGACGCCATTGCAGCCACAGACCTCGTCGCTGTCGGACATGGCGGCAGCCTTGCTGTGGCCCTGATGCCCAACGTCCCCGATGTTGCTTTCGCCAAACATCAGCCTGTCGCGGATATCAGTGACCGTGCGGCCTTCGCGCAGCAGTTTGAAGTACCAGCTGCCGTCCACCGTATCGCCATACATCACCGCGCCTATCAACTTGTCATCCCGAATGACGAGCTTCTTGTACACGCCGCCAAAGGGGTCGCTCATGACAATCTCTTCGCAGTCGGCGTCTTCCGCCTTGCCGGTCTTCGCGCCCATGAAGTTGCCGGCGCTGAAGAGGTCGATGCCGGTCACCTTCAGCTTGGTGCTGGTCTGGCTGCCGGTGTAGCGGCCAATGCCAAACTGCCCCAGGTGCGTGGCGCAGACCTTGCCCTGCTCAAAAAGGGGCGCGACCAGGCCGTAGGCGATGCCGCGGTGTGCCGCGCACTCGCCCACCGAATAGATGCGCGGGTCGGTGATGGTCTGCATCGTGTCGTTGACGACCACCCCGCGTGCGCAGTGCAGGCCGCAGGCTTCGGCCAGGTCGGTGTTGGGGCGGATGCCGGCGGCCATCACCACCAGGTCGGCGGGCACCTGCGTGCCATCCTTGAACTGCACCGCAGCCACGCGGCCGCCGTTTTTTCCAGGCTCGCCAGCAACAAGCGCCTGCGTCTGCGCGCCCATCATGAATCTCAGGCCACGGTCTTCCAGCGACTTTTGCAGCAGCCGCGCGGCCACATCATCCAGCTGGCGCTCCATCAGCCACGGCATGATGTGCACGACGGTGACGGTCATGCCACGCAGCATCAGGCCGTTGGCCGCTTCCAGGCCGAGAAGGCCACCGCCGACGACGACGGCGTGTTTGTACTGCGTGGCCGCGTCGATCATCGCCTGCGTGTCGGCGATGTCGCGGTACGCGATCACCCCGGGCAGGTCCTTGCCCGGCACCGGCAGGATGAAGGGGTGCGATCCGGTCGCGATCAGCAGCCGGTCATACGGCGCTTCGCTGCCGTCGTCGGCACGCACCACGCGCTTGATGCGGTCGATCTGCGTCACCTTCGTGCCCATGCGCAGCGTGATGCC
>JANMKK010000040.1:0-21014 GCA_031372005.1 Rubrivivax sp.
CGGCGTCTTCGCACCGCTGGCAGCTTCAGCCACCATGTTGACGACGATGAAGTCGGCCGCGGCCCCCGCCGACGCGGAACCCAGCCTGCCGGCCTAACCTGCCGGCCGCAGGTTCTTGACGGCGTCGCGGTAGGGCGTGTGCTTGGGGTCGGACGTCCAGATCGCCGCCTTCGTGTAGTCGGCCAGCGGCGGCGCGATGTAGCCACCGGCTGCGGTGAGCCAGGGCTCGAACTGATCCTGCTCCATCATGAAGCGCAGGAACTCTTTCGCTGCGTTCGGGTACTTGGTGTACTTCATGACCATCTGGTTGAAGAACAGGTGCGACTCGGTCGGCACGCCCACCGGGCCGATGGGGTAATTGGCGTGAAAGATGTCTTCCTTCAGGTCGCGCACTTTCTGGTCGGTGGAAGTCTTGGTGGCGTAGTAGATCGAGATGCCGTTGTTGGTGAGGCTGATCTGGCTGTCAAGGAAGGCCTTGTTGTTGTTCGGGTCCAGCCACGACAGCGTGCCGGGGATGAACGTGGCGTACATCTCCTTGGCGTATTCCAGCGCGCGGAGGGTCTCTGGGCTGTCGATGACGACCTTGTTGCTGGCGTCCACCAGCTTGCCGCCGTGCGACCACATCAGCCAGTTGCACCACAGGCCGTCACCGGTGGCATTGCCCAGCGCAAAACCCGAAGGCGTGCCCTTGGCGTGCAGCGCCTTCAGCAGCGCCAGGAAGTTGGTGGTGTCCTTGGGCACGGCATCAAAGCCCGCCGCTTTGATCATGCTCTGGCGGTACACCAGCATGGCGCCGGCCGCGCCCAGGCCGATGCCGATCCACTTCTTGCCGTCAGGCCGCAGGTAGGCTTCGCAGGCCGGATACCAGCCACCGTACTTCTTGCCGAGGTAGGTGGCCAGGTCGGTCACGTCGAGCAGCTTTTCGGGGTAGAGGTTGGCGTCGTCGTTGGTGGACAGGATGATGTCGGGGCCGGCACCGGTGTTGGCGGCGACGGCCGCCTTCGGCCGCACGTCTTCCCAGCCTTCGTTGTCCACGCGCACTTCGATGCCGGTTTTCTCGGTGAACTTCTTGACGTTGACCATGTAAGCGTCGATGTCGCCCTGCACAAAGCGGCTCCAGCGCAAGACGCGCAACTTGGCGCCCTTTTCGGGCTTGAAGCTGAGCGCCTGTGCGTGCACGGCCGGCGACCAGACGGTGGTGCCAGCGCCCAATGCAGCCGTGGCGGCTGTGGCAGCGACACCGGCGGTGCCTTCCAGGAAGCGGCGGCGGTTGAAGTCACTCATGCAATGTCTCCTTGGGGTTGTGTGCAGTGCTGTTGACCTGTTGATCAGTTGATCAGGCCGCAAGCCGCCGGCCCGTGCCAGCATCAAAAAGGTGGGACCGTTTCAGATCGGGTATCAGGCGGATGGTGGTGCCGGGCTCGAAGGCATGGCGGTCGTGAAAGACGACCGCCAGCTCCTTGCCCTGGTGGCGGCACGAAACGAAAGTGTCGGCGCCAGTGGGTTCCACCACCGCCACCTTGGCGGCAATGCCTTGGCCACTTCCTGAGCCCAGGGCCAAGTGTTCAGGCCGGGTGCCGAAGACCACGCTCTGGCCATCACTGCCGCTGCTGCCGGGCGGCGCAGCCAGGCGTGTGCCGTCGCCCAGTTCCACTTCGGCCTGGCCAGCGCCCCGGCGCAGCGTGCCGGGCAGAAAGTTCATGGCCGGTGAACCGATGAAGCTGGCGACAAACTGGTTGGCGGGCTCGTCATACAGCTCCAGCGGGCTGCCGGTTTGCTCGATGCGGCCGTCGCGCATGACGACGATCTGGTCGCCCATGGTCATGGCCTCGATCTGGTCGTGGGTGACGTAGATCGATGTGGTCTTCAGGCGCTGGTGCAGTTCCTTGATTTCGGTGCGCATGGCCACGCGCAGCTTGGCGTCCAGGTTGGACAGCGGCTCGTCGAAGAGAAAGACCTGCGGGTCACGCACGATGGCGCGTCCCATGGCCACGCGCTGGCGCTGGCCGCCCGAGAGCTGGCGCGGGTAGCGCTGCAGCAGGTCACCCAGCCCCAGGATCTCGGCGGCGCGCGCCACCTTGGCTTCAATGGTGGCTTCGCCCAGCTTGGCCAGCATCAGCGCAAAGGCCATGTTCTGGCGCACCGTCATGTGCGGGTACAGCGCATAGTTCTGGAACACCATCGCGATGTCGCGCTGCTTGGGCGGCAGTTCATTCACACGCTGGGTGCCGATGCGCACCTCGCCTTCGGTGATCTGCTCAAGCCCCGCGATCATGCGCAGCAGCGTGCTCTTGCCGCAGCCGCTGGGCCCCACCAGCACCGTGAAGGAGCCGTCGGCTATTGCGATGTCCACCCCATGCAGGATGTCGGTGGCGCCGAAGCGTTTCTTGACTTGGGCAATGGTCACGCTGGCCATGCGGTTGCAGTCCTTGCGCTGAGAGAGTCAAGTGACGATACGCGCGCCGGCCCGCAGCGTGGTATCGGACTAACCCGTTGTGGCCCAAGAAAGTTGTCTGATAACCTGAGAACCATGGCAGTTTCTGCGCGTCACCCGCGTTCCGTTTCCGTTCCGGAGCCTGCCCACCGCCTGGGCAGTGTGTCCTTGGCTGACCGCCTGGCTGACCGCCTGGCCGAACAGATCGCAGGCGGCGCGCTCAAGCCCGGTGACCGTCTGCCCACCGAAGCGCAGCTGGCGCAGAACCATGGCGTCTCGCGCAGCGTGGTGCGTGAAGCGGTGCACCGTTTGAAGTCGCACGCGCTGCTGGTGTCGCGTCAGGGCTCGGGCGTGTTCGTCAGCGTACCGCCTTTGCATCAGCCGCTGCAGTTTGACGTGGCGGTGCTGGAATCGGTCAGCGCCGTGGTGCACGTGGTGGAAGTGCGGCGCGTGCTGGAAGGCGAGATCGCCGCCCTGGCCGCCGAGCGCGCCACACGGGCGCAGGTGGCCGGCATGCGCCGCGCGCTGGCCGCCATCGACGCCGCCAGTGCGGCGGGCCAGGACGGCGTGGCCGAAGACCTGGCGTTTCACCGCGCCATCGGCCAGGCCACCGGCAACCCGCAGTTCGGCCGCGTCATCGGCTTTCTGGAGCAGTACCTGCGCGAAGCCATGCGCATCACGCGCGGCAACGAAGCGCGGCGGCTCGACTTCATGGAAGCCGTGCGCGTGGAGCACCGTGCCATCGTCGAAGCCATTGCGGCGCGCGACGCACGCGCCGCGCGCCGTGCCGCCACCGCCCACCTCACGCACAGCCAAAGGCGGCTGGAAAAGGGCGGCGTCATTCCGCAGCCCGTTGCGGCGGGGCGTGGCCCCAAGCCAACCACCCTGAAGGAAAGTGCTTGATGAAACTATTGATCACTGGCGGCGCCGGTTTTATAGGCGCCAAGCTGGCGCGCACGCTCTTGAAGACCGGCATATTGACGGGGCGGCCGATCACGCAGATCGTGCTGGCCGACCAGGCTGCGGCGCCGGCAGATCTGCTGGCCGACGCACGTGTGCAAGCCCGCGTGGGGCCGTTGTTGGCGCATTGCCAGGCGCTGCGCGACGAAGCCTTCGACGGCGTGTTCCACCTGGCATCCGCCGTGTCAGGCGAATGCGAGGCCGACTTCGAACTGGGCCTGCGGTCCAACCTGGACAGCACGCGCGCACTGCTGGACGCGCTGCGCCACCGCACCGAAACCGGCGGCCCGCCCACGCGGCTGGTGTTCAGCAGTTCAGTCGCCGTCTTCGGACCCGACCCGGCGGTGCCGTTGCCGGCGGTGGTGGCCGACGACACGCTGCCGGCACCACAAACCAGCTACGGTACGCACAAGTTGATCTGCGAACACCTGGTGGCCGACTACACGCGCAAGGGCTACATCGACGGCCGCGCCGCGCGGCTGATGACGGTGACGGTGCGGCCCGGGCGGCCCAACGGCGCGGCGAGTTCCTTCTTCAGCGGCATCATCCGCGAGCCGCTGGCGGGCGTGGAGTCGCTGTGCCCGGTGTCGCCGGATGTGCGCCACCCGGTGTCGTCACCGCAGCGCACCGTGCAGGGCTTGATCGCCGTGTTCGAGGCCAGCCGCGAAGCCTTCGTCGGCCGCAGCGCGCTCAACCTGCCGGCGCTGAACGTCAGCGTGCAGCAGATGCTGGACGCGCTGGCGGCGGTGGCCGGGCCGCAGGTGAGGGCACTGGTGCGTTTTGAGCCTGACGCGCGAATTCAGGGGATCGTGGCCAATTGGCCGCAAGCCGCGTCGGCGCGCCGGGCCGCTGCGCTCGGGCTGCTGCCCGAGCAGAATTTTGAAGACATCATCCGTCAGTACATCGCTGACTGCACGGCCAACCCCGTGGGCCATCCCGCAGCCTTGAAAGGAATGCAGGCATGAACCAGATCGATCTCAAGGGCCGCGTGGCCGTGGTCACCGGTGGCGCGCAGGGCATCGGCCAGGCGATCAGTGAAAGGCTGCTGAAGAGCGGGGCGCGGGTCGTGATCTGGGACATCGACGGGGCGATGCTTGACGCGGCGGTGGCCCTGCTGTCGCCACTGGGGGCAGTCAGCGGGCGCGCGGTGGAACTGACGGACGACGCGGCCGTTGCCGCCGCCACCGCAGAGGCGCTAAGCCAGGAAGGCCGCATCGACATCCTGGTCAACAACGCCGGCATCACCGGCGGCAACGCCAGCACCTGGGAGCTGGACCCCGCAGTCTGGCGGCGTGTGATCGAGGTCAACCTGATTGCGCCGTACCTCACCACGCGCCATGTGGTGCAGGCGATGCTGAAGCGGGGCTACGGGCGCATCGTCAACATTGCGTCGGTGGCCGGAAAGGAAGGCAACCCCAACGCCAGCCACTACAGCGCCAGCAAGGCCGGATTGATTGCGCTGACGAAGAGTCTGGCCAAGGAAGTTGCCACCAAGGGCATCCTGGTCAACGCCATCACGCCCGCAGTGGCCAAGACGGCGATGTTCAACCAGATGACGCAGGCGCAGATCGACTACATGCTGGGCAAGATTCCCATGGGCCGCTTCTTGGAAGTGCAGGAGGTGGCGGCGATGGTGGCGTGGTTGTCGAGCGAAGAGTGCTCGTTCAGCACCGGCGCGGTTTTCGACCTGACCGGCGGGCGTGCGACGTACTGACGGTGGCCGGAGCGGCGGGCGTGACAACTTCTTTGCACGGCGCCTGCAACAGCCAGCGCCGAGGTTCCTGACCGGCCCGGCGGCGCTGGGTGCCGGCGCCTTGCTGCCGGGCTGCACCACGCCGGCCAGGGATCAGCAACAGCAGCGCCACGCGCGGGTTGTGCAGGATGTTGCGCTGGCTGTCGATCGGTTGGTTGCCGCGGCCGTTGCCGCGCTTACCCGATGCGCCCCAGCAGCAGGTACTCCATCAGCGCCTTCTGCGCATGCAGCCGGTTTTCAGCCTCGTCCCAGACCACGCTTTGCGCGCCGTCAATGACTTCAGCCGTCACCTCTTCACCGCGGTGCGCCGGCAAGCAGTGCATGAAGAGCGCGTCGGGCTGGGCTACGGCCATCATTTCTTCGTCCACGCACCAGTCAATAAAGGCCTTGCGGCGCTCTTCGTTCTGGGCTTCATAGCCCATGCTGGTCCAGACGTCGGTGGTGACCAGGTGCGCACCTTCGCAGGCCTGCATCGGGTGGTTGAAGACCTTGTAGCAGCTGCTGTCGCGCACGCCCGCCACCTCGGCATCAATCTCGTAGCCGCTGGGCGTGCTGACGTGCACGGTGAAGCCCAGGATCTCGGCCGCCTGCAACCAGGTGTTGGCCATGTTGTTGCCGTCACCCACCCACGCCACCACCTTGCCGGCGATGCTGCCTCGATGTTCGATGTAGGTATAAATGTCGGCCAGGATCTGGCAAGGGTGGTATTCGTTGGTCAGGCCGTTGATCACCGGCACGCGCGAATGCGCAGCAAAACGTTCGAGCATGTCTTGCCCATAGGTGCGGATCATCACGATATCGACCATGCGGCTGATGACGCGCGCAGTGTCTTCGGCTGGCTCGGCACGGCCCAGGTGGCTGTCCCCGGTCGTCAGGTGGACGACCGAGCCGCCCATCTGGTACATGCCGGCTTCGAAGCTGACGCGCGTGCGCGTGCTGGCCTTCTCGAAGATCATCGCCAGCGTGCGGTCCACCAGTGGCTGGTACTTCTCGTAGTTCTTGAAGCGCGTCTTGATGTTGCGCGTGCGTTCAAAGAGGTAGGCGTATTCCTCGGCGCGCAGGTCCTTGAACTGCAGGTAATGTTTCATCAGGTTCGAGCCGGGTTTCATGGCGGGCTGGATGGGGGGCTGGATGGCAGGCTCGTGGTTTCGGCCAGAAAGGCCTTCACCAGCGGGCACAGGATGTCCGCCATCTGCCGCGCTTCGTCCGCGCTCAGGATCAGCGGCGGCACCAGGCGGATGACGCTGTCTGCCGTCACGCTCAGCATCAGGCCGGCGCTGGCCGCGCGGCCCAGTAACACGCCGCAAGGGCGGTCGAGTTCGATGCCGATCATCAGGCCGGCGCCGCGGATTTCCTTCACGCCCGCCAGGCCTGCCAGGCCACTTTCCAGCGCGCCGCGCAGCACCGCGCCTACGGCGGCCGCGTTGGCCATCAGGCCGTCTTCTTCCATGATGCGCAGCGTTTCCACACCGGCGCGCATCGCCAGCGGGTTGCCGCCGAAGGTGGTGCCGTGGTTGCCCGGGCCAAGCACGCCCGCAGCCTTCGGGCCGACGACGATGGCACCGATGGGCACGCCCGAGCCCAGGCCCTTGGCCAGCGGCATGACGTCAGGCTGGATGCCGGCCCACTGGTGCGCAAACCATTTTCCCGTGCGACCGATGCCGCACTGCACTTCATCCAGCATCAACAGCCAACCCTGCCGGTCGCACAGCTTGCGCAGGCCTTGCAGGTAGTCCCAGCGAGAGGCATTGATACCGCCTTCGCCCTGGATGGTTTCCAGGAACACCGCCACCACGTTTGGGTTGCTGCGCGCCACGTGTTCCAGCGCCTCCAGGTCGTTCAACGGCACGCGCACGAAACCTTCCACCAGCGGGCCGAAACCCGCCTGCACCTTGGGGTTGCCGGTGGCCGACAGCGTGGCGATCGAGCGGCCGTGGAAAGCCTTGTCGTAGACGATGATTTCTGGCCGTTCAATGCCTTTGTCGTGGCCATATTTGCGGGCGATCTTGAGCGCGCCTTCATTGGCCTCCAGGCCCGAATTGCAGAAGAATGCAGCCGACAGGCCCGAGATATCACACAGCTTGGCGGCCAGTTGCTCCTGCAACGGCACTTCGTAATAGTTGGAGCTGTGGATCATCTTGGCGATCTGGTCCTGCAGCGCCGGCACCAGTTTGGGGTGCGCGTGGCCCAGCGTGTTGACGGCAATGCCCCCCAGGCCGTCCAGATACTTGCGGCCTTCGGTGTCCCACAGCCAGCAGCCTCGGCCATGCGACAACGCGATAGGCAGCCGGCTGTAGGTGTTCATCACGTGGGGCATCGAGCGCGGTTGCGCTTGCGGTTGCGCTTGCATGACGGCGGGCTCAGGAGCGTTCATGGCGGGCTTTCCTAGTGGCGCACAGAAACCGGCCAACGACACATCGGTCACGGTCCGGCGGAGCGTAATTCTAAAGGCCGCTACAGACTTGGCCGGGGCTGCCGAAAGGACCGGCAGCGCACTCATCCGGGCATAAACCATGCATGCTGCAACGCAGCACCACCAAGGCACAATGCGCCCCGTGCAAGCGGGGCCTGGCCTGCTTCGGCCGTCGGTGGCCCACGCGGCGGGCAGCCCTCTTCTGCCGCCTTTGATGACCACCTCCAAGCCCCGTCAGTTCTACATCCAGGGCCTCACGCTGGAAGGCCGCACTTTCCGGCCCAGTGACTGGGCCGAGCGGCTTGCTGGCGCCATGTCCAGCTTCAGACCGGGTGGCAGCAGCGGCGGCATTGGCGCCTTCATCGGCTTTTCGCCGTACTGCGTACCGCAGCGGGTGGACGGCGTGAATTGCGTGCTGATCAGTGAGGCGCTCAAAGGCATCGAACCGATGGCCTGGGACTTCGTCATGAACTTCGCTCGCGACAACCAGCTGCAAGTGGCAGAGGTGTGCGTGTTGCCCGACGGGGCGCCCGCACGCAAGCAGTAGACCGGACAAAGCGCCACCGACCGGCCCAAAAAAAAAGGGCTCGCAATGCGAGCCCCTGTTGCAGTGCGGTGCCCTGGATCAGGCGGCCAGTGCCAATGCCTTGACCTTGGCCGACAAGCGGCTCTTCAAGCGCGCGGCCTTGTTCTTGTGAAAGATACCCTTGTCAGCGACCGAATCGATGACGCTCTGCGCGTTCTTGAAGACTTCAGTCGCCTTGGCCTTGTCGCCGCCCGTGACGGCCTTCTGTACGTTCTTGACGACGGTGCGAAAGCGCGAACGCAGTGCGGTGTTGGTGGCGTTCAGAACCACGTCCTGACGGGCGCGCTTGAGGCCCGAGGCGAGGCGAACGGTTTTCTTCTTGGCTTTGGACGAGGTGGCCATGCGTGTACGGGCTTTCGGAGACGGTTAAGACTGAAGGCTTGAAGCTGTTGAATAAAGCGAAAAAGCTTAGCCCGCAGAGTGTAGCACGCTTGCTCATCGCAGGCCCAAGCGGGGAAGGCGGCTGCCTATAATTGCTTGCTTCGACGCGCTGACCCGTGTCCCTTCGGCTTCGGCCTTGTTCCCGGCCTGCCACCGTTTCCGCATTCGTGAACCTTCTCAAGGCCGCTTCCACCGTTTCGCTGCTGACCCTGATTTCGCGGGTCACGGGTTTGGCCCGTGAGCAACTGATCGCCGCCGCTTTCGGCGCCAGCGCCGCCACCGACGCCTTCAACGTCGCCTTTCGCATCCCCAATCTCTTCAGGCGTCTCTTTGCCGAAGGCGCCTTTTCGCAAGCCTTCGTCCCGCTCCTGGCGGCCACCCGCGCGCGCGACGGCGACGCGGCCACCCACAGCCTGATCGACGCCGTGGCCACCGTGTTGACCTGGGTGCTGCTGGCCACCTGCGTCGTGGGCGTGGCTGCAGCGCCGGTGCTGGTGTGGGCGATGGGCTCGGGACTGCAGCAGTTGGACACCGCAGTGGTCATGACGCGCTGGATGTTTCCCTACATCGGCTTCATGTCTCTGGTGGCGCTGGGGGCCGGCGTGCTCAACACCTATCGGCGCTTCGCCGTCCCGGCGCTGACGCCCGTGCTGCTGAATCTGTGCGTGATTGGTGCGGCCTGGTGGGGCGCGCCGGCGCTGGCCGCACGCGGGATCGAACCCGTCTACGCACTGGCGGTGGGCGTCATGGTCGGCGGCGTGCTGCAGATGGGTGCGATGCTGCTGGCGCTGCAGCGGTTGAGCTTCCTGCCACGCATCGGCTGGTGGCCTTCTGCCATCGCGTCGGCCTGGCACCACCCGGGTGTGCGCCAGGTTCTGCGGCAGATGGCGCCAGCCTTGCTGGGGGTGTCGGTGGCGCAGATCTCGCTGCTCATCAACACCCAGATTGCGTCGCACGTGGCGGTGGGCGCGGTGTCGTGGCTGACCTATGCCGACCGGTTGATGGAATTCCCCACCGCACTGCTGGGCGTGGCGCTTGGGGTGGTGCTGCTGCCGCAGTTGTCGGCGGCCCAGGCCCGGCAGGATGCGGTTGACTTTTCCGGCATGCTGGACTGGGGACTGCGCCTCGTGGTGTTGCTGGCATTGCCCTGCGCACTGGCGTTGCTGGTGTTTCCGCGCGGCCTGGTGGCGGTGCTATATCACTACGGCGCCTTCCGCGCCGAGGACGTGGCGATGACGGTGCTGGCCCTGCAGGGCTACGGCGTCGGTCTGCTGGGCATCGTGGCCATCAAGGTGCTGGCACCCGCCTTCTATGCCCAGCAGGACGTGCGCACGCCGGTCAAGATCGGCATCGGCGTGTTGCTGGCAACCCAGGCGATGAATGTGGTGCTGGTGCCCTGGCTCGGGCACGCCGGGTTGGCCTTGTCGATCGGCCTCGGCGCACTTGTGAATGCGGCGCTGCTGCTCGGTGGCCTGATGCGCCGCGGCGTCTTCAAGCCGCAACCCGGTTGGCTTGCCTTTGCCGCACGCGTGGGTCTGGCCAACCTGGCGCTGGGTGTGGCGCTGGCCTGGGCCGCGCAAGCCATCGACTGGACGGGGATGCAAGCGCACTGGGCGCAACGTGCTGCAGCAGTGGCCGCAGTTCTGGGCGGCGTGGCGATGCTTTACTTTGCGGTGCTCATGGCCTGTGGCCTGCGGCCGCAGCAATTCATGCGGCGTGGCTGACCTACACTTTAGCGAATGGCTGGACACCTGCACTTTGATGCGTTGAGCGCGCTGGATTATTTCGCCGCGCTGGTGGCTGAAGACACCGGATTCCCGCTGCTGGAAGCGGCGGTTGCGATCGCGCAGGACGACGACCCGGGGCTGGACGTGCAAGGCGTGCTGGCCCGTGTGGACGGGCTTGCGCACCGGCTCAAGAGCCGCATTCCGCCCGACGCTGCGCCGCTGCAACGCCTGCGTCTCTTGAACCACTACTTCTTTCAGGAACTGGGCTTCGCCGGCAACGTCAACAACTACTACGACCGCCGCAACAGCCTGCTGCCCGCGGTGCTGGAAAGCCGGCGCGGCATTCCCATCACGCTGGCCGTGCTGTATGCCGAAATCGCCGCGCAAGCGGGGCTGCAGGCGCATGGCATTTCCTTCCCGGGCCACTTCCTGGTCAAGGTGCACATGCCGCGCGGGGAGGTGGTGATCGACCCCTTCAGCGGACATTCGCTGTCGCGCGATCAACTTGAAGAACGGCTGGCGCCCTACCGCCAGCAGCGCGGCGCGGTGGGGGACGACGAAGTGCCGTTGGGGCTTTTCCTGCAACCGGCCGCAGGGCGCGACATCATTGCCCGCATGCTTGGCAACCTGAAGGAAGTGCACCGCAGCCACAACGACTGGCAGCGGCTGGAACGGGCCCAGGCGCGGCTGGTGGTGCTGCTGCCCCGGGCCTGGGAAGAGAGGCGCGACCACGCACTGGTGCTGGCCGAACTGGGCGCGCACGGCCCAGCGGCGGAAGCGCTGGCGCTGTACCTGCACCATCGCCCCGATGCCGCCGACGCGCCGGCCTTGCGCCGCCACTTGGCGGCGTGGCAGCAAGGGCATTGAGCGCATGGAACAGATCCCGCTGGCCATCGGCCCCGACGCCCAGCCCACCTTCGACAACTTCATGGTGGGCGCCAACGGGCCTGTACTGGGACACCTGCGTGCACTGCGCCTGCCGGCGACGCCGGTGTACCTGTGGGGCGCTGGCGGTTGTGGCAAGACGCACCTGCTGCAGGCGCTGGCAGCCCGCTGCCAGGCTGCCGGACAGCAGGTGGCCTGGTTCGACGCTGCAGACCCCCTGCCGTGGACGCTTCAACCCGGCTGGTCGCTGGTGCTGGTGGACCGCTGTGACGCGCTGGACGAAGCGGCCCAACACGCTGCTTTTGCGCTCTTTGAAGACGCAGCGGCCCACGGTGTGCAGTGGGTGGCTGCGGGCCGTTTGCCGCCGGTGGACCTGGCCGTGCGCGACGACTTGCGCACCCGCCTGTCCTGGGGCCACGTCTTTGCGCTGCAGCCCTTGCCCGACGCCGAAACCCGCGCCGTGCTGCGGCGCGAGGCCGACCGGCGCGGCATCTTCCTGTCCGACGAGGTCATGGCCTTCCTGCTCACGCACTTCGAGCGCGACCTGGGCCATCTGATGCGCCTGCTGGACCGCCTGGACACCTACGGCCTGGCCAAGGCGCGCCGCATCACGGTGCCGCTGGTGCGGCAGATGCTCATCGACGAAGGCGTGCATGAGGTGGACGGCGCATGAGGGGCGGCGAATGAGGGCCGGCGAATGAGGGCGGGCGAATGAGGTGTCACCCATGAGGTTTCACCCATGAGGCCTCACCCATGAGGCTCACACTTTTTGACCTGGACGGCACATTGCTGCCGAAGGATTCTGACCATGCGTTCGGCGATTTTTTGGTCGCGCAAGGCTGGGTCGATCGCGAAGCGTACCGTCACCGCAACGACGCCTTTTACGCCGACTATGCGGCGGGCCGACTCGACATCGACGCCTACGTCGATTTCGCCACCGCCGCCTGGCGCGGCCGTGCCGATGCAGAGTTGGCCGCCATCACGGCCGGCTTTCTGGCGCAGGTGGTGCAACCCATGCTGCACCCGGCTGCGCTGCAGCTTGTGCGCCAGCACCAGCAGGCCGGCGACCTGGTGGTGCTGGTCACCGCCACCATCGACTTCATCACACGGCCGATTTCGGGCCTGTTCGAGATCGAGCACCTGATTGCCACCGAACTGGCGCGCGACGCGGCGGGCCGCGTGCTGGGCACGATCCACGGCGTGCCAGCCTTCCGCGAAGGCAAGATCACCCGGGTTCAACAGTGGCTCGCCGCGCGCCAGCAGAGCCTGGCCGACTTTGAGCGCAGCACTTTCTACAGCGATTCCACCAACGACCTGCCGCTGCTTGAGCGCGTCAGCCACCCCGTGGCCACCAACCCCGGCCCCGCGCTTCTGCGCATCGCACAGACGCGCCATTGGCCCGTCCTGAACCTGTTCACATGATCAAAAAATTCATCAAGCGCTTGCTCGGCAAGGGCGAAGAAAACCGCGAACCGACAGTGGCTGCGCCCGAAGCACCTGCCATCCCTGCGGTCCCGCTCGGCGTGCGCGTCGACATTCCCGCAAGCGTTCACCGCATCGACCCCACGCTGCTGGACGTCAACGCCGTGCGCGTCGTCAAAACGCTGCAGGACGCCGGCTTCGTGGCCTATGTGGTGGGCGGCGCGGTGCGCGACCTGCTGGTGGGCATGCGGCCCAAGGACTTCGATGTGGCCACTGACGCCACGCCCGAACAGGTCAAGGCGCTCTTTCGCCGCGCCTTCATCATCGGCCGTCGATTCCGCCTGGTGCACGTGGTCTTCGGCCGCGGGCGCGAACACGAGACGATCGAGGTGTCCACCTTCCGCGCCTACCTCGACGCCAGCGCCGCCGAGCAGGTGGCCGGCAACGAAAAAACGTCCAAGCAGCAGATGGTGGACAAGACCCACGTCGTCGATGCCGCAGGCCGCGTGCTGCGCGACAACGTCTGGGGCCCGCAGGTGGAAGACGCGGCGCGGCGTGACTTCACCATCAACGCCATGTACTACGACCCGGTGACGCAGCAGGTGGTGGACTACCACGGCGGCCTGGCCGATTCACGTGCCCGCGTGCTGCGCATGATCGGCGACCCCGAGCTGCGCTACCGCGAAGACCCGGTGCGCATCATCCGCGTCGTGCGCTTTGCGGCCAAGCTCGGCTTTGCGCTGGAGCCGGGCACCGAGCGGCCGTTGCGTGCGATGTCGGCGCTTCTCGCTAACGTGCCGATCTCGCGTCTCTTTGACGAGATGGTCAAGCTGATGCAGACCGGCCACGCACTGGCCAGCATCGAACAACTCAAGAAATACGGCCTCGTGGGGCAGGGCGGCGGAGGGGTCTTTCCGGTGCTGGACGCGGCACTGGCGCCGGCGCAAAACAGCAAGGCCAGAGAGACCTTCATCCGCCTGGCGCTTGAGGACACCGACCGCCGTGTTGCCGAGGGCCGCGCGGTGGCGCCCAGCTTCATGCTCGCCTGCCTGCTGTGGCACGACGTGCAGGCGCGCTGGACGACGATCCGCGCTACTGGCGAAGCACCGTTCCCGGCCTTGCAACAGGCTGTGGATGCGGTATTCGAGGCGCGCATTGGTGACATCTCCGGCCGCGGCAAGCTGGCCGCCGACATGCGCGAGATCTGGCTCATGCAGCCGCGCTTTGAACGCCGCAGCGCAGGTTCGGCGCTGGCGCTGGTCGAACAACCGCGCTTCCGCGCCGGCTACGACTTCCTGCGCTTGCGAGCCGATTGTGGCGACCTGAACACAGAGCTCGCCGACTGGTGGGAAGACCTGCACCTGGGCAGCGCCGATGAACGCGAAGCGCTGATTGCCGATCTGCGCGCCAGCAGCACGGCGCGTGCGCGCAAGGGGCCGGCCGCCCACGCGGCGGTTGGCGGGGCTGCAACGGACGCAGACCATGCGGATCATGCAGATGACACCGAGGACGCAGCCGACGCGCCCGCGCCGCCTGCAGAAGGCGGCGACACTGCGCCGCGCAAACGACGACGCCGCCGCCGCCGCCCCGGCGCCCGCGAAGGAGCCGCGCCCGCGTCGGAATGAATGCCGAGCGGGTCTTTGTCGGGCTTGGCGCCAACCTGGGTGATGTGCGGGCCACGCTGAAGCACGCACTGGCTGCGCTGGCCGCGTTGCCGCAGACGCAGCTGGTGGCGCAGTCTTCGCTGTACCGCACGGCACCCATGCAGGCCAGCGGCCCGGACTTCATCAACGCTGTGGCCGAACTGCGCACCGCACTGCAGCCGCTGGCGCTGCTGCACGCGCTGCAGGCCATTGAACAGGCACATGGCCGCTTGCGCCCATACCCCAACGCGCCGCGCACTCTGGACCTGGACCTGCTGCTGCACGGCCAACGTGCATTGACGGCTCCGGGCCTGGACCTGCCACACCTCCGGCTGCATGAGCGGGCGTTTGTCCTGCACCCGCTGCTGGAATTGGCGCCGATGCTTGAGCACCCGCACCTCGGGCCGCTGGAGGCGCTGCTGGCCGCCACCGCCGATCAAGCCATCGAAAAACTGCCATGAACCTGAACGCATTGCCGCTGCCGCTGGCGCTGCAGACCTTTGGCCTGCTCGCTGTCCAACGTCTTCAGCTTCCGGTCGTAGTCTTTCCGGCCCATAGAATCGGCCGGTGACGGTCGATGACCGTTTGGTGACATGACTCGGAGCGCAAATGGTGTTTGGCAGGCTGTTGCCGCGTGAGGGCAACTTCTTCGAGCTCTTCAATGAGCATGGCAAGCACATTGCAGAAGGCGCGCAGGCCTTCATGGCCATGGTGCAAAACTACGACAACCAGCCTGAGCGAGAACGTCACGCCAGGGCGGTGGGCGACGCCGAACGCGCCGCCGACAAGATCACCGCCGAAGTCCACCGGCTGCTGCACCGCACCTTCATCACGCCGCTGGACCGCGACCAGATTCACCGCCTGATCAACGCGATGGACGACGTGATTGACCTGCTGCAGGATTCCAGCGAAGTGATGTCGCTGTACGACCTGCGCCACCTGTCTGAAGATGTGGTGCGGCTGTCGGAAATTTCGGTGCGCTGCTGCGAACGTGTGCAGCACGTGCTGACGCTGCTGCCGCGCTTGAAGGACGCGCAGGTCGCCGAGAGCGTGCTGAAGACCTGTGAGGAAATAGACCAACTCGAATCCGATGCCGACCGCGTCATGCGCAGTGCCATGTCGGCATTGTTCCGCGAAGAGCCCGACACGCGGCAGCTCATCAAGCTCAAGGCGGTTTACGAGCATCTGGAATCGATCTCTGACCGCTGCGAAGACGTGGCCAACCTGGTTGAAGGCATCGTGCTTGAGAACTCCTGATCGCCAGCCCTTTCTGCACGCCGGCCCGCAACGCACACTGACCTGTCCGTCATGACACTCTGGGTGGTGGTGACGCTGGTGGCGCTGGCGCTGCTGTTCGACTTCATGAACGGTTTCCACGACGCCGCCAACTCGATCGCCACGGTGGTCTCCACGGGCGTGCTCAAGCCGTCGCAGGCGGTGGCCTTTGCGGCGTTCTTCAACGTCGTGGCGATCTTCATCTTCCAGCTCAAGGTGGCCGCAACCGTGGGCAAGGGCATCGTCGATCCTGGCGTGGTGGACCAGTACGTGGTCTTCGGCGCGCTGGTGGGGGCGATCGCCTGGAACGTCATCACCTGGTGGTACGGTATTCCTTCAAGCAGCTCGCATGCGCTGATCGGGGGGATCGTCGGTGCCACGATGGCCAAGGCCGGCACGGCGCCGCTGGTGCTGGCCGGTGTGCTGAAGACGGTGGCCTTTATCTTTGTCTCGCCGCTGATGGGCTTTTTGCTGGCGTCGCTGATGATGGTAGCGGTGGCCTGGATCTGCAGGCGCCAGTCGCCGCTGCATGTGGACAACGTTTTTCGCCGCCTGCAGCTGGTCTCGGCGGGCCTGTATTCGCTGGGCCACGGCGGCAACGACGCGCAGAAGACCATCGGCATCATCTGGTTGTTGCTGATTGCGGCGGGCATCAGCAGTGCCGGCGAGAAGATGCCGCCGAGCTGGGTCATCTGGTGCTGCTACATCGCCATCGGCCTGGGCACGCTCTTCGGCGGCTGGCGCATCGTCAAAACGATGGGTCAGCGCATTACCAAGCTCAAGCCGGTGGGCGGCTTCTGCGCCGAGACAGGCGGTGCAATCACGCTCTTCACGGCCACCGCGATGGGCATCCCGGTGTCCACCACGCACACCATCACGGGCGCGATTTTTGGCGTCGGCTCGGTGCGCAATGCGTCGGCCGTGCGCTGGGGTCTGGCAGGGCACATCGTGATGGCCTGGGTGTTGACGATCCCAGCCACGGCGCTGATCGCAGCGGTCTTCTACGGCCTTAGCCGGTTGATCTTCTGATCAACGGTTGCCGCGCTGCGGCGCTGTGGGGTTTCGCGCCAACTGCCACTCAAAGAACTTCTGCCCGCCGTAGGCCACGGTGCCCATCAGCACCGTGCCGCCAATCAGCAATGCGGTCATCGCGGCCAGCACCGCGCCCCAGCCGGTTGCGGTGACTGTGCGGCCCGGGTTGTGGCGCGCGTCCCACTTTTCGTCCGGCGTGAGCGCGTAAACGATGGCGCACAGCATCGCCACCGAAATCATCAAGCCCAGCAACGGGATCAGCAACCAGGCCAGCGGGTCGTCCTGCCCCAGTGTGCGCAAGCGCCACACGCCCAACAGGCCTGCTGCCGTAGGCAGCGGGTGCAGCCAGGCGAAGGGGTCGCGCGGGCCGTGCAGGTACAGGCGGTGCACGCCCAGCGTGCCCAGCAGCAGGGCCAGCCAGGCGGCGGCGGTCTTGGAGCGAGTCTTGGCCCGCGTCCCGGAGCGGTCGCGCAAAGTGGATGCGGCTTCAGGCATCGGGCGGCACCGTTGCCCCTGGGCCGAGGGCTCGCTGCATCAGCACGATGTCCAGCCAGCGATCAAACTTGCGGCCCACATGGTCGAACTGGCCGGCGGACCTGAAGCCCAGGCAGCGGTGCAGCGCCACCGAGCCCTTGTTGGCGCTGTCGCCGATCACCGCCAGCATCTGCCGAGCACCCAGCGCCGTGCAGCGCGCGATGAGTTCTGCCAGCAGCAGCCGCCCCAGGCCCCGCCCACGCGCATCCCGGTGCAGATAGACCGAATCCTCCAGGCTGTAGCGGTAGGCGTGGCGGGGGCGGAACGGCGTGGCGTAGGCATAGCCCATGACCCCGTCGGCAGTTTCCACCACCAACCACGGCAGGCCCTTGGCCAGCACCTCGGCGCGACGGCGCGCCAGTTCTGTTTCGGCAGGTGCGTCGGTCTCGAAGCTGCCGGTGCCGGTGGTCACGGCCTCGGTATAGATGGCCGCTATCGCCGGCAGGTCTGCAGCGGTGCTGGGGCGAATCAGGCACTGGGGTGGGGCGGTGTCTGGCGGCATCCTCGGCTATTCGATGGCGGGGCACGGCAGGCGCCCTTGCTCAGCCAGTTTATAATGCGCGGCTTTGACGCCGGCTTTGCAGTGGCAACACGGGAGCGTATCTACGGTGTCAACCCTGGCTGGTGCCAGATTCTGCGGCGGTCTGTCTGCAGAGTCGGGCATCCACCTCCACGATTGCCCGCCCGGTGTGTCCCCGTGGCACGGCTGTCGGCTCTTATCTCCCCAAGGAACTCATCATGGTCGTGATCCGACTGTCTCGTGGTGGCGCCAAGAAGCGCCCGTTTTACAACATCGTCGTGGCCGATTCCCGTGAGCGCCGTGACGGCCGCTTCATTGAACGCGTGGGCTTTTACAACCCCGTCGCTGCGGGCGCCGAACAGCCGCTGCGCGTGGCGATGGACCGCGTGACGCACTGGACCGGTGTCGGCGCGCAGATGTCGCCCACCGTGGCGCGTCTGGTCGACCAGGCCAAGAAGGCCGCCTGAGCGCGCCTGCCGTGAAGGCGGCAGAGACTTTGGTGTTGCCAACGGATGCGGTCGAAGTCGGCCGCATTCTTGGCGCTTGGGGCGTGAAGGGCGGCATCAAGGTCAAGGCTTTTGCGGCCGACCCGCAGGCCCTTTTTTCCACCAAACGCTGGTACCTGCAACCGCCTGACCTGCTGCGCCCCGCGCCGCCGTCTGCAGTTGTTATTTCATTGCCGCCGCTGTTGCACGTCGTGCAGGCGCGTGAACAAGGCGACGCTGTCGTCGCCACGGTTCAGGAAGTTACCGACCGTGACGCCGCCGAAGCGCTCAAGGGCGCTCGCATCTTCGTGCCGCGCACCAGTTTCCCGACGCCAAATGAGGGCGAGTTCTACTGGGTCGATTTGATCGGCCTGGCCGTCGCCAACCGCGTCGGCGTGGCCCTGGGCAACGTGGTGGGGTTGATCGAAACCGGCCCGCACTGCGTGCTGCGCATCCAGCCCGATGACGCGGCCGCGCCAGAGTGCCTGATCCCCTTCGTCGATGCGTACGTGGTGGGCGTGGACCTGGCCGGCCGGCACATCACCGTCGACTGGGAAGCCGACTACTGACCGCAGTTGAGCGAGCACGCCATGCGTTTCGACGTTGTCACGCTGTTTCCCGAATTGTTTGCCCCGCATCTCTCGCAAGGCATCACCCGCCGCGCCTTTGAGTCCAGGCAGGTCGATGTGCGGCTGTGGTCGCCACGCGACTACGCAGCCGACGCCTACCGCCGCGTTGATGACAGGCCTTACGGCGGCGGCCCCGGCATGGTGATGCTGGCAGAGCCGCTGACCCGCGCGCTGGCTGCCATCCGCGCCGACCGCGCCGACCGCGACGGTCCAGCACCCGAGGTCGTGCACTTCACTCCCACCGGCCGGCGACTGGACCAGGCGCTGGTACGGCAGGTCGCCTCCGGCCCGGGCGCGGTGCTGCTGTGCGGCCGCTACGAAGGCCTGGACCAGCGCTTTGTGGATGCCCACGTGACGCAAGAAATCAGCCTCGGTGACTTCGTGCTGTCGGGCGGCGAGCTGCCGGCGCTGGCCCTCCTGGACGCCGTAGCGCATCTGCAGGACGGTGTGCTCACGGCACCGTCGCATGAGCAGGACAGTTTTTCTGACGGCCTGCTGGAAGGGCCGCACTACAGCCGCCCCGAAAAGCTGGTCATCGAGGGCCACGCCTGCGACGTGCCGGCGGTGCTGCTGTCGGGCCACCATGGCGACATCGCACGCTGGCGGCGCGAAAGGTCGTTGGAGCGGACCGCAAAGCGCTGGCCGGACCTGGTAGACGCCGCCCGCACCGCTGGGCGCCTGAGCCCGGCTGACGAGCGGTACCTGGCCAGCCTCGAGCTATAATCAAAGGCTTTTCGATCCTCTGCCGGGCGCAATAGTTTTATCGACAGTTTTATCCTCCAACAGCCCGCGACATGATCGCACGGAGAAAACCTTGAACCTTATCGCCATGCTGGAGCAGGAAGAGATCATCCGTCTCAACCGCACCATTCCCGCGTTCGCCCCCGGCGACACCGTCATCGTCAACGTCAATGTGGTTGAAGGCACGCGCAAGCGCGTGCAGGCCTACGAAGGCGTTGTCATCGCCAAGCGCAACCGCAGCCTCAACAGCAGCTTCATCGTGCGCAAGATTTCCAACGGCGAAGGCGTGGAACGCACGTTTCAGAGCTACAGCCCGCTGATCGCCAGCATTGAAGTCAAGCGCCGCGGCGACGTTCGCCGCGCCAAGCTGTACTACCTGCGCCAGCGCAGCGGCAAGTCGGCGCGCATCAAAGAGAAGCTGGCCTGACGGCTTCGGCCTTTTCCAGCACCAAGGCCGCCCCGTGCGGCCTTGTTCATTTCAAAGTCCCTCCACCATCATGGCTGCGCCGCGTGTGTTGAATCCCAGGTTGGTCCCGGTTGTCGGCACCGATTCACACCTGCCTGCCGTCGATCCCCAACGCCTGACGGCGGACGCCGTGCGCCAGCGCTTCGCACAGTTGTCCGACTGGCAGACCGAACACCACGGCGACGGCCGCGCCTTCACCGAACGCACGCCGTCGCAGGCCGCCGTGCTGGTGCCGCTGGTCCAGCGCCCGGACGGCCTGCAGGTGCTGCTGACGCGCCGCACCGACCACTTGCGCGACCACGCCGGCCAGATCAGCTTCCCCGGTGGCCGCGCCGAAGCGCACGACGACGGCCCGGCCGCCACCGCGTTGCGTGAGACCGAAGAAGAAGTCGGCCTGCAGCACGACCGCGTGCAGGTCATCGGACAGATGCCGGTGTACACGACAGTCACGGGCTTTGTGGTCACGCCCGTGGTGGCGCTGGTGATGCCGCCCTTTGAGCTGGTGCTGGACCACTTTGAGGTCGCCGAGGCCTTTGAAGTCCCGCTGCAGCACTTGATGAACCCGTCGCACCACCAGCGCCACACCTTCAGCGTTGACGGCGTTGAACGCCAGTTCCTGTCCATGCCCTGGCACGGACCGGGCGCGGACGGCGTGGTGCGCGAATACTTCATCTGGGGTGCCACGGCCGCGATGCTGCGCAACCTGTACCGGTACCTGGCGGCGTGAACGCGGCTGCTGCGCCCAACGGCTTGGCAGTTGGCCTCTATCATCGGTAGCGATGAGCTTCTTTGCCGTCCTGTTCGCACTGCTGGTGGAGCAGCTCAAGCCGCTGCCGCGCGACAACTGGGTGCACCAGACGCTGGCCCAATGGGTGCGCTGGACGGGCCGCAATTTCGACGCTGGCGAAAAGCACCATACGCGTGTGGTCTGGGCGGTGTCGGTGCTCGTTCCGTCGATGCTGATCGGTGCCGTTTATGTGCTGATCCATGAATACAGCCTGCTGCTGGCGCTGGCCTTCGACGTGGCGCTGCTCTACCTGACGCTGGGTTTCCGCCAGTTCAGCCACTACTTCACCGACATCCGCGATGCGCTGGACCGTGGCGACGAGATCGAAGCCCGCCGCCTGC
>JANMKK010000089.1:0-2622 GCA_031372005.1 Rubrivivax sp.
GCCGTGCCGTCGTGCAGCGTGAGGCCTTCACGCTGGACCTCGACCACGCGCAGCAGCGTGTCGTCGTCAGCGCATTGCAGCGCCGCGAGTTGCTGAACCACGCTGGGCGTCAGCCCGATGCCGCGCAGGCGCTCAAAAACTGTGGAGTCGATCATGGAAAGTTCCGGACAGGTCAAACCATCGCGGCGCACGAGCATGCGTAAACGTAAACGCAAACGCACATGCGACCGCAGGAAGCCTTGGGCCAAAGGCCAAGGCAGCGTCAGGGGATGGGTGTCTGTCGGCCGCGACGGGGTGTCACGGCGGCGCGGAACGGCGGATGTTGTGTGCCCGGCTGGAGTGCCAGGCTTTTCCGCGCAGAAGTGTCAGAGCGCGCTGGCCGACAGGAGTGCGGTTGCAAGTTTTTTCATGTCGCTTCTCCTGGGTTAAGTTGATGGGCATCAACGGCAGGCGGGAATGTGCGCCTGCGACCTTGTGGCGTCAAGGCCTGCGGGTGCCGGATGTAGGGGGGCTGTAGCGGGTGGTCCACAAGTCTGCCGATATGCTGACCCGATGATGGAGTTGAAGGTGCTGCATGAGGACGAGACGCTGCTGGTGGTGGACAAGCCCGCCGGCATGCTGTCGGTGCCCGGCTTGCGTGAAGGCCTGCACAACAACGTGACGACGCGGGTGCAGGCCCTCTTCAGCGACGCGCGGGTCGTGCACCGGCTGGACCAGGCCACCTCGGGCCTGATGCTGTTTGCACGCGGCGCCGTCATGCAGCGCCTGCTCAGCATGGCCTTTGAAGCGCGGCAGGTGGAGAAGCACTACGTCGCCATCGTCATGGGCCAGCTGACGGGTGAAACAGGCGCCGTTGACCTGCCACTACTGGCCGACTGGCCGAACCGGCCGCGCCAGAGAGTGGATCTTCGTTGCGGCAAGCCCGCGCTGACGCACTGGCAGGTGCTGGCGCGGGGCGTTGACACCACGCGGCTGGCGCTGCAGCCCATCACCGGGCGCACGCACCAGCTGCGGGTGCACCTTCAGGCCATTGGCCACCCCATCGTCGGCGACGCGCTGTACGCGCCCGACCCGCAGGGCCACGCGCGGCTGCTGTTGCATGCGTCCAGAATCGTGTTCATGCATCCGCTGCGGCGGCAGCCCTGCGCCCACAGCAGCGCCCCACCCTTCTGATTCCCGTTCCACCCGGAGACCCTACCCATGCACCTGAGCATCCTTACCGGCGCCTCGCGCGGCCTCGGCCTTGCAGTGACTGTGCAGCTGCTGGCACGCGGCCACCGCGTGCTGGCGCTGTCGCGTCGTGCCCCTGCGCTGACCGTGCCACCCGGCGCTGACTTGTTGCACTGGGCGGTGGACCTGGCCGATGCCACGCCCGTCGCGCTGCGGCTTGGCGAATGGCTGGCGCAGCAAGGACCCAGCGGGCTTGAATCGGCCACGCTGATCAACAACGCAGGCGTCGTCTCCCAGCTGGCGCCACTGTCTGACGTGGCCAGTCACGATCTTGTGAACGCGCTGCGGGTGGGCCTGGAAGCGCCCACGCTGCTGACGGCCGCCTTTCTGCACGCCACCGCAGGCTGGACAATGCCGCGCAAAGTGGTGCTGGTGTCGTCAGGCCTGGGCCGGCGCGCGATGGCGGGAAGTGGTTCTTACTGCGCCGCCAAGGCTGGCCTGGACCACCTGGCGCGCGCCGTGGCGCTGGAAGAAGCCGCCAAGCCACACGGCGCGCGCATCGTGTCGCTGGCGCCTGGCGTCATCGATACCGACATGCAAGTGCAACTGCGCGCGTCGGACGCCGCGCTCTTCCCCGACCGCGCTCGCTTCGTGGACCTGAAGGAGTCGGGGCAACTTGACAGCCCGCTCGCCGCCGCTGCCAAGCTGCTGGCCTACCTGGACCGCGCTGACTTCGGCACCCAGCCCGTGGGCGACGTGCGTGACGCTTGAAATGAGTGGCAATTCCGATGCGAGTGCGCGCGCCGCGACGCTGATCGCCAGGCTGCAGCTGCAGCCACACCCCGAAGGCGGCTGGTACCGCGAGGTCTATCGCTCTGCGCAGACCGTGTTGCCAGAAGGCGGCAGACCGCCACGGGCTGCGCTGACGACCATCGACTTCCTGCTGCAACGCGGCCAATTCAGCGCCTGGCACCGTGTGCGCGGCGACGAGGTCTGGCATTTGCTCGAAGGCGACGCGCTCTTGCTGTGGCTGCTGCCGCCCGACCCGCTGCCGGGCGCTGCCGTGCAGCGGGTGCTGCTGTCGGCGAACAGCACGCGTCGCCACGTCGTGCCTGCCGACTGGTGGCAGGCTGCAGAGCCGGTCGGCGACTTCGCCTACGTCGGCGCCACCGTCGGGCCGGGCTTCGACTTTGCCGACTTCAGCTTTGGCCGGGACAACGCCGCCTTGGTGGCGGCGCTGCAGGAACCTGCGCTGAAGCGGCTGCTCTAGTCACAGACCGCGCGCCCGTCCCGCGCCCGATCAGGCCACCCACCAAGCCGCCACGTCGGCCTTCAGCTGCACCAGATCGGCCTGACGCGTGCCAGGATGCCGGCGCTGCCCACGTACTTCGACATGTAGGAGCCCACGCCCATGGCGGCGAGGTACACGCCGATCACCACCGAGAACTGCGT
>JANMKK010000102.1:0-7434 GCA_031372005.1 Rubrivivax sp.
CTGGGCCTTGCTGCCGTGCTGGCCGCATCGGCGCCTGCCTACGCGTCCAGCCACCGCGAAGCACCTTTCATCGCCGGCCAGGCGAAGGTGGATGCCACCGACCTGTACATGTTTCGCAGCTACGAAACAGGGCGCCAGAACTTCGTCACCATTCTGGCCAACTACCAGCCCTTTCAAGACCCGCAGGGCGGCCCCAATTTCTACATGTTCGACCCCGACGCGCTGTACGAGATCCACATCGACAACAACGGCGACGCGGTCGAAGACATCACCTTCCAGTTTCGCTTCACCAACACCTCCAAGGCCACCGCGCTGACCATCGGCACCAAGTCGGTCAAGATCCCGCTCATCAACAGCGGCGTCATCGCTGGCGTCAACCCGGCCGCGCTCAACGTGCGTGAAACCTTCACCATCGACGTCGTCCGCGGCGGCCGCCGCACGGCGCGCAACAGCGTCACCAAAGTGGCGGGCGGCGGCGTGTTTGACAAGCCGGTGGACAACATCGGCGACAAGACCTTCGGCAGCACCACGGGTTACGCCACCTACGCCGCCCAGCACGTCTATGACGTGACGATTCCGGGCTGCGCCACCGCAGGCCGCGTCTTCGTCGGCCAGAGGAAGGAGCCCTTCTACATCGCCGTCGGCCGTGCCTTTGACCTCTTCAACCTGAACCCGCTGGGTGCTGAAGTGGGTGGCAACAACAACGACCTCGAAGCCAAGAACGTCAGCACGCTGGCGATGGAACTCCCCATCTCCTGCCTGACCGCAGGCACCGACCCCGTCATCGGCGCCTACACCACCGCCAGCCTGCGCCAGGGCCGCTTGCTCAGCGGTGCACCCGGCACCGGCCTGGGCAAGGTCACGCGCAACGGCGGCGCCTGGACGCAGGTATCACGCCTGGGCATGCCACTGGTCAACGAGCTGATCATCGGCATCGACGACAAGGACAAGTTCAACGCCTCCAAGCCCGTCAACGACGCCGCCAACTTCGCCGACTACGTCACCAACCCCGTGCTGCCGGCGCTGATCCAGACGCTGTTCCCGGCCGCCCTGGCGCCGACCAACTTCCCGCGCACCGACCTCGTCACCGCCTTCCTCAAGGGCATCCGCGGCGTCAACCAGCCCACCACCGTGGTGCTGGCGGAGATGCTGCGCCTGAACACCTCCACACCTGCGGTGGCTGCGGCAGCGCAGAACCCCCTGGGCGTGGCGGCGGGCGACCTGGCCGGCTTCCCCAACGGCCGCCGCCCGGCGGACGACGTGGTGGACCTCTCACTGCGCGTGGCAATGGGCGCGCTGTGCGTGCTGACCGGGACTGCGGACACCCTGGGCGTGGGCTGCAGGGCCAGTGACGCCCCGGCCGGTGGCCTGGCGCTGACCGACGGCGTGCGCAAGACGGCCGTCAACTACGGCACCACCTTCCCGTACCTGACAACGCCGTTGCCAGGCAACTTCAACCCCCCCGCGCCTGCTGGCGCGGTGTACCCGTGAGATGCGCATGAACAGCACACGATTGATCATGGCTGCCGCAAGCGCGGCACTGGCGCTGAGCCTGGCCGGTTGCTGGGATGATGATGAAGACAACACGGTGCCGCCGGTTGCGCTGCCGGCTGCCGTGCCGGACAGCGCAGGCGCCAGTGCGGCCGCGTTCATCACCTACCTGCCGACGCTGAGTGCCACGGACGAGAGTTCGGAGCCCTTGACCATCGGCGACGCGTTTGCGGTGCCGGCGGACGACACGTCGGAGCCCACGCCGCTGACTTGAAACTTGGCGCGCCTGACGGCGCGTCTGCTTTCCCAAGCGCGCCTGCGGGCGCGCTTTTTCGTGGACCGGTTGAGACCGGGCTGTAGACGTGAGCGTCTGTTTGACCAGCAGGCCTTCGTCTGAGGTTCTGACTTCAGCGGCCCCTTTGCGACTGCCCGGTCCACCGGCTCTCAGGCCGTTGTCTGCCGCTGGGGGGGCAGCACCGCCGCGTCGCCGCCGGTAGATTCAAAGATGACGCGGTACACCTGCGCTGACGCACTGCACTCCAAGAGGCCGAAGCCCAGATGTGGCCGCGCCCCGTTCAGTCTGGCCCCGATGGGGGGCGGTGAGCCCAGCGCGCGCACCAAGTAAACCTGGCTCGCGTTGTCCTCCAGCATGAAGTGATGGAGACCCTCTGCAATTTGTGTCACGCGGTACTTGAACATGCTCAGTTCCTGCCAGCTCTCGTCAGCTCTCGTCAGCTTCTAGCGAGGCTAGCGATGGCCTTCAGCCGCATCTGTACGCCAGCGCACACAGGGCGCTTCGTGGCACGGCGCCGGTCGCGGCTTTCAAAGCTCAAAGCTGCGTGCCGATCAGCGAAGCCAGCGTCTCGCTGACCCGCTCTCGCCAGGGGCGGTCGAGCCATGCTGCATGGGTCACCCGCGTTGACAGTGCCAGATCGGCCTCGAACTGCGCCGTTTGTGCGGCTGCAAAGGCTGCATCGACGATGTTGAGCGTGGCCTCGTCGTTGAGGCGGAAGGATCGGTTGTCGAAATTGGTGGAACCGACCGAGACGAGCAAGCCGTCCACGATCATGACCTTGCAGTGGAACATGGTGGGTTCGTACTCTGCAATGACAGCACCCGCAGCCAGCAGAGGCCCCCATGTGGCCCGCGAGGCACTGCGCACGGTCTCGCTGTCGATGTGCTTGCCCGGGACGACGATGCGCAGCCTGACGCCCCGTTTCATGGCTTGCTCCAGGGCCCGCAGCGTCAGCTCATCCGGCACGAAGTAGGCAGCGGACAGATCGATCGACTTGGACGCTGCGGTCACCGCCAGCAGGTACATCAACTGCATGCTTTCGCTGCCGCCACTGGGTGAACTGCTGAACATCTGCGCCTGGCTCGGGCCCGTCGGCGCCAGTGCAGGGAAATAGGACGCGCCATGCAAAACCTCACCCGTCACCTTGATCCAGTTGTCGATGAACACCGACTGCATCTGGGCCACCACCGGGCCGTTGACTTTGAAGTGGCTGTCACGCCAGTGGGCCGGGTCCTGCGCACGGCCCGTCCACTGCGGCGCGATGCCGACGCCGCCCGTGAAGCCCACCTGTCCGTCAACGACCAGGAGCTTGCGATGGGTCCTGTTGTTCAGGCGGCCCAGCTTGGACCAGTGCGGCGGATGGAACTGCCGCACCTGCACGCCGGCTGCCGACAGGGTGGCGACAAGGCTGTCGTCCATCTTGGCGCTGCCCACCCAGTCCAGCAGCACATGAACCTTCACGCCCTGGCGGGCCTTTTCCGCAAGGGCCTGTGCAAAGTCCCGGCCGATGTCGCCCGACCAGTAAATGTAGGTCTCGAAGGTGATGGACAAGCAGGCGGCGCGGATTGCTGCCAGCATGGGCGGAAAAATCTGTTCACCGTTGATCAGGGCTTGCACGCTGTTGCCGGCCAGGAAGGGGGGGCCGAGGAGGACACCCAGCTCCTGGACAAAGCGCGGGTCGGCCAGTTCGTAGAGGCGCTGGATGTGCCGCTCGATCTTTTTCTCGCCACCGATGAAGTTCGACGCCAGCACGCCGACGACAAGCGCCAGAGCGGTCGCCGCAAACGCGATCATCAGCCAACGCGGCCAACGTGCCATGGGCTTCAGGGCCATACGACGCGCTGCAACCGTGGTGGGCAGGGGGCCTTTTCGCAGCTCATGCCCGCTTTCGGGCCGCCGGTCTGGGCGCGGTTTTCTTCGCAGCCCCTGCAGCAGCGGCATGTCCATTGGCTGCCCCTGCAGGCTTGCGCTTGGCCAGGCTCTGCGTCAGCAGCGCCGTCAGGTCAACGACATTGCTCGCGCCTGATTCAGCCGGTGCGTCCTCCAGTGGCGTGACGGTTTCGGTCTGTCCAGCTGCGATCTTCTTGGTCACCAGTTGCTGGATGGCATCGCTGAACATGTCGCTGTAGTCGCCTGACTTCCACGGCTCCGTCATGTCACTGATCAACTGTGCCGCCATCTTCAACTCGGCCGGCTTCAGGCCTGCTGCAGTCTTGCCTTCTGCGGGCAGCTTGAGGTCCGCCAGCGGCCGAATCTCGCTGGCCCAGCGGATGGTGTTGAGCACCAGTGCAGCGCCCGACGGAATCAGCGCGGCAAGATGTTCCTTGGTGTGCATCACCACCCGGGCGATGCCGATGACGCCGGCTTCAAACATCGACTCGCGCAGCAGCGCATAGACCTTCTCGCCCTTGCCGATGGGCTCCAGGTAGTACGGTGTTTCCAGCAGCGTGAACGGAATCTCGCTGGCCTTGACGAAGGACTCGATCTCGATCGTCTGCGTTGATTTCGGGTAGGCGGCCTTGATCTGGTCCTCGCTCAGGATCACGTAGTCGCCATCGTCCTGCTTGATGCCCTTGACGATGTCGTCACCCTGGATGTCCTTGCCGGTGCGTTTGTTCACCCGCTTGTAGCCCACCGGGTCCATCGACCGCTTGTCGAGCCAGTCGAAGTCGATGCCGACCTCCTGCGAAGCCGGGTACAGGGCCACGGGCACATGCACCAGGCCGAAGCTGATGGCGCCTTTCCAGATCACACGGGGCATGAAAACTCCTTGTTCGGCGCGGTGCCGAAAGTTGTTGGATGAGCGTCGTTAAGGCAGTGCATGCTCGGGTGGCCTGTAGCCCAAGGCTGACATCGCGGACGCAAGGCCGCGCGCGGCCCTGGCATACCCTTTCCAGGCTTCGTTGCCGGTGTCCAGGCGCTCATGAACCGCGCGCATGGACCAGTGGTCACCGCCGCGCAACGACGGCAATTCGTCCCAGGCCACGGGCACAGAAATGCCCAGGCCCGGCCGCGCCCTTGCAGACCAGGCACACACCGTGGTGGCACCCAGGCCGTTGCGCAGGTAGTCGATGAAGATCTTGCCCACCCGGTTCCTTGGCCCACTGCGGGCGACGAAGCGCTGCGGAATCGCCTTGGCGATGTGCAGCACCACGGCTTGAGAGAAGCCCTTTACCGTGTCCCAGTCATGCAGGCGCCGCAGCGGCACCACCACATGCAGACCCTTGCCGCCGCTGGTCTTGAGGAAAGAAGGCAGGCCCAGTTGCGTCAGGAACGAATGCATCAGTTGCGCGGCTTCCTGCACCTGCGCCCAGGCGACGCCTTCACCAGGGTCAAGGTCAAACACCATTCGGTCGGGGTGCTCGAAAGACAGCGTGCCCGTGTTCATCGTGTGGAACTCGATGACGTTCCATTGCGCTGCGGACAAGATTCCTTGCAGGTTGGCCACTTCCATCAGCGGCGCGTGGCCCGGGTCCAGCGCCGGATCGAGTTGCCGAATTCCTGGCAGCTTGTCGGTCTCGGCGTGCTTCTGGAAGAAGAGCTCACCCGCCACCCCATCGGGCGCACGCACCAGCGAGACTGGCCGGCCCGACAGGTGCTTCATCATCAAGTCGCCCACCAGGCTGCAGTACCGCACGACGTCGATCTTTGTCGTGCCCGTGCTGGCATCAATTACCCGCTCAGGGTTCGTCACGCGCAGCCGTTTCGGCAGGGCCCGCGATTCGGGATCGAGTTCAGGCAATGCGCTTTTTGGCGCTTTTGCGGATGGCATGTGCACAGCCCTTTCACGCACGATGGTGCTGGCGTCTTTGTCGGTCCGCAAAGCGCGAAATGCGGCGTGGCGGACGTGGCCGGCGCGTGTCCATTCGCCAAAGCTCACTTCGGCCACCAGGGTCGGCGCAACCCAGTGTGGTCGGCCTTCGATCTTTGCACCGGCCGCAAATGGGCTGCGGTCTCGTGACAGCGCGTCGAGCTTCTTCTTGATGTCCGTCAAGGCTTGCTGACTGAAGCCTGTGCCGACGTCGCCAGCGTACTGCAGCAAACCCTGGGCGCCCTGCACGCCCAGCAGCAGCGCACCAAAACCAGATCGCGCACCCTGCGGGTCTCTGTAGCCGCCGATCACGAATTCCTGGCGCTGGCTGCACTTCAGCTTGATCCAGTCGGTGGACCGCAATGACCGGTACGGCGCCGTTCGGCGCTTTGCGATGATGCCCTCCAGGCCCAGCTTGCAAGCCGACGCGAGCATGCTCTCCGGGTGGGCGTCAAACTCTTCGCTGAAGCGCACCCGCTCTGAGGGCGCAGTGGCCAGCAGCCGCTTGAGCAGCGCGCGGCGCGCGTGCAGCGGGGCGCGGCGCAGGTCATGCCCGGCGGCGTAGGGCAGGTCGAAGAGATACAGCACGACATCGTCGATGCGCTGGGTGTCGAATGCCTGCTGCAGCGCGCCGAAGTCCGGAATGCCCGCTTCGGTCTGGACGACGATCTCGCCGTCATACCAACCGGGTGGCAAAGCAAGGTCTTCAATGCTTTGCCGCAGAGCGCCCAGTTTCGATGTCCAGTCATGGCCATTGCGCGTGGACAACCGCGCACCGGATGCATCGTTGCGCACCAACAGGCGATAGCCATCGAACTTGATCTCGTAAATCCACTCATCGCGACCGGGCGGCGGGCCGGCTGCGAGCGTGGCCAATTGCGGTGACAGCTTGGGCGGCAATGCGCAGGGCACGGCCTCGGGTGGCAGGCCCGCCGCCTTGATGCTGCGCGCCGGCGGCTTGAGGGCCTTCACGCTGTCGGGCAGTTCATCGACCACGCTGTAGTCGGCAGATGCGCGGACGAAAGCATCCTTCTCTTTGATCAGCAGCCAAGCGACCTGCTTCTCGGCTTTGCCCTTCATCCGCACCAGCACCCACTTGCCGTGCAATTTTTGGCCGTGCAGTTCAAACTTCAGGTTGCCGTCGATATAGCCTAGATTCGCGTCATGCAACGGCGTCCAGGTGCCGCAGTCCCAGACGATGACCTTGCCCGCGCCGTATTGTTTGGCGGGCACCGTGCCCTCGAATGTCGCGTAGCTGAGCGGATGGTCTTCAACCTGAACGGCCATGCGCTTGACCTTGGGGTCGAAGCTGGGCCCTTTCGGCACGGCCCAGCTTTTCATCGTCCCGTTGAGTTCAAGCCTGAAGTCATAGTGCAGGCTGCTGGCCCAGTGTTTTTGAACGACGAAGGCCCAGTCGTTGCCTGCGGCCATGTCTTGGTCTTCCGGCTCCGGCGTCAGCTCGAAATTGCGCTTCGCCTTGTAGCTGCGAAGGGGATCGTCGGGCCTGGCGGTCGGGCCTGCAGACCCTGGACGCGGCGGGACGCGGCGCACGCTCATCCCATGATCAGTTGGTTGATCGGGGTGGGCAATTCGCGGATGCGTTTGCCGGTGGCGTGGAACACGGCGTTGGCCACCGCCGCCCCCAGGCGCGAGGGTGCAAGGGTTGCGGCCACCCGGCCGCCAACCATGCCGGCTGCCAGCATCAGCAGGCTGCCACTGACATTGACGTGCCGGCAACCACGAGCGACAGCGCGTCAAACTCCACCGACGCCAGCAACAAGCCGATCAGTAAGGCCACAAGCATGGTGTGGATCGAATGGCCCGCGAGCCTGGCTCG
>JANMKK010000112.1:0-11524 GCA_031372005.1 Rubrivivax sp.
GAGCGGGTGCGCGACAACGTGGCGATGCCATCCTGCACGGTGCCGATATGTTCAAACAGCGAGGCCATGTCCCACATCACCCAGTGCGAGATGCCCTTCAGGCGGAAGGCCATTGCCGTCGCCGCAGCAACGGCGCCCACCCCCACCGCAGCGTCGGCCCACAGCATCAGGCTCGTGACCGTGATGCTGGCGCTGAGCGCCACGCTGAGCATCTGGTTGACGGTCTCGAAGGCCGTGACGAGGCGCATCTGACTGTAGGCCGTGCCCATGAATTCCTGCATCGCGCTGCGGGCGAAGCCGGCTTCGCGGTTGGAATGCGAGAACAGCTTGACGGTGGCGATGTTCGTGTAGGCGTCGGTGATGCGGCCGGTCATCAGTGAACGTGCGTCGGCCTGCGTCTGCGCCACCTTGCCCAGGCGCGGCACGAAGTAGCTCAGCGTTACCGCATACGCCACCAGCCAGCCCAGGAAGGGCACCATCAACCAGGCGTCGAAGACACCCACCACCGCCACCATGGTGGCGAAGTAGATCAGCACATAAACGAGGATGTCGGTAAAGATCAGCCAGGTGTCGCGCACTGCCAGCGCGGTCTGCATCACCTTGGTGGAGATGCGACCGGCAAATTCGTCCTGGTAGAAGGACAGGCTCTGTTCGAGCATCAGACGGTGGAAGTTCCAGCGCAGCCGCATCGGAAAATTGCCGAAGATGCCCTGGTACTTGAAGAGCGCCTGCAGCGACGCGAAGCCAATGCTCAGCAGCAACACGCCGCCCAATATCGACAACAGCCGGCCGTGCTGGTGCCACAACGCCGCCGGCCGGGTGCTGGCCAACAGGTCCACCACGTGCGCCATCATGCTGAACAGCAGCGCTTCAAAGGCGCCAATGGCCGCCGTGAAAACTGTCAGCAGTACCAGGTAGGGGCGCACGCCGTGCGTGCATTCCCACAGGAAGGCGAAGAAGGTTCTGGGCGGCGCGCTGGGCATCGCATCCGGATAGGGATGCACCAGTTGCTCGAAACGTTGAAACAAGGTTGCTCCCGGTTTTACAGCGCCGAATTATCAAAGGTGCCGGTGACGGCCGTTCGGCCTGGAGTGTCTATGCCCTCCGACCGGTCCAGGGCGCACGAGCCCAGACATCAGCCCAGACATCAGCCCAAAAATGCGAAACCCCTCCACGCCGTTGCCGGTGGGAGGGGCGGGCAACCTAGGTTGCCAGTGGGGCTCCGGAGGAATGAGGTCCGGGGCTCCTGACGCGCCGTTAGGCGCCGTCGGTGTTGCCTGATAACAGGCGACCTCAATCTACGCCCGCGCCCCCTTCGCCGCAAGCTGCAATTTCATCCATCACAACGGCTTTGGCGTTAGCAACTCATCCACCCAGGATTGCACGCGGACGTTCACCGCATCGTCCATCTTGATCGTGCGGCCCCATTCGCGCGCCGTCTCGCCTGGCCACTTGTGGGTGGCGTCCAGCCCCATCTTGCCGCCCAGGCCGCTGACGGGCGACGCAAAGTCCAGGTAGTCGATGGGCGTGTGCTCCACGAGCGTGGTGTCGCGCACCGGGTCCATGCGCGTGGTGATGGCCCAGATCACTTCCTTCCAGTCGCGGATGTCGACATCGTCATCGGTCACCACGATGTACTTGGTGTACATGAACTGGCGCAGGAAGCTCCACAGGCCGAACATCACGCGCTTGGCATGGCCCGGGTAGGCTTTCTTGATGGAGATCACCGCCAGCCGGTAGCTGCAGCCTTCGGGCGGCAGGTAGAAGTCCACGATTTCTGGAAACTGCTTCTGCAGGATCGGCACGAACACTTCATTCAGCGCCACACCCAGCACAGCCGGCTCGTCAGGCGGTTTGCCGGTGTAGGTGGAGTGGTAAATGGGGTTGTGGCGGTGCGTCAGACGCGACAGGCGGAAGACCGGGAACCAGTCCTGTTCGTTGTAGTAGCCCGTGTGGTCGCCAAACGGGCCTTCCAGCGCGTGAAGATAGCCCCCCTTTTCCTTGAGCTTGACGCCGTGTTCGGACTCGCCTTCAAAGCCAGCCGTGGCGGGCGGGATGTGACCTTCCAGCACGATCTCGGCACTGGCCGGCACCTGCAGCATCAAGCCGTCTTCGCCCACGCTGCTGGCCACCAGTTCGGTGCGGCTGCCACGCAGCAGGCCGGCGAATTGGTACTCTGACAACGAGTCCGGCACGGGCGTCACGGCACCCAGGATGGTTGCCGGGTCGGCGCCCAGCGCCACGGCCATCGGGAAGGACTGGCCCGGGTTGGCCAGTGCGAAGTCGCGAAAGTCGAGCGCGCCGCCGCGATGCGCCAGCCAGCGCATGATGACTTCCCGGCGTCCGATCACCTGCTGGCGGTAGATGCCCAGATTCTGCCGCGCTCGCGGCGCCGGCACCGACTGCGGGCCGCGGGTGATGACGAGGCCCCAGGTGATGAGCGGCCCGGCGTCGCCGGGCCAGCAGGTCTGCACGGGCAGGGTGGTCAGGTCGATCTCGTCGCCCGTCATCACCACGTCCTGGCAAGGGCCCCGGCCGCGCACCGCCGGCTTCATGTCCCACAGCGCCTTGGCCATCTGCAGCAGCTTGCCCGCGTCTTTCAGGCCCTTTGGCGGCTCTGGTTCTTTCAAGCTGGCCAGCAGGACGCCGACGTCGCGCAGCTCGGAAACCTCGCCCGCCCCCATCCCCAAAGCCACGCGTTTGGGGGTGCCAAAGAGGTTGATCAAGCAGGGAATTTTGTAACCCTGGGGATTTGTACAGAGCACAGCCGGACCACCGGAACGAAGCAACTTGTCGCCGATTGCCGTCATTTCCAGGCGCGGAGACACCGGCTGGCTGAGCTTTCGCAGCTCACCGACATTTTCGAGCTGTTGGATGAAGTCCCGAAGATCGTTGTATTTCATGCCAATCTAGTCTAACAAGTCGAGTTTATATTCTTGACCGTGTCTGAAGCGCTTCCTAGAATCCGGCTAGACCTGAAATTTCAGGGTTTACCCGTGTTAGCGCCAGCGCAATTGCGGCACATCCCTGGACATCCCCTTGGCTGGGCAGCAGCCGCCCGAACGAGCGCGCGCCCTGCAAACGATTATCACTGTGGCCCTGCATCAAGCCGTTAGTCGGCGCAGTCCACAGAACAACAGGAGTAGACGCAATGCGAGCCAGCGACATGCTGCGCCGGGCCCGGTTCGCCACCGCCCGATCGCTTTTGGTTTTTTTCAGGGACGTTGGCGGCGGCATGCTGGAGGTCAGCCACAACACGCTGGCGCTGGTGGGCTTGATCGCGCTGACGCTGGGGCTCTTTGCGGGTGGCCGCAGCGAAACGCGGCACCAGGTTGAGCAGGTGGCGCTGGAATGGCTGCAGACGCGCCAGGAAGCCCGCCAGGAGGTGCAGGACCAGGCCTCTGGCAACCTGTTGGTCAGTGTCGCTGAGCCGGATGCCGTGAGCCGGGCCACCGCTACCAGCCTGAAAGACCTGCCGCGCCAGCAGGCAACCCTGGCGAACTGGATCGCCCGCCGCTACAAGGTGGCGCCAGAACCCATGGCCGCTCTGGTGCAGGAAGCCTTCGTGATCGGCCAGCGCGCTGGCCTGGACCCCACGTTGATCCTGGCCATCATGGCGGTGGAATCCAGCTTCAACCCCTTCGCCCAGAGCGCGGTTGGCGCGCAGGGCCTGATGCAGGTGATGACGCGGGTGCATGACGACAAATACGTCGCCTTTGGCGGCATCCGGGCCGCCTTCGACCCCATCAGCAACCTTCGGGTGGGCGTCCAGGTTCTGAAAGAGTGCATTGCACGCGCCGGCAGCGTGCAAGAAGGCCTGCGTCACTACGTGGGTGCGGCACTGCTGGAAGGTGACGGCGGCTATGCGTCCCGGGTGATGCTGGAGCAAGGCCACATGCGCCGTGTGGCGGATGGCGGCCAAGTGGCGCTCAACGCGTCCAACGCGTCGCCGTCGCAAGCACCCGCCCGATCACCTGGCCCTCCGCAAAGGCCGCTGGCCGTTGACTTTGCGCCAGCTGCTCCGGCTTCCGCGCCTGCCAACCCGCCAGAACAGGTTGCGCTCCTGCGTTAAGGCGGCGCTATGGCGGAGCTGGAGCGGCGCTGAACGGCGCTGAACGGCAGGTGAGCCAGCGCTACACTTCAAGCCCGCGCGACTGGCGATAGGGGCCACGCCCCAAGGTGGACGACCACCGGGAAGCGCGGGCCGTGAAAGTCTTCAACTGTCATGGTTTCAGCCGTTCGCCTGGGCAGCCCTCGACCGCGCACTGACACACCTGCCGTGTGGCTCACCCTGCCGCCAGCCAGTGCCGGCTGCCGAAGGCCCTTCACCCGAAGAGGACTGCCATGTTCGACCACTCCACCTCCACGCTCGCGCTGATCGACCCTGAAATCTGGGCTGCCGTCCAGGCCGAGAACCGACGCCAGGAAGAGCACATCGAGCTCATCGCCAGCGAAAACTACACCTCGCCCGCCGTCATGGCTGCGCAGGGTTCGCAGCTGACCAACAAGTACGCCGAGGGCTACCCCGGCAAGCGCTATTACGGCGGCTGCGAGCATGTGGATGTGGTCGAACAACTGGCCATCGACCGGTGCAAGCAGCTCTTCGGCGCCGCCTACGCCAACGTGCAGCCCAACTCGGGCTCTCAAGCCAACCAGGCCGTGTTCTTCGGCCTGCTGCAACCCGGCGACACCATCATGGGCATGAGCCTGGCCGAAGGCGGCCACCTGACGCACGGCATGCCGCTGAACATGAGCGGCAAGTGGTTCAAGGTTGTCAGCTACGGCCTGGACGCGCAAGAGGCCATCGACTACGACGCCATGGAGCGGCTGGCGCATGAACACCGCCCCAAGTTGATCATTGCCGGCGCATCGGCCTACAGCCTGCACATCGACTTCGAGCGTTTTGCCAAGGTCGCCAAGGCCATCGGCGCCGTTTTCATGGTGGACATGGCGCACTACGCCGGCCTCATCGCTGCCGGCGTCTACCCCAACCCGGTGCCGCATGCCGACGTGGTGACTTCCACCACCCACAAGAGCCTGCGCGGACCGCGTGGCGGCATCATCCTGATGCCGCGTGGCGGCATCATCCTGATGAACGACGAGGCCATCGCCAAGAAGATCAACAGCGCCATCTTCCCCGGCATCCAGGGCGGGCCGCTGATGCACGTGATCGCCGGCAAGGCGGTGGCGTTTCAGGAAGCGCTGACGCCCGCTTTCAAGGTCTACCAGCAGCAGGTGGTGGCCAATGCCCGCGTGCTGGCCGAAACGCTGATCCAGCGCGGGCTGCGAATCGTCAGCGCCCGCACCGAAAGCCATGTCATGTTGGTGGACCTGCGCCCCAAGGGCCTGACCGGCAAGGAAGCCGAAGCGATCCTGGGCGCGGCGCACATGACCTGCAACAAGAACGGCATCCCGAACGACCCGCAAAAGCCCATGGTCACCAGCGGCATCCGTTTGGGCAGCCCCGCCATGACCACGCGGGGCTTCGGCGAAGCCGAAGCGCGCCAGACTGCGCACCTGATCGCCGACATGCTGGACAACCCGCGCGACGAAGCCACGCTGGCTGCAGTGCGCGCCAAGGTCGCCGCGCTGGTGCGCGACTTCCCCGTGTACCGCTGAAGGCCCGCGCAAGCACCCCACCCGCATGCGCTGCCCCTTCTGCGCCCACGAAGACACACAAGTCGCCGAGACACGCGAATCTGATGAGGGCGACGTGGTGCGCCGACGGCGCCGTTGCCTGCACTGCGAAAAGCGCTTCACCACCTACGAACGCACAGAAATCGCGATGCCGGCGGTGGTGAAGAAGGATGGCACGCGGGTCGAGTTCGACCCAGCGAAGCTGCGCGCTTCGATGGCGCTGGCACTGCGCAAGCGCACCGTCAGCGTCGAACAGATCGACGCCGCCATGGAACGCATCCAGGAAAAGCTGCTCGCCAGCGGAGCCCGCGAGTTGCCTAGCGCCCGCCTGGGCGAGCTGGTGATGCGCGAACTCAAGCGCATCGACAAAGTGGCCTACGTGCGCTTTGCGTCCGTGTACCGCGAGTTTGAAGATGTGGACGCGTTCCGGCAGCTGATCCGCGACATCTGAGGCGGTGCCCCCCGACCGGGGGATGCCGGGGGGGGTGGCGCGGGTGCACTCCACAGAGCCGTGCCCCGTGCACACTGCTTGGGGACGCACTGACGGCGGCTTTTTCCTACAGTGATCTTCATCCGATCACTCCCAGGAACAGACCATGAACCGCAGCCCCTTCAGCGCCCGCCGGAACCGCCAAGGCCACCTCCGTCACCACCAGCGCGGCCTGACCTTGATCGAATGCGTGGTCACCCTGGCCATCATCGTCATCACGCTGGGCGCGGCCATTCCCAGCTTCAGCCAGGCCCGCGAACGCCGCCAGCTGGAAGGCGCGGCAGCCCAACTGGCCACCGACATCCGCCACGCCCGAAGCCTGGCGGTGTCGCAGGCAATCCCCGTCAGGCTTCGGGTGCAACAGACGGCGGAAGGCTCGTGTTATGTCGTGCACAGCGGCCCGGCTGGCCACTGCAGCTGCACCAGCCAAGGCACTGCGCAATGCAGCACCGACGCCCGCGCCTTTCAAAGCATGGGCTTTGATGCCCGTGGCGCATTGCAGGTGGCGTCCAACTCCAGTTCGATGCTGTTCGACCCCAACCGGGGCACCATCACGCCCACCGGCACCTTGCGCGTTCAATTGCGCGGGGGCCAGGCCCTGCATCAAGTCGTCAACATCATGGGTCGCGTCCGCACGTGTTCGCCGGCTGGCGCGGTGCCCGGATACCCCACTTGCTGACCCCCCCAGGCTTGAGGGTCTGCATGACTGGCGGCGGCCAAGGGCCGACAGACGGCACAGGGATGCTGGGCAGGCCAAACCCGGCGACTCACAATGCAGCACATATGAACCACGCATCCACCCCGCCCCACCGTGCTGCCGGCTTCACGCTGATCGAGGTGCTGATCGCGATGGTGATCGTGGGCATCCTGCTCGCGGTGGCCTTGCCCAGCTTCATGGATTCGATCCGCAAGGGCCGCCGCTCAGAGGCCTTCTCTGCCATGGCTGCGCTGCAGCAGGCGCAGGAGCGGTGGCGCGGCAACAACGCTGGCTATGCCGCCTCGACGAGCCTGTTGGGCTTGGCCTCGTCAACCGCGCCCAACGGCTACTACGCCATCAGCGTCACGTCGTCATCAGCCACCGGCTATGAGCTCCTGGCTGACGGCACCCTCTCTTCGCAAAGCAATGACAACGCGTGCGCCAAGCTGGGGGTGCAAGTCAACGGCGGCAACATCCTTTACGGCAGTTGCAGTTCCTGCTCCACGTTCACGTGGGTTGCCACCAACACCTGTTGGAGCCGTTGATGAAGCATTCGCGCCGCGCAGAAAACGGCTTCACACTCATTGAACTGATGGTGGTGGTGGCCTTGGTTGCCATCATCCTCGCGCTCGTCGCGCCGTCGTTCCGCGACATGATCCTGATGCAACGCTTGCGCGGCATCAACGCGCAGGTTGTGGCGGATGTCGCCTACGCCAGAAGCGAAGCCATCAGCCGGGGCACCTTTGTCCAGGTCCGCTTTCAGTCCACCACCGGCAGCGGCGGGATGTCGTGCTACATCATCTATTCGCGGCTCGACAGCGCCGAGACTCCGCAGTGCGACTGCAGTGCCGCAGCGGGCGCCCGCTGCACCAATGCAAGTACCGTGGAAGTGCGCTCGGCGCAGATGCCAGTCTCTGAATCGGTGCTTGTCGCGCCGCCTGCCGTTCCGGCCAACAGCCGAAGTTTCTACACCATCGACCCACGCACGGGCGGCTTGCTTCTGACAGCGGTCGATTCCCCCGGCATCCCCGCCAATGAGTTCCCGATCGAAGTCTTCATCGACGCTCGCCGCAAGTTTGTAGACGCCGTCGGCCTTTCGGGTCGGGTCAAGGTATGCGCGCCCAGCGGCTCGACCGTGGGGGGTGAAGCGTGTTGAATCACCCACCGCAACGCAGCCGGCGCGGGCAAAGAGGCCTGTCAATGGTCGAGCTCCTGGTGGGTGTGGCCATTGGCTTGGTGATCACAGCGGCAGCCACCTTGCTGATGAGCGGCCAGCTGGTGGAAAACCGCCGGCTGCTCACTGAAACGCAGATGCAGCAGGACTTGCGGGCCGCGACAGACATCATGGCCCGCGAGATGCGGCGCGCGGGCGGCGCCAACGAGCGGGTGAGTCTGGACTCCATCTGGTACCCGGACTCGCCTCGGGTGTGGAATAACGTCAGAGCCGAGGAGTTGATCGTCACGGCACCATCGCTGGTTCGTTTCGACTACTACCCGGGCCCCTTCGTGGGACCCCCCTCTACGGCGAGCTTCCTTTCCAGCTTCAGTCTGCAGAGCCAGCGCATCAAGACCGAAATCGGCGGCGGCCCGCAAGACCTGACGGACGCCAACGTCATGCGGGTCACTGACTTCGTTCCCACCGTCACCAGCGCCAGCAGCACGGACATCGTGCTTCCATGCCCGAACCTCTGCCCCGATCCCCTTGGCGGCCCGCCTTCCGGCACCGCCTGCTGGCCACGCTTCCGGGTTCGAAGTGGCCAGCTCGCTGTGAAGGCGGAAGCGCTGCGAGATCAAAACGTCAAGCGGGCTATCAGCAGCACGGTGCGAGTGCGCAACGACTACGTCCTCTTCAATCCCGTCACCCCTCCCGCCCTTCCTGATATATGTCCGCAATGAAGCCGATGGCACGCTCGCAGGGCCGTCCTCGGCAGCAAGGCGCCGCAACGCTGATCGTGGTGATGGTGCTGTTTTTCATCATCTCGCTGGTGGCGGCGTACACCAATCGCAGCCTGATCTTCGAACAGCGCACGTCGAGCAACCAGTACCGGTCCAGCCAAGCACTGGAAGTTGCCGACGCAGGCTTGGAGTGGGCAATCTCCCAGCTGAACTTTGAACGCCTGCGTGTCAGTAACGACTGCCGCAAAAACACCAATTTGTCGCTGCCACTGCCGCCCAGTTTTCGCGAGCGGTATCTGGTCGTCGATCCTGCCACTGGCACGATCACGCCGAAGCCCGACCCGACAGGCGGTGGCGAGCTGACTTCCGCTTGCGTCTGGACCGGCCCGACGACGGGTTGGGACTGTTCCTGCCCCACCACCGGCCCGTCAACGTTGACGGCCCCCACCGCCGCAGGGATCTGGCCCGCCTTTCGGGTGCGGTTCCGGAATATTTTGGGTTCAGGCACGCCGTTTGTGCCGCGACAGCCGGGCGCCATCTGGGTGGATGTGGTGGGTTGCACCCGGGTCGATCCCATTGGCAGCACGGACACCTGCCTGAATTTCGACGGCTTGGGCACTCTGAACGAAGGCCGGGCTGTCGTCTCGTCAATCGTCACGCTGGCCGGCAATGCGGCCGGCCTGCCGCCCGCCGCGCTGACGGTATTTGGGCCCGTCAACGCCACAGGCGCACTCGCGGTTTACAACACGAAACCTGATGGCTCTGGCATCACGATCCACGCCAGTGGCCCCGTCACGTTGGGGTCCATCGTGCTTCGCAGTGCGCCAGGCACACCCGCCGCCGGGACCGTGATTGACAACGACGCGGCACTCAGCCCCGCCGCCGCGGCACCCTTCACCGCCGCAGAACGCATGTTTGCGACAGTCTTCAAGATGCGCCCGGAAACCTTCCGCACCCAACAAGCCATCGTTGAGTTGACGTGTCCGCCCGGTGGGTGCACGAACACTGCCGTGCGCGCGGCGTTGGCCGCCAACCCGGGCCGACCGTTGTGGCTGACAGGGAGCTTGTCCGTGGATTTACCGGGAGACATCGGTTCAGCCACCGAGCCCGCATTGCTGGTGGTCAATGGCAACCTTGAATTCACCACGGCAGGTGCTGGCGTTAACGTCTACGGGCTGGTCTACACCCGCGGGTCGGCCGGATGGGTCACCAGTGGTGCTGGTGGCCAGGTCACCGGTGCCGTGGTGTCCGAAGGCGGCGTCAGCGGGTCCGGCAGCCCGACCATCGTGCACGACCCCGATGTGCTCAACCGCTTGCGCTATGCGGTAGGTACCTTCGTTCGCGTGCCAGGTTCGTGGAGGGATTTCAAATGAGAAGCGCCGCCCGCTCGCGAGGTGTGTCCTTGATCGAGGCCCTGGTGGCTCTGGCGGTCATGGCATTCGGTCTGTTGGGCGTTGTCGGCATGCAGGCCACGCTGCGCTTCAACGCCGATGTGTCGCGCCAGCGTGCCGAAGCAGTGCGCATGGCCCAGGAACAGATGGAGAACATGCGCGCTTTCGGTGTGTTGAGTGGCGCGGCGGTAGCGGGCGATCATGAGTATGTCGACATCATCGGGGGCACCGACTACCCGGCTCCGCCGTCTGGCTTCGCCAACACGACCTTCACCCGCGTCACCCGCGTCGTCAATCCGACGGTGGACGATCCGAAGATGAAGAGCGTGCAGGTCACGGTGTCGTGGCTGGACCGCAGAACCGCATCCACCGGACAGGCCGAGTCGGTGCTGCTGACTTCCAACATCGCCGAAGTTGCACCGGAGCTGATGGCTTCCATCGGCTTGCCCGGTGACCGATCGGTGACGCAGCGGCCGCGGGGCCGGCACCGGTCGATACCCGTTGGCGCAGGCCCGGGGCCAACGGGTGACACCAGCAGCTATGCGCCGCCGGGGGCGCCGCCGGGGATCAGCTGGACCTTTCTCAATACGTCCGGCCGGATCACCAGCGTTTGCAGCGCACCCGGTGTCTGCGTCTTGGCGCCGGGGTTCCTGGTCAGCGGCTACATCCAGTTCATTGACCCTCTCACTCCGCCAACCCCTGGGCTTGGCGAAAACCCCAACGGCTCGGCAGCCTCTTTCCCGTCGATTGGCATGCGGGTGGCTTTGACTTTCCCCGCAGCTCCAGCCGAGCCACCTGCTTGCTTTGTTTCTTCCGCGACCCAAGGCTTGGCTTACTTCTGCTTCGTACCGACGGACTCGGGAACCGGGGTGTGGTCAGGCAGCACTGAACTGACAGGTCCGACATTTTCCGCCACGGAGAGCGACCCGAGTGCGTCGTCGTACAAGGTCTGCCGCTACACCCCAATCCCGGCCTCGCACACGCCTGCGGGCGGCAACTCGGCGCACCCGCTGAACTACACGGCCGTGAATTCGTCGCTGACGAATCAAAATTTCCTGTTCTTTGTCGGCGGTATCGCGGGCGTTGCCAACACCTGCCCCGGTGACGGGCCCAGCCCGCTGATCGACAGCACCACCTTTCGGCACCAACCCAGCGCCCTGTGAATGGCTGCTTGCGGCGCGCTGCCCGTGGAGCTTTCCGCCCTTGACAGGCAACGCCTGCAAGAGGCCCTGTCGCTGGCCGAAGGCTCATTTGGCTTGACCGAGCCCAACCCCCGCGTCGGCTGTGTCATCGGCCTGGAAGACGGGCGCGTGCTGGGGCGCGGTGCCACCCAACAAGCCGGCGGACCACATGCCGAGGTCATGGCATTGCGCGACGCGCACACGCAGGGCCACCGCACCCAAGGCGCCACCG
>JANMKK010000115.1:0-11968 GCA_031372005.1 Rubrivivax sp.
AGGTTGTCGGCCAGCGTGAAGTGCTGGTGCACCATGCCGATGCCCGCTGCCAGCGCCGCGCGCGGCTGCCCGGGCGGCAACGTGCGGCCGTTTACCGTGATGGTGCCGGCGTCGGCGACGTAGTGGCCGAAGAGGATGCTCACGAGCGTGCTCTTGCCCGCGCCGTTTTCGCCCAGCAGCGCCAGCACTTCGCCCGCCGCCAGGCCCAGCGAAATCTGGTCGTTGGCCAGCAACGCGCCGAAGCGCTTGGTGATGCCATGCAGGTGCAGGCCTTGCAGTTGCAGGCCTTGCACTTGCATCACCGGCGGCGCAAGAGGTGCAGACGTGTCGCTCATCCAAGGATTCTGTTGCACCTGCGTGCCAGGGCCGGCGGAACCGGACTGGCCCGCAAAGTGCGCTACCGTCCCGGCCCATGCCTTTGCTGTCACCCGTCCCCAGTGCTGCTGTTGCGGCCATCACGGCTGCCGCGGTGAAGGGCGAGTGCCCCAACTGCGAAACGCCGCTGCCCGACCCATTGCCCCGCTTCTGCCACGCCTGCGGGCAGGAAACCAACATCAAGCCGCCCACGGTGTCGGAATTCATGCAGCAGTTCAGCGGCACCTACTTCGCCACCGAAGGCGCACTGTGGCGCACCTTCAAGCTGCTGCTGGCGCGGCCCGGCGAGCTGACGGCGCAATACCTCAACGGCCGGCGCAAGCAGTACGTGCTGCCGCTGCGGCTGTTTTTGAGCATGACGCTCGTGATGCTGCTGACGCTGCGGCTGCTGGGCGCGTTGCAGTTGTCGGCGCTGGACGACCCTGAGCTGGCCCAGGTGCTGGCCGAGCGGCCCACCGACGTGGCGCTGGACCTGGGGCCGGTGCGGGCCGGTGTGGCGGGCGGCGTCTTCTTCTGCGAAGGCATGCCGGGCTGGTTGTGCCAGCGCATCCAGGACCGTCTGGGCACCAGCACCTATGCGCTGCTGCAGCAGGTGCAGAAGGTCAATGACCGCATCGCCAGCCACGCCGGCGCGGTGCTTTTTGTGCTGCTGCCGGCCTTTGCCGGTGGCCTGGCGCTGCTGCTGCGCTACCGCGGTTTCAGCTACACCGAACACCTGGTGTTTGCGCTGCACCTCCACGCCTTCTGGTTCCTGGCCATCACCGCCATCATGCTGGGCGTGGAAGGGACACCGTGGTTTGCGCTGTGTCTGCTGATCATCCCGGTCTATGCCGCGCTGGCCTTCCGCCGCGTCTATGGCGGCCCGCGCTGGAGCCTGGCGCTGCGTTGCCTGGCGCTGACGCTGTTGCACGGCCTGCTGGTGGGGTTGATCGTGGCGTTGAGCGCGGTGGCGGCGCTGCTGGTCTGATGCCAGCGTGATGACGACCCTGACGCCGCCCGCGACTCCAGCCGTGACGCCTGCCGTGACACCAGCCGCGCGTCCAGAGCCTTCCGACTGTCCCAATTGCGGCCTGCCCTTTGCCGTGCCGCGGCCCAAGTTCTGCCCGGGCTGCGGCCAGGAAAGCACCGTCCGGCCGCCCAAGCTGGGTGAATTCCTGCAGCAGTTTGGCGGCGCCTACTTCGCCACCGAAGGCGCGCTCTGGCGCACGCTCAAGCTGCTGCTGCTCAAACCCGGCGAACTGACGCGCCAATACCTGGCCGGGCGCCGCAAACACTATGTGCTGCCGCTGCGGCTGTACCTGAGCGTCAGCCTCATCACGCTGCTGTTGGTTCGACTGGCCACCACCGGCATGGACAACGTGGTCAAGATGGACTGGGACATGAGCAAGGGCGAGTACAGCGTGTTCACGCTCGGCGACGGCTCGGGTGCAGGCCTGAAGGACGGCGTCTACTACTGCAACGGCTTGCCGCAGTGGCTGTGCAAGCGGCTTGAGCGGCGGATGGTGGCCGACCCCAAGAGCCTGCAGCGCGAGGCCACGGCGCTGGGTGAACGTGCCATCTCCAACCTGGGCGCCGCGATGTTCGGGCTGCTGCCGCTGTTTGCGCTGTGCCTGAAGCTCGTCTATCTGAACCGCCGCCTGCGCTACACCGAACACCTGGTGTTTGCGCTGCACCTGCATGCCTGCTGGTTCATCCTGCTGGTGCTGATGCTGTTCGACTGGCCGGTGCTCACCGGCCTGGCCTTCATGGCGCTGCCGGTCTACACCTGGATGGCGATGCGCCGCGTCTACGGCGGGCGCTGGTGGCCGCTGCTGTTGCGGTCGATGCTGGTCAGCAGCGTGTATGGCGTGATGCTGAGTCTGGCGATGGTGGCGGTGGTGATCTGGGCGCTGCTGTTCTGAGCCAGGCGCTTTTGTCAGTCGATCCCCGCCAGGTGGCGCGCCAGCGCGGCGGCGATGGGCTGGCCGGTGGCGTTCTCAAAGTAGCTGTAGCCAGGGCTCGGGTTGGCTTCGAAGCAGTAGGTCTGGCCATCGTCGGCCAGCATCAGGTCCAGCCCCGCAAAGACCAGGCCAAGCTGGCGGGTGGCGCGCAGGCACAGGGCTTCGATGTCGGGCGGCAGGCGCGTGGCACGCAGTTCAGTGCTGCCGCCTTGCGCGCTGGCGTAGCGGTAGTCGAGCACGTCGCTGTCGATCTCGGTGGCAAAGACCTCGAAGCCCACCACGTGCACGCGCACGTTGGTGCCGCACAGGCGCTTCTGGAAGAGGGTGGGCGTGTGGCGCACGTTGGGCAGGCGCTGGCGCGAGTCGGCGTCCAGCGTGCACACGATCGAGCGCACGCCGCTGGCTGACTTGTAGATCAGCGTGCCGTGCTCGGCCTCGAAGGCCAGCACCGCGTCGGGGTCGTTGCTCAGCAGCATGGGCGGGATGGCAAAGCCGGCCTCGGCCAGGCACATCGACTGCAAGGGCTTGGAGCCATTGGAGGCCATCGCCGACACGCGGTTGGCGACGCGGCAGCGCGACAGTTCGGCAATCTCTACCCAGGCCTGCGTCCAGGCCAGCGCGTCCTGCAGCGCGGCGCTGTCGGCCAGGCCCAGGCGGCGGTCATCGGCCGGGCGCAGGTACAGGCCGGTGAGGTCTTGCAGCGCGTGCTGCACGCCGTCAACCAGCGTGTGGCCGAGCAGGCCGCCGCGCTCGCCCAGACCCCACTGCGTGGGTGCGCGCTGCGCGGCCAACTGGTCCAGCACCAGCACGTGGGTGCGCTGCGCCTGCAGGGCGGCAATCAGCAGCCGGCACGGCTCTTCGCTGGCGCGGCCGACCACGGCGACGGCGCTCATGACACGGCCGCTGGCGTGGGCTGCGCTGCAATGCCGTTCAAGCGCATCAGGCGCGCCAAAGCTTGCAGTGCCGGCGCGCCAAAGGGCCGCAGGTCGGGCCAGGCGGTGGCCGACGCGACGCGCCAGTGGCCTTGCGCGTCGTGGCTGCCGGTCCAGGCCAGCAGGTCACAGCCGCAGGTGGCTGCAGCACGCGCAGCGGCGCGACGGGCGGTGGCGGAGCAGCCCGGTGCCGCGCCCGCTGCCGACGGCGGCATTGGTTCGAGGCACGCCTCGCCCACCACCAACAGCCCGGGCCGCCCGACCGGGTCAGCAGCGTCAGGCCGTTGCGCCGCGCTGGCTTGCACAGCCAGTGGCCAGACGGCCAGGCCGCTGCTTGCCGCACGCTGCCGCCAGACGGCTGCGCTGGCCATCGTGCCCAGCACGTTGTCGCACCGCGGCCGGTTCAACACGGGCACCGGCAGGCCGTGCAGCCAGGCCATGAGCAGCGCGTTCCATTCGGCGCTTTTGTAGTCGGCGTCCGGCACATCGGCGGGCAGCGCGACCGGGCCGCAGCGGTTGATGACGCCGGCCAGCCGCGCGCGCGCTGGGTCGGGCGGGCCAGCTGCTCCATCCTGCGGCTTCAGGCACCCAGCCTGCAGCGCCAGGCCCGGTGCGTCGAGCGCGCAGGCGCTGCCTTGCCGGTCGACCCGCACCTGCCAGTGCACCCACGACATCAGCGCCGGCACCGGCACCGCCCGCACCGCCGGGCCCTGCGGCCCGGCCAGCGCTGCCAGTGCGCCAGCCAGCCACTGCGCGCTGCCGTCGTGCAACTCATGCACCACGAGCCAGCAGTCGCCGCGCTGGGCGTGGGCGAACGCGGGCGTGCCTTCAGCGGCCTTCTTCGCCACCGCTGCCGTCGTCGTCCTGCGCGTCATGGTTTTGCGCGTCATAACCGCCCACGTCCGGCCGCAGCACCTGGCCGATGAAGTGTTCACCCTGCGCGCCACTGAGCTGCAGCGCCTGCACGAGGCCAGCCACGGTGCTCTCCAGCATCGCCAGGCGCGCGTCTGTCGCGCCGTCGGTTGGCGCAATGTCCGGGCGCAGCAGGCCACCGCCGCCCAGCAGACCGCCCTCGACGAGGTCCTTGTCCTTTTCCTTGAAGTCCTTGATTTTGTCGAACTCCTTCAGCTCCTTGGGCTTGTCGAAGTCTTTGAAGTCCTTGATCGTGTCCTTGCGGTCCTTGAGCTTTTCGATCTCCTTGCCTTCCTTGAACTCCTTGAATTCCTTGCCCAGCTTCGGGAACAGGTTGCTGTGCAAGGCACGCAGGTTGGGGCGCCGGCCGATGCGCTGCGTGGCGGGGCGGCCCGGCTCGTCCTGCTGCGGCGAGCCAAAGTTGCGCAGCAGCGTGCGCGCTTGCGCCGGCGTGCGCAGCGGTTTGCCGGCGGCACGCAGCCAGCCTTGCATGCAGGCCAGCGTGCCAACGACGATGGGCGACGCGCTGCTGGTGCCCGAAAAGATGTCGGTGTACTGCTGGTTGGTGCTGTCGTTGAAGAGGTTGCCGTAGCCGGTGCTGGTGACTTCGCGGCCCCAGCCCTGCACATCCACGGCAGCGCCGTAATTGGAGAACCCCAGCCGCGAGCGGTCGGCGCCGTGCGTGCGGCCATGCGTGCCGGGCGGCGGCGCACCGGCGCCCACCAGGATGGCGCCGCACTGCGGGTTGGCGCGGTTGAAGGGGTTGCGCCAGGCGGTGGGAAAGCCGGCGGGGCGCACGCTGTAGATGGCGGCGTCCAGGTCCTCGGCGCCGTTGCCAGCCGCTTCCACCACCAGGATGCCGCGCGAGTTGGCGTACAGGATGGCGGCAAAGTCGTCGGGCCACCATTCGATGGCGATGTAGCCGAGCTGGTCGTCGCGGTCCTGGAAGTTGTGGCGCGGCCCGGGGCGATGAATTTCCAGCAGCATGATGTCGCCCGCCGACAGGCGGTCGGCGGCCTTGCGGATGGCCACCGACGAGCTGTTGCCCACGAACGAGATGGCCGACAGCCGTGCGTTGGGCGAAATGCCGTGAATGCCGCGCGTGTTGTGGTCGCCGCCGATCTCGCCCATCACGGCGGTGCCGTGGTGGGTGTTGGCATCGTTGCTGCCGTCGAGCAGGCCGCCCGCGTTGACAGCCAAGTCTTCGTGGCTGAAGTTCCAGCCCCATTCCAGGTCGATGATGCGCAGGCCGTCGCCGCGGCCGCCGGGTTTGGTCCAGGCAAAACGCGCGTCCACGCCACCGGGTGCGGCGTCCAGGTAGCCCTGGCGTGCGGTGAAATCTGGCGACGCAGCGGGCGGGCCGTCGCGCAGTTCTGGCGCCCGGGCAGAGTCTTCTTCGTCCAGGAACACCGGAGGCTCGCCACCGGGCTTCAGGTACGCGGCTTCGATGGCGGGTTCGTTCAGCAGGTCCGTGATCAGCTTCTTGGCGTTCTTCAAATCACCGCGCACGGCATAGAACGTCGCGGGGTCGGCGGTGTCGGGGGCGGCGCGCAGCATCGGCTCACCCATGTTGGCGCGCACGCGGTCTTCGGTGTCGCCGAACAGCGGCTCGAGGGTGACCTTGGCGCTCTTGAGCAGCTTGCTCAGTCCATCGACCTTGGCCGATGGCGCGCCCCGGATGCTGGAAGGCGACGCGTGCAGCGCAGAACGCGGCTTGGCCATGACGATGACCTCGGCGGGTGCCTGGATCTTGCTCATTCGGTGGTCCCCTGTTGATCAAACGGGCGCTGAGTGTGGTCGCTCAAGGGCGCCGTGCCCAGAGCCCGCGGCCCCTACCTCTAGGGGCCGTCGATCCGTCAATCTGGGGATGAGACGGGTCTATGCTGCAACCCCATGGAAGCCCTCATGTGCCTGCGCGCAAGCGCCACGCTCGCCGACACGGCGGCCCTCCTGCGCAAGCACAAGGTGCGCGCCGAGCCGCTGCATCCGGGGGTGAAGGACGCTGCACTGGCGCGCTGGTATGTGCTGCGCGGCGGCGTCACCCAGCTGGCGGCCGCCGTGCAGGCGCTGGCCGCGCACGCGGCGGTGGATGCCGCCTATGTCAAGCCGGAAGGCGAAGCGCCGGATGGGCAGCCGGCGTGACGTGCTGAGATTGCGCCAGCGTCCTGAAGCCTAGAGCTGCCGGGCGAGTTGAGTGAAGTCGCTGGCGACGGCATCGAATTCGCCCTCGGTATGCGCTTCCATCCACCCGCCCGGCCCACGCTCCAGCGGCCGCGGCACGTAGGCGGTGCGCAGGCCGCAGGCGGCGGCGGCGCGCAGGTCACTGGGGTGTGCCGCCACCATCATCACCTGCGCCGGCTGCAGGCCCAGCAGGCGCGCGGCGCCCAGGTAGACCTCGGGGTCGGGCTTGTAATGCTGGAAGAGTTCAGCGCTCAGCACCGTGTCCCACGGCAGGCCGGCATGTTTGGCCATGTTGACCAGCAGCGCCACGTTGCCGTTGGACAGGCTCGTGATGGTGTGCGTCTGCTTCAGGCGGTACAGGCCGGCCACGCTGTCGGGCCAGGGGATCAGGCGGTGCCAGACGAGGTTGAAGTCGGCCGCGTCATTTTCGGAAAGCGCCAGGTCGCGCGCCGCCAGCAGGCGGTTGAGGATGCGCCGGTGCAGGCCGTCGATGTCGGTCCAGGGCCGCACGCCGCTGCGCACGTCCTGCATCGCGGGCTGGTAGCCGGCGCGCCAGTCGTCGGCAAACCGGGCCCAGTCCTGCGGCGCCAGGTTCAGCCGTCCTTGCAACAGCTGCCCTTCGCGGATGATCGACGTGCGCCAGTCGACGACGGTGCCGAAAATGTCAAAGCACAGGGCCCGAACCTCGTGCAGCGACCGGCCGGGCCCACTGCCGGGCTTGCCATTCACTTGGCCGATCCTTTCGGCGCGCTGTCATCCACCTTGACCGTGAAGCTGCCGGCCAGGATTTCTGCAGTGCGCGCGCGCACCTTGTCCACCACCGCCTTGGGCACCTTGCCTTCAAAGGTGCCGACGGCGCTGAGCTCGCTGCCCTTGAATTTCATCGTCGAGTACATGCCATAGTCATCGGCCTTGAAGGCGCCGGCATTCACCGCCTTGAGTGCGGCTGCGATGGTGGGCTCCATGTGCCACAGCGCGCTGGCCACCACCGTGTCGGGATACTTGTCCTGGGTGTTGATGACGTTGCCGATGGCCAGCACCTTGCGTTCCTTCGCCGCGTCGCTGACGCCAAAACGCTCGGCATACAGCACGTCGGCGCCCTTGTCGATCATCGCGAAGGCGGCTTCCTTGGCCTTGGGCGGGTCGAACCAGCTGTTGATGAAGGTGACGGTGAATTCGGCCTTTGGGTTGGTCTCGCGCGCGCCAGCCATGAAGGCGTTCATGAGGCGGTTGACCTCGGGGATCGGGAAGCCGCCGACCATGCCGATCTTGCCGCTCTTGCTCATGCCGCCGGCGATCAGGCCGCTCAGGTAGGCCGGCTCCTGGATGTAGTTGTCGAAGACGCTGAAGTTGGGCTCTTGCGGCTTGCCGCTGCTGCCCATCAGGAAGCTGATCTTGGGGTAGTCCTTGGCCACCTTGCGGGCCGCGGCCTCAACCGCAAAAGATTCGCCGACGATGAAGGTGTTGCCCTTCTCGGCGTACTGGCGCATCACGCGTTCGTAGTCGGCGTTGGCGACGTTTTCGCTGAAGACGTAGTCGATCTCGCCGCGCGCCTGGGCGGCCTTCAGCGCCTTGTCGATGCGGCTGACCCATTGCTGCTCCACCGGCACGGTGTAGATGGCGGCGACCTTGATCCTGGTTTGCGCAAAGGCGGGTGCGGCCAGGGTGGCGCAGAGTGCGATGGCGATGACAACGGTGTGGCGGCGGGTTAGGGACATGAACAGCTCCTCGGGGAGTGGGTGATGGGTCGACAACGGGACGGCAGTGAGCGCGGAGTTATAGCAAGTCCCGTTCCCTCGGCGCTCCGTCGGCGTGCCGTCGGCGTTCCGTCGGCGCTTCCCCGGGGGTGCCGCGCAGGACCGCCGCCTAGAATCGGCGCGCCGTTCAAGGCCCGCCCCGGCTTCTTCCCCCCACTGCATGAATCCGTCCTCACTCACCGCACTTTCCCCACTCGACGGCCGCTACGCGCAGAAGCTGGCCGCGCTGCGGCCGCTGCTGTCGGAATACGGTTTGATGCAGCGCCGTGTGCAGGTTGAAGTGGAATGGTTCATCGCCTTGTCCGACGCCGGCTTTGATGAATTCAAGCCGCTGTCGCCCGCCGCGCGCAGCCTGCTGCGCCAGCGTGTGCAGGACTTCTGTGAAGCCGACGCGCAAGCCATCAAGGACATCGAGAAAACCACCAACCACGATGTCAAGGCGGTGGAGTACTGGCTCAAAGGTTGTTTCACGGGTCACGCCGAACTGGAACGTGCCGCTGAGTTCGTGCACTTTGCCTGCACCAGCGAAGACATCAACAACACCAGCCATGCATTGATGCTGCAAGCCGCGCGCACGCAGGTGCTGCTGCCGGCGCTGGACCGGTTGCAGGCCAAGCTGACGCAGATGGCGCATGAACAGGCGGCCGTGCCGATGCTCAGCCGCACGCACGGCCAGACCGCCAGCCCGACGACCGTGGGCAAGGAAGTGGCCAACGTGGCCGCGCGGCTGGCGACCGCGCGGGCGCGCATTGCTGCGGTGCCGCTGCTGGCCAAGATGAATGGCGCGGTGGGCAACTACAACGCGCACGTCGCAGCCTACCCGGGCTTCGACTGGGAGGCCTTCAGCCGCCGGGTTGTCGAAGAGCAACTGGGCCTGGCCTTCAACCCCTACACGATCCAGATCGAGCCGCACGACTGCATGGCCGAGCTCTTCGACGCGGTGGCGCGCGCCAACACCGTGCTCATCGACTGGAGCCGCGATGTCTGGGGTTATGTCTCGCTGGGCTATTTCAAGCAGCGGGTGAAGAAGGGCGAAGTGGGTTCTTCCACCATGCCGCACAAGGTCAACCCGATCGACTTTGAAAACGCCGAAGGCAATTTCGGCTTGGCGAATGCGCTGCTTGCGCACATGAGCCACAAGCTGCCCATCAGCCGTTGGCAGCGCGACCTTAGCGACAGCACCGTGCTGCGCAACATGGGCGTGGGCTTTGGCTACACCGTGCTGGCGCTGGACAGCCTGGCGCGCGGCCTGGACAAGCTGCAGCTCAACGTGGACGCGCTGGCCGCTGACCTGGACGGCGCCTGGGAGGTGCTGGCCGAACCCGTGCAGACGGTGATGCGCCGCCATGGCCTGGTGAACCCCTACGACCAGCTGAAGGATTTCACCCAGGGCAAGCCGATCACGCGCGAACTGATGCAAGGCTTCATCCAGGGCCTGCCGATCCCGGATGCCGACAAGCAGCGTCTGCTGTCGATGACACCTGGCAGCTACACCGGTTTGGCGGCTGCATTGGCGGCCCGGTGGGGAACAGGAACGCAAGCGGGGCCGGCATGAGCTTCCGTGCCCAGCTGGCCGCCGCAGAAGCGCAAAACGCGTCGATGCTGTGCGTGGGGCTGGACCCGGAGCCGGCCCGGTTTCCGCTGCCCTGGCGCGACGACCCGCGGCGCATCTTCGACTTCTGCGCGGCCATCGTTGGCGCGACCCAAGACCTGGTGATTGCCTTCAAGCCGCAGATCGCCTACTTCGCCGCGCAGCGCGCCGAAGACCAGCTGGAGCGGCTGATCGCGCACATCCACAAGGTGGCACCCCACGTGCCGGTGATCCTGGATGCCAAGCGCGGCGACATCGGCGCCACCGCCGTGCAGTACGCAATTGAAGTCTTTGAGAGATACCGCGCCGACGCCGTGACGCTGTCGCCCTTCATGGGTTTCGATTCCATCGAGCCCTACCAACGCCACACCGGCAAAGGCCTGATCCTGCTCTGCCGCACCTCCAACCCGGGCGGCAGTGACCTGCAGGCGCAGGCGCTGGAAGGCGGTGAAAAACTGTTTGAACGCATCGCGCGGCTGGCGGCTGGCGAGTGGGGCCGGTCTTCGTCAGGGTCCAGTGCTGAACTGGGCCTGGTCGTCGGCGCCACCTACCCCGAAGAAGTGGCGCGTGTGCGGGCGCTGGCGCCGACGCTGCCGCTGTTGATCCCGGGCATCGGGGCGCAGGGCGGCGACGCCACCGCCACGGTGCGCGCGGGCTGGCGTGCCGGCGCGAATGAGGGTGACGGCGGTGGACCCGGCGGACCCGGCGGGCCGGTGATCGTCAGTTCGTCGCGCGCGGTGCTCTACGCGGGTGACGGCCCGGGCCTGGCCAGCACCGCCGGTGCCTATGCGCTGGCTGCGCGGGGTGTGGCCGAAGCCACGCGTGCACTGCTGCACGCCGCCAGAGGCTGAGAAGCACCGTGGGCCGCGCACTGCCGATCGACCTCGACCGCTCAATCCCGGTGCTGGTGCGCCGTGAAGAGCCACCGCCCAGCGGCCCGCCGGCGCAGCTGGTGCAGCGCTTCATCCTGATTCTGGCCGCCACGGCCGCCACGGCCGCGCTGCTGCTGCTGGCCTTCCACCCCGACAAGGCGCGAGTCGCGCCCGTGGTGCTGGGCTATGGCGTGTTGGCGGGCTTGAGCGCGCTGTGCCTGCTGCGCCTGCTGCGCCCGCCGCACCTTGGTGACGCAGTGGTGGCGTGGCTGGCGCAGGCCTTGACGGGCCTCTTGATCACTGCCGTGGCCGTCATGGGCCTGGCCACGCTGCGCCTGGGCTCGGGCCTGTCGGCACCTGCGCTGCTGCTGGTGCCGTTGCTGGTGTGCGCCCTGGGCGCCGTGTGCGGCCGGCGCGCGGCACTGCTGCTGGCTGGGGCGTCGGCCCTGGTGGTGCTGGGCCTGGCGCTGGTGCAACCCGTCGCGGCGCTGCCGCCGGGGTGGCCCACGGTGGGTTGGCTGCTGGCCGTGCACCTGTTGTGCATTGGCGTCGGCCTGGCGGTGGGCGACATGCTGGCGCAGACGCTGGGCCAGGCGGCGCGCGCGGCACACCAGCGTGAGCAGCGCTTTCGCCGTCTGCTGTCCTTGGCGGCCGACGCCTATTGGGAGATCGACAGCCGCTACCGCCTGGTTGCGGCGGGCCAGCATGACCACGAATTGCGCGTGCTGGAATCGCGCACCGGCCTGGGCGCCATGCCCTGGGAGCTGCCGCGTTTTGTCTGCGACGCCGACACGCTGGACGCGCTGATGGCCGACCTGGAAATTCGCGCCCCCTTCCGCGACCGGCCTTTCAGCTGGCGCAACCGCGACGGCAGTCTGCGCAGCTACCTGGCCAGCGGTGAACCCCGCGTGGATGCCCGGGGCGTCTTCAAGGGCTACTGGGGCGTGGCGCGCGACGTCACCGCCATGCAGGCCGCACGCGCCGAATTGCAGGCCACCGAAACGCGCTACGAGGACCTGTTTGCACGCATCCCCACGCCGCTGGTGCTGCACCGCCATGGCCACATCATCGACGCCAACCCGGTGGCCGTGCGCTTGTTCGGCCACGCCGACCTGGGAGGCATGCTGGGCACCGACTTGATGGCCCGCTTTGCCAGCGCCGATTCGCGCGACCGGGCGCGCCGGCGCATGGAGCAACTCTTGGCCATGCCCGAAGGCGCAGCCCTGCCCGAAACGAGCCTGCAGTTTCTGGTGCAAGGCAAGCTGCTGACGGTGCAGGCCACCGGCGTGCGCGTGCAAGCCGGTGGCGGGCCGGCCGTGCTGTCGATCTTTGTCGACACCAGCGAGCGGCTGGCGGCGCAGGAAGCGGTGCGCCGGTCGCAGGCCATGCTGGCGCACGTGGTGGACAC
>JANMKK010000157.1:0-3822 GCA_031372005.1 Rubrivivax sp.
GGCAAGACTCGGGGATCGGATCTGCGGGTGGTCACTCTGCTGGCCAAAGTCAGAAGGAAGGGCCGCTGGGCCTCTAGCTCGTTCCGACCTTCACACGCACAGCTAGCGCACCTGAGGACTTCAAAGGCGCATGGCCAGAAGTTGGGGGCGACAATGCGCCGAGCTCGCGGTCAGGTACGCAAATGTTGAGTCTGAGAAAGCCTGAGTCTTGGCGCTCAATCCATTCGCCAGAGAGGCCCACTGAAAAAACCAGACCGCCCGGAAGCCCGCACCAGGCGGGCATTCCAAAGAAAAAAGCCACCGCAGTGCGGTGGCCTTGAAATGCTGGCGGAGTGGACGGGACTCGAACCCGCGACCCCCGGCGTGACAGGCCGGTATTCTAACCAACTGAACTACCACTCCATGCGGCTTCGGCGCCGCTTGCGCGCCGCCCAAGTGCCCCAATCGACTTGACAAACTTGGCGTCCCCTAGGGGATTCGAACCCCTGTAATCACCGTGAAAGGGTGGTGTCCTAGGCCTCTAGACGAAGGGGACTGTGATCTTGCAAAACACCGCAAACTCTGAAAATCCTTTTCCCTCTTGAACCGCGCTTGATTGGTGGAGGTAAGCGGGATCGAACCGCTGACCTCTTGCATGCCATGCAAGCGCTCTCCCAGCTGAGCTATACCCCCGTGGTTTGTTGAAAACCAGCGCTGTTCAAGCGAGCCTATGAGTATAAACGAATCCTCAGATGTGCTGCAACCGCGCCAGCACCTCGTCGCGTGCAAACAGCGCCAGCACCGCGTCCAGCGACGGCGTCTGGGAGCGGCCGCAAACCAGCACGCGCACCGCCGGCGCCAGCTGCGGCATCTTGATCTGGTGCGCCGCCAGGGTCTCTTTCAGGACGGCCGCAAGGGTGCCCTTGTCCCAATCCACCACGCCCAGGCGTTCACGCAATGTGCGCAGGGCAGGTTTGACGACCTCGGTAACGTGCAGGGCCAGGTCTTCCGCGCTGGGCTGAGCGGGCACAAAGAGCATCTGCGTCCAGTCGGCCAGCTCGACCACGGTGCTGCAGCGGTCCTTGAAAAGCGCGCTGGCGCGTTGCAGAAGCGACAGGTCTGCGCTGGCGATGCCGCGCGCAGCCAGTTGCTCTTGCAGCAGCAGCGCCAGCCGCTCATCGGTCGCCATCTTCATGTAATGCGAATTCACCCAGGCCAGCTTGGCAGGGTCCCATTGCGCGGGGCTCTTGGCGAGGTGGCTGCCGTCAAACCACTGCACCATCTGCGCGGCCGTGAACAGTTCTTCGTCGCCGTGGCTCCAGCCCAGGCGCGCCAAGTAGTTGATCATCGCCTCAGGCAGAAAGCCCGCATCGCGATAGGCCGTGACGCTTACCGCGCCGCGGCGCTTGCTGAGTTTGTGGCCGTCGTCACCGAGGATGATCGGGCAGTGGCCATACAGCGGCAGCGGCGCATGATCCCTGCAAGTGATGGCGCGGAAGATGTTGATCTGCCAGGGCGTGTTGTTGATGTGCTCGTCACCGCGGAAGACGTGGGTGATGCCCATGTCCCAGTCGTCCACCACGACGGCGAAGTTGTAGGTGGGCACACCGAACGCGTCCGCCCCGGCCGGCGCACCGTCCGGGGGTGGACGCAGGATGATGAGGTCGTCGATCTCTTCGTTGCGGATGCAGATGGTGCCCTTGACCAGGTCGTCCCATCTCACCACACCGTCCGGCGGGTTGGCGAAGCGCACCACGGGCTTCACGTCGGCGGGTGGCGTTGGCAGCACCTTGCCCGGCGCAGGCCGCCAGCGGCCGTCGTAATGCGTCTTTACGCCGCGCGCACGCTGGGCTTCGCGCATGGCCTCCAGCTCATCGGGCGTGCAGTAACAGCGGTAGGCGCTGCCGCCTGCGATCATCTGCTCAGCCACTTCGTGATACCGCGCCAGCCGCTGCATCTGGTAGACCGGGCCCTCGTCATGCTGCAGGCCCAGCCACTGCATCGACGCCAGGATCTGATCGACTGAATCCTGCGTCGAACGCGCCACGTCGGTGTCTTCGATGCGCAGCACGAAATCGCCGCCGAAGTGGCGTGCGTAGGCCCAGGAATACAGCGCCGTGCGCGCCGTGCCCAGGTGCAGAAAGCCCGTGGGCGATGGGGCGATGCGGGTGCGGACTTTCTGGCTCATGTCAGTGCCGACAAGCCGCGCTGCAAGTCGGCCTTGAGGTCTTCCACATCCTCCAGCCCCACCGACAGGCGCAGCATGCCTTGGGTAATGCCGGCGGCCAAGCGTTGCGCTTCGCTCAGGCGCCCGTGCGATGTGGTGGAAGGGTGGGTGATGGTGGTCTTGGTGTCACCCAGGTTGGACGTGACCGAGCAGATCCGCGTCGCGTCCGACACGCCCCAAGCGCCCACACGGTCGCCCTTGACGATGAAGGACAGCACCGCGCCGCCCAGGCCCGACTGCTGTGCCATGGCAAGCCGGTGTTGAGGGTGCGACTCCAGCCCCGGGTAGTACACCCGCTCGACCGCCGGCTGCCGTTCCAGCCAGCGCGCCATGTCCAGCGCGCGCGCACTTTGCGCCTGCATGCGGATCGACAACGTTTCCATGCCCTTGAGCACCACCCAGGCGTTGAAGGGCGACAGGCTCATGCCCGCGCTGCGCATCACCGGCACAAACTTGCTGTTGATGAGTTCTTCGGGACCGCACAGCGCGCCGGCGATCACGCGGCCCTGGCCGTCCAGGTACTTCGTGCCGCTGTGCATGACGATGTCGGCGCCCAGTTCCACGGGGCGCTGCAGGGCCGGGCTGCAGAAGCAGTTGTCCACCACCAGCAGCGCGTCCGCGCCGTGGGCGACGTCGGCCAGCGCGCGAATGTCGCAAACCTCCGTCAGCGGGTTGGTGGGCGATTCGGCAAACAGCAGCTGGGTGCTGGGCTGCAGCGCGGCCTGCCAGGCCGACACGTCGGTCTGCGGGACGAAGGTGGTCTGCACGCCGAACTTGGCGAAGTCCTGGAACAGCTTGATGGTGGAGCCAAAGACGCTTTGCGAACACACCACGTGGTCGCCTGACTTGAGCAAGCCGAGGATGACCATCGTGATCGCCGCCATGCCGCTGGCGGTGCCGATGCAGCCGCTGGTGCCTTCCAGCGCCGCCAGGCGGCGCTCCATCATCGTCACCGTGGGGTTGCTGAAGCGGCTGTAGACGAAGGCGTCTTCTTCATTCGCAAAACGCCGCGCGGCAGTGGCCGCGTCGGGGTGCACGAAGCTGCTGGTGATGAAGAGTGCTTCGGAGTTCTCACCCCATGGCGTTGCGGGCAGGCCCTCGCGCACGGCCAGTGTGTCCAGGCGCGTGCCTGCGGGGAAATTCACTTTTCCAATCACGTACGTTCCTCGTCGCCTTGCAGCGCCAACCGCGACCGGTTGCTTCCTTCTTCGTCTTCAAACTGCAGCCTGCGTTGTGCCTGCATGGCCATGAAGTCCTGCGCGGTGACGTCGCCGGTGACGTAGTGCCCGTCGAAGCAACTGGCCTCGAAGCCACGGATCTTCGGGTTCAGCGCCGACACCACGCGCTTCATCGCATCCACGTCCTGGTAGATGAGCTGGTCGGCGCCGATGAAGGCGCGGATCTCTTCGATCGTGCGGCCGTGGGCAACCAGTTCTTCCTTCGTCGGCATGTCGATGCCGTAGACGTTGGGAAAGCGCACCGGCGGCGCCGCGCTGGCCATGTAGACCTTGCGGGCGCCGGCTTCGCGCGCCATCTGCACGATCTCTTTGCTGGTGGTGCCGCGCACGATGCTGTCGTCCACCAGCAGCACGTTGCGGCCCTTGAATTCCATGCCG
>JANMKK010000179.1:0-2841 GCA_031372005.1 Rubrivivax sp.
GGCCGCCGCTGTATTCGGCGTCGAAGCTGGCGCCTTCATCCAGCAGCTCTGTCAACGTCATGACGCAGGGCCGCACAGTGCCTTTTCCAGCGCGTCGATGAAAGTCTTGGCGACATCAAAACCGGTCTGCTGCGTGATCTCTGCAAAACACGTCGGGCACGTCACGTTGATCTCGGTCAGGCAGTTGCCAATCACGTCCAGCCCCACCAGCAGCAGCCCGCGCGCAGCAAGGACGGGCCCCAGCGTGGTGGCGATCTCGCGTTCGCGGTCGGTCAGCGGCATCGCCACGCCCTTGCCGCCCACCGCCAGGTTGCCGCGGATTTCGCTGCCCTGGGGAATCCGCGCGCCAGCGCAAACGGCACCGCCTCGCCGCCAATGACGAGCACGCGCTTGTCGCCGTGGACGATCTCGGGCAGGTACTTCTGCACCATCAGCGTCTGCGCGCCGCCCTGGTTCAGCGTTTCGACGATGCTGCCCAGGTTCATGCCGTCCGGCCCGACACGGAAGATGCCCATGCCGCCCATGCCGTCCAGCGGTTTCAAGATGATGTCTTTGTGCTCGGCGTGAAACCTGGTGACGTCTGCGGCGTCGCGTGTCACGAGCGTCGGGCCGATGAATTGCGGGAATTCCAGGATCGCCAGTTTTTCCGGGTGTTCACGCAACGCAGACGCCTTGTTGAAGACCCGCGCGCCTTCGCGTTCGGCCTGGCTCAACAGGTGTGTGGCGTAGAAGTATTCGGGGTCGAAGGGCGGGTCCTTGCGCATCAGCACGGCGTCCACTTCGCACAGCGGCTGCGGGCGTTCATCGGGGTGCTGCTGCGCGGCCGTGAACCAGTCGTGCACCCCTTCACCGCTGCGGCCAGTGAGCACGATGTCGCGAACGAAACCGGTGACGCGTTCGCCGCGCTGCCAGCGCAGGTCTTTGGGTTCACAGGCCATCAGCGTGTGGCCGCGCCGGGTGGCCTCTCGCATCATCGTGAAGGTGGAGTCCTTGTGGGTCTTGAAGGACTCCAGCGGGTCGGCGACAAAGAGCAGTTTCACGGTGCAGGCCTCCTCGAATGGGCCGCCACTGTGGCACAAGGCACGCGTGGCCGCAGCGCGGACTTCAGGTGAGCCCACGGCGTGACGAAGATAGGACAATCCCAAAAGCTCCCCTGTGCCGCTCATGTGCCGTCTAGCCGCTTATCTTGGTGAACCGCTCTTCCTGGAAGAGCTGATCGCCAAACCCCAACATTCGCTGATGCGCCAGTCCTTGCGTGCCGACCAGGCCAAGGCGGTGACCAACGGCGACGGCTTCGGCATCGGCTGGTACGGCGACCGCGCAGAGCCCGGCGTCTACCGCGAAGTGATGCCGGCCTGGAGCGACGACAACCTGCTCGCGCTGTCCCAGACCCTTTCTTCGCGCCTGTTCTTCGCCCACGTGCGCGCTGCCACGGCGGGCGGTATTTCGCGCCAGAACTGCCACCCCTTCCGCCACGGCAAATGGCTCTTCATGCACAACGGCCAGATCGGCGGCTACGGCCTGCTGCGGCGCGCGCTGGAGTCCTGGCTGCCCGACCCGATGTACGCGGAAAGGCGCGGTGCCACCGATTCGGAATTGCTTTTCCTGCTGGCGCTGTCCCGCATTGAAGACGGCATGCCCGCCGACGAAGCGATGCTGTCCGTGCTGGACGAGACGATGGCGCTGATGCGCGAACGCGACATTGAAGCCCCGTTGCGGTTTGCCGCCGTGCTGGCTGACGGCGAAAGGCTGCATGCCTTCCGCATCGCCAGCGACGGCAAGCCGCCCACGCTGTACCTGCGCCGCTGCCAGGGCGGCACCATCATCGCCAGCGAGCCGCTGTGCGAGTCCGAAACCGGCTGGCAGATGCTGCCCGACGGTGCCATGGTGACGGTGAACAGCAGCGGCTGCAGCGTCAAGGAACGCACGGCCGCAGCCGTGGCCCTGGCCTGAGCCCTAAGGCATAAGGCATAAGGCCTAAGCCCGCCAGCGCTGCACCCCCAGCGCCAGCGCGCCCGCCACCACGCCCCAGAACGCTGCGCCCACGCCCCACAGCGTGAGGCCGCTGGCGGTGACGACGAAGGTGATCAGCGCCGCCTCGCGCTGCTTTTCATCCTTCAAGGCGACTGACAAACCGCTGCCGATGGTGCCCAGCAGCGCCAGGCCGGCGACGGCCAGCACCAGCTCTTTGGGGAAGGCGGCGATCAGGCCCACCACGGCACCGCCCATCAAGCCGACGGCGATGTAGAACACCCCTGCCGCTGCACTCGCCATCCAGCGCCGGGTTGGGTCTTCATGCGCTTCACGGCCCATGCAGATGGCGGCGGTGATGGCCGCCAAATTGAGCGCATAGGCGCCAAAAGGGGCCAACACCAACGTCGCCAGACCGGTGGTGGTGATGACGGGCGAGACAGGCGTGTCGAAGCCCGCTGCGCGCTGCGCCGCCACGCCGGGCAGGTTCTGCGACGCCATCGTCACCACGAAGAGCGGCAGCGCGATGCCGATGGTGGCGGCCAGGGTGAAGCTCGGCGCGGTGAACACCGGCACGGTCAGGGCCCACTGCATGCCGCCAAATTGCAGCTGGCCCTTGGCGGCCGCCACCAGCAGCCCGGTCAGCAGCACTGATGGCACGGCGTAACGCGGCCACCAGCGGCGGCCCAGCAGGTAGGCCGCAAACATCAGCGCCACGAGCGTGAATTCACGCTGCATCGACGCGAATGCTTCAAAAGCGAACCGCGCCAGCACCCCCGCCAGCAATGCTGCAGCCAGGGCCTGCGGGATGCGGCCCATCACGCGCGCAAACCAGCCCGTGGCGCCGGCCAGCGTGATGAGCAGCGCACA
>JANMKK010000185.1:0-3192 GCA_031372005.1 Rubrivivax sp.
TGCCAAGGCCCCGGCGCTCCAGGCCAGGCCGCGCAGCAGTCCACCCGGCCCGTCGGCAATGGCGCCGGTGAGGCTGGGGCCGACGATCTGGCCGGCCGCAAAGATGACCGTGAACGCGGCGATGCCGGCTGGCCATTGCGCGGCCTGCGCGTTGTGCCGCACCAGCGCGGTGGTGCTGGCCACCACCGACAGGAACACGCTGCCGAACAAGGCGCCAGAGACAAACACCGCCACTGGGTGCGCACTGAACACCGGCAGCGCGGTGGCCAGCGCCAGCAGCGCATTCAAGGTCGCCAGCGGCCGCCCGCCGGGGTGGCGCTGCAGCAGCCCCGCCCACAACCACGACGAGGCCACCACGCCCAGGCCCAGCACGGTGTAGAAGGCGGTGACCGTGCCGCTGGCCAGGCCCTGTTCACGCAGCAGCGTGACGATGAAAGTCATGTAGCCGATGTAGCCCAGCCCAAACATCAGGTAGCCCGCCAGGCCCCACGCAAAAGGCAGCAGCGGCAGCCCGGCGCGCGCTGCCCCCGGCTGCGGCGGCGCCCGCAGCGCACGGGTGCTTGAGGCCGTGATGGCGGTGGCTGCCAGTGACAGGCCGCCCAGCACCCACCAGGCTTGCATCCAGCCGTGGGTGTCGTGCACCACGGCATGCCCCAGGTCATTCATCAACAAGGGCGGCACGACCAGCGCCGCCGCGACAATGCCCACCCCCGTGCCCCCGTAGTACAGGCCCAGCACCTGCCCCGCGCGCCCTGGGCTCTGGCTGGCCAGGCGTGCGGCCAGCACGCCGCCACCGACGAAGCTGGCCGCACTGGCCATGCCGCAGGCGGCGCGCAGCAGCAGCAGCACGGTGTCGCTGCGGGTGGCGCCGTGCAGGGCCAGCAGCAGGGATGCGGCAACACCACCGGCGAGCATCACCGCGCGCGCGTCCCAGCGCCGCAGCACAGGCGCCATCAGCAGCGCGCCCGCCAGGTAGCCACAGGCGTTGCCGGTGTTCATCAGCCCGGCGGTGAAATAGCTCCACCCCAGATCGGCGCGCATCGGCGGCAGCAAGAGCGCATAAGAAAAACGTGCCGTGCCCAGGGACACCGCAGCCGCCAGGGCCAGCGCAAAGGCCGTGGCTGCAGTGCCTGCAACCGGGCTTTTCACGGCTCGCGAGCGGCCAGCACGGCGCACGCCACTTCGGCAAAACCTTCACCCCGCTCGCCCTGCGTGATGAAGGCGGGCCATACCGTCAGCGCGGCGGCAAAACGCCGCAGATTGGCCACGCCCACCGACAGCGCAAAGTGCTCAAACATCAGCTGGTCGTTGGTGGAGTCACCGACATAGACCCACTGGTTGACCTCGGGCTGCAAGTCGCGCCCGAAGAGCCGCCGCACCATCCACACCGCAGCGCTCCACTTGTTGTGCGTGCCGAACCAGCCGTTGATGTGGATCGAGCTCACGGTGGCGTTCATGCCGGCGGCCCGCATGAGGGCCACGGCGTGGTCGATTTGCGGCTGCGGCAGTTGCACGAATTCGCTGTGGTCGATGGCGATGTCGGTGACGCGGCCCGGGCTGTCTTGCGCCAGCACGGCGCCTGGCACATCGCGCAGCACCTGCGCGGCCACCGCGCGCAGGCGCACGGTGTTGGCAGCCCGCGTGGCTGCGTCCTGGGCGTATTCGATGCGCAATGGGCCGCCGTCACGCAGCAGCGCCACGGCGCCGTTTTCGGCCACGATGGCGCGCACCGGCCAGGCTGCGGCAAAGGGCTCGCTCCAGCCCAGCGGCCTGCCGGTGATGGCCACCACCGGCAGGCCAGCTTCGGCCAGTGCGTGCAGCGCGGCCAGCGCGGCGGGCTCGATGGCGCCGTCTTTCGTGAGCGTGTCGTCGATGTCCGTCATGACGCCGACGACCGCACGCAGGCGGCTTGGGTTCAGCGCCTCCAGTGGCTGCGGCGGTTGGATGGGCGGCGTGATCGGTGACATGGTCGGTGACATGTGCATTCGCCAAGTCTTGCACAGGGTTTTGCGCTTCCGCCCTGCACCCGGCTTCGGGGGGTGCCGCTAGAATGCGCGCACTTTCCAAGGAGCGTTGCAACCTGCGTCATGCAGGCCAGGCTTGGACAAGTCTTCATTGCAACCGCGCTCACCTGCACGAATGGGCTTCGTGGGTGAGATAGAAATCCCCTCGCATCTCCCGCCGCCCATGTGCGTGCAGGTTCCACTATTCAATCGGAGCCTGAAGATGAACGCTGTTCTCAAACCCCTGCATGACCACGCCGTGGCCGACCTGTCGCTGGCCGACTGGGGCCGCAAGGAAATCAAGATCGCCGAGACCGAGATGCCCGGTCTGATGGCCATCCGCGAAGAATTCGCCGCCATTCGCCCGCTGAAAGGCGCGCGCATCACCGGCAGCCTGCACATGACGATCCAGACCGCCGTGCTGGTGGAAACGTTGCAAGCGCTCGGCGCCGATGTGCGCTGGGCCAGCTGCAACATCTACAGCACGCAAGACCACGCCGCCGCCGCGCTGGTGGTCAAGGGCACACCGGTGTTTGCCTACAAGGGCGAGAACCTGACGGACTACTGGGACTACACCCACCGCATTTTTGAATTCGGCAGCAAGGGCAGCCAACACGAAGGCCCGAACATGATCCTGGACGACGGCGGCGACGCCACGCTCTTGATGCACCTGGGCAAGAAGGCCGAGACCGACCCGAGCGTGCTGGACAAGCCGGGCAGCGAAGAAGAAACCATCCTCTTCGCCGCCATCAAGGCCAAGCTGGCCGTGGACGCCACCTGGTACAGCCGCAAGGGCGCGCAGATCATCGGCGTGACCGAAGAGACGACGACCGGCGTGCACCGCCTGAACGAGATGTCGGCCAAGGGAGCGCTGATGTTCCGCGCCATCAACGTCAACGACAGCGTGACGAAGAGCAAGTTCGACAACCTGTACGGCTGCCGCGAATCATTGGTCGATGCGATCAAGCGCGCCACCGACGTGATGATTGCCGGCAAGGTCGCGGTGGTGGCCGGCTATGGCGACGTGGGCAAGGGTTCGGCGCAGGCCCTTCGCGCCTTGTCGGCGCAAGTCTGGGTGACCGAGATCGACCCCATCAACGCGCTGCAGGCCGCGATGGAAGGCTACAAGGTCGTGACCATGGAATACGCCGCCGACAAGGCCGACATCTTCGTGTCGGCCACCGGCAAC
>JANMKK010000267.1:0-2163 GCA_031372005.1 Rubrivivax sp.
GATGAAGACAACACGGTGCCGCCGGTTGCGCTGCCGGCTGCCGTGCCGGACAGCGCAGGCGCCAGTGCGGCCGCGTTCATCACCTACCTGCCGACGCTGAGTGCCACGGACGAGAGTTCTGAGCCCTTGACCATCGGCGACGCGTTTGCGGTGCCGGCGGATGACACGTCGGAGCCCACGCCGCTGACTTGAAACTTGGCGCGCCTTGTGGGGCGTCAACTCTTGCAGAGACGCCCCACCGCCGGAGCGCGGCGGCTGTTGCAGGCACGGACGCTGACGATCAATGTGCGCTGACGAACAGACTCCATGATGCAACTCGCGCAGGCTACAAGACCGTGAAGAGTAATGTGCACATCAGGCTTCAATATGCAGGATTTGCCGCATTGGATGCGTGCCGGAGGTGGCGATGAAAGCGATGCCAGCGGACCGTGCCGAGGCCACACCCAAGGCCAGCACCGAAGAACTGGCTGCATGGTTGCTGCGGTCGGCGGGCACCGGTGTGGGCGCGCAACAAGTGGTGACGTCGATCATTGCCACCTGCCAGGACATTGAGGGCGCGCTGACCCCGGTCATCGGGCCGCGCGGCGTGGCGGCGCTGTTCCACCGCAGTCTGCACCTGGCGGGCCAAAGCCTGCCCTTGCTGGCCGCCGTGCACACGGGGTCGCCCACGGTCATGGACTTGGGCGCACTGAAGTTGCAGCTGGCCGGGCAGACCCCGGCCGATGCAGCAGCAGCCGGCGCGCTGTTGCTGCACACCTTTCATGAATTGCTCGGCACGCTGATCGGGGCTTCGCTGACCGAGCGGTTGCTGCGCTCGGTGTGGCCGATCTCTTGAGCAGCGCTCCACAGGACCTATCACCCATGACTACCCAAGTAGCCATCCATCGACTGACCACCGGCATCCCCGGGCTGGACGAAGTGCTCGGCGGCGGACTGCCTGAATTTTCATTCAACCTCATCGCCGGCCAGCCGGGTTGTGGCAAGACCACGCTGGCGCACCAGATCATGTTTGCGCTGGCCACGCCCGAACGGCCGGCCATCTACTTCACCGTGCTGGGCGAGCCGCCGCTGAAGATGCTGCGCTACCAGCAGCAGTTTGCTTTCTTCGACAGCGAAGCCATCAACCGGTCGGTGCGTTTCATCAACCTGTCCGAAGACGCGATGGCGGGTGACCTGGACCGGGCGCTGCAGCGCATCGTTGATGAAGTCACGCTGCACAGCCCGGCGCTGGTGTTTGTCGATTCCTTCCGCTCGGTGGTGCTGGCCAGCGAAAGCAATGGCAAGCCGCACAACGGCTTGCAGCAGTTTGTGCAGCAACTGGGCATGCTGATGACGAGCTGGCAGGCCACCACCTTCCTCATCGGCGAGTACTTCGACGAGAGCGACGCCAACCCCGTGTTCACGGTCTCGGACGGCTTGATCTGGTTGCGCCAGAGCGTGCAGCGCAACTCCATGGTGCGCAAGATGGAAGTGCTGAAGATGCGCGGTCAGGCCAGCCTGCCCGGGCTGCACAGCTTCCGCATCGGCAGCCAGGGTCTGGAGGTGTATCCGCCCGCCAGCATGGCGGTTCAGAAGGCCATCCAGGTTGCGGACAAGGCTGACGCGGCGATGTCTCCGCCGCGGCTCTTGATGGGGGTGCCGGGGCTGGACGCCATGCTCGGCGGCGGCCTGCCCCGCAGCTATTCGCTGCTGGTGGCCGGGCCTTCGGGCTCGGGCAAGAGCATCCTGGCGGCTGCCTTTCTGGCCGAGGGTGCGCGTTGTGGGGAAACCGGCGTCATCGCGGCCTTCGAGCAGCACCCCAACCGGTTGCGCAGCCACATCGTGGCCGACCTGATCCAGTCCGGCGCTGTGGGCCTGGTGGACAACCGGACCGCAGACACTTCGATCGACGAAGTGCTGTTCAAGCTGTTGCGGGAAATCCGTCGCCTGGGCGCCAGCCGTGTCGTCATCGATTCGCTGTCGGGTTTTGAGCTCACCCTGGCGCCGACCTTCCGAGAGGACTTTCGCGAATCCTTGTCCAAACTCGTGAGCACACTCGCGGGCGTTGGCGTGACGGTGCTCATGACATCCGAGCTGGAAGACCGCTACACCGATCTGCGCTTCAGCCCCTACGGCACCGCCTTCATGACCGACGCCATCATCGTGCAGCGCTACATCGAGGTT
>JANMKK010000233.1:0-7573 GCA_031372005.1 Rubrivivax sp.
ATTCCAGCGTCGAATTCATCGAAAAAGCCTCGGGCATCAAGCAGCGCTACGTCATCGACAAGGCCGGCGTGCTGGACCCGTCGCGCATGAAGCCACGTTTCACGCCGCGGCCCGACGAAGACTTGAGCCTGATGGCCGAGATAGCGGTCGACGCCGCAAAGAAGGCGATGGCTGCGGCCGGCAAAGAAGGCAAGGACATCGACGCCGTGCTCTGCGCCGCCGCCAACATGCAGCGAGCCTACCCGGCGATGGCCTGCGAGATCCAGGCGGCAATAGGCGCCGGTGGTTATGGCTTCGACATGAACGTGGCCTGCAGTTCAGCCACCTTCGCCATCGAACAAGCGGTCAACGCGGTGAAGAGCGGCAGCGCGACATGCGTGCTGGTGGTCAATCCCGAAATCACGTCGGCGCACCTGGAATGGCGCGACCGCGACTGCCACTTCATCTTTGGCGATGTCTGCACGGCGGTGATCGTCGAGGCCGCTGACACCGCCACCTCAACCGACCGCTGGCAGATTTTGGGCACGAAGCTCGTGACGCAGTATTCCAACCACATCCGCAACAACGCCGGTTTCATGAACCGCTGTGAAGACACCGACCCCGACGCGCGCGACAAGACTTTCATGCAAGAGGGCCGCAAGGTCTTCAAGGAAGTGGTGCCGATGGCCGCCGCACACATCGAACAGCACCTGCACACGCTGGGCTTCGAGCCCACCCACGTGCGCCGCTTCTGGCTGCACCAGGCCAACCTCTCGATGAACCAGCTGATCATCAAGAAGCTGGTAGGGCAGGACGTGGGCGATGACCTGGCGCCGATCATCCTGAGCGAATACGCCAACACGGCCAGCGCCGGTTCGGTTATCGCCTTCCACGACCACCATGCCGACCTGAAGGCGGGCGACATGGGCGTGATCTGCTCTTTTGGCGCAGGCTATTCGGTGGGCAGCGTGGTGGTGCGGCGGCTGTAAATCGCCAGGACTTCTGGCGGGAAACGGTCCCAGACGTATTCGGTGACCGTGGCACCGCGCTCCAGCTCCACCGATGAGTTCAGCCAGCCGCTGTCGGCGGCTGCCGGCGCTGCGGGCTGGGCTTTGTCAAGGGTGACGTATTCGCCTTGCGGCGCGGTGGCGGTGATGCGCCAGACCTTGCGTGCTGCAGGCTGTGCGGGTGTGTGATTGGTCATTGAGGACCCCCATGAATCCAGTGGCCACCTTAGCGGCAAAGCGTGGCTTTTGAACGCGTCCTACACGTCGCGTGGCCTTGAAACTAGGGGGTGGCTTCGCAGCGCATTCGGCCCAGCCATCCGCTGCAGGGCAAGGCGCACCGCAGCAGGGGGCTGAGCTATCCTGCCGCATGGCAGAGCCCACCTTCTTCTGGCACGACTACGAAACCTTCGGCCGCGTGCCGCGCCGCGACCGCCCGGCGCAGTTCGCCGGCGTGCGCACCGACGCCGACCTGAACGAGGTGGCACCGCCCCAGATGTGGCACTGCCAACCCACGCCCGACACCCTGCCCGACCCGGAAAGCGTGCTGCTCACCGGCATCCTGCCGCAGACTGCGCTGCAGCGGGGCCTGCCAGAACACGAATTTGCAGCCCGCATCGAAGCCGAGTTGGCGCGCGACGGCACCGTGGGCGTGGGCTACAACAGCATCCGCTTTGACGACGAGGTGACGCGCTTCCTGTTCTGGCGCAATCTCATCGACCCCTATGCCCGCGAATGGCAGAACGGCTGCGGCCGGTGGGACTTGATGGACACTGTCCGCTGCACCTGGGCGCTGCGGCCTGAAGGCATCCAGTGGCCCACCCACCAAACGGGTGAGATGAGTGGCAAGCCGTCTTTCAGGCTCGAACAACTGACGGCGGCCAACGGCCTGGCGCACGAGGCCGCGCACGATGCACTGAGCGACGTGCGCGCGACGCTGGCGCTTGCGCGCTTGATCAAGCGTCATCAGCCCAAGCTCTGGGACTTCTGCCTCAAGCTGCGCAAGAAGGACGCCGTGCTGGCCGAAATCGGCCACGGCAAGCCCTTTGTGCACCTGTCGGGCATGTACGCGGTAGAGCGTGGCTGCCTGGCTATCGTCTGGCCGCTGGCGCAGCACCCCACCAACAAAAACGAAGTCATCGTCTGGGACTTGGCGCATGACCCGCGCGAGCTGGCCACGCTGGACGCCGACACGGTGCGCCGCAGGCTGTACACGAAGCAGGCTGATCTGCCGGCGGGTGAACAACGCCTGCCGATCAAGACCATCCACATCAACAAGTCGCCCGTCGTCATTGGCAACCTGCGCACGCTGGAACCAGTGGCCGCGCGCTGGGCGATGGATGTGCCCGCTGCGCGGCGCCACGCTGAACACGCTGCGGCGCTGAAGGGCCACCTCGACCCGCTGTGGCCGACGGTGTTTTCACGCCCTGAAGCCACCAGCCCGCCCGATGTCGATGAAGACCTCTATGGCGGCTTTGTCGGCAACGAAGACCGGCGCACCCTGCAGCGGCTTCGTGAACTGAATCCCGCGCAGCTGGCGGCCAAACGGGTGGCCTTTCAGGACGTGCGCCTGGACGAGCTGTTGTTTCGCTACCGGGCTCGCAACTTCCCCGCCACGCTGGACGAAGCCGGGCAGGAACGCTGGCAGCAGCACCGCACGGCGCGGCTGCATCAGGGCGAAGGCGGTGGCCTCACGCTGGCCGCCTTTTTTGAACAGGTGGACGCACTGGCCGACCGGGCCATGCAAAACAACGACGAACGCGGCCAGGCGATCCTGGAAGCGCTGGTGGACTACGCCGAAAGCATCGCGCCCGACAGGCCGTGAGGGTGCGGGTGAGGGTTGGGGCGCGGGCGCGGTGAGGGCGCGGCGGGCTGCGACCCCGTCTGCTGCCGTCTGTCCGTCAACGAACAGACCCGGGGTTGCCCACAATTCATGCTGACGCCAACCGCCGTGCGTGCCCGCCACGCAATCCTCTTCGCGCACAGCGCCAACCTTGGAAGTACCTCATGCAGATCCGTGTCGGCTTTGAGATGGAATACGAATTACCCGCGCCCACGCCGATGATCCTGACGCTAAGCATCCACTATTCCCGCGCGTCGGACCTGGTCCGGCCCGACTACCTGGTGACCCAGCCCGCCGTCCCCGTCACGGCTTACCGCGACGGCTTCGGCAACTGGTGCAGCCGCATCGTGGCGACGCCAGGCCGTTTTGTGCTGAGCACGGACGCGCTCTTGCGCGACACCGGCCTCGTGGATGCCTACGCACCCGGCGCGCAGCAGATCCCGGTGGAATACCTGCCTGAATCGACCCTGGTGTACCTGCTGGGCAGCCGCTATTGCGAGACCGACCAGTTGTCTGAATTCGCCTGGCAGCTGTTTGGCAACGGCCCCACGGGCTGGGCGCGGGTGCAGGCCATCTGCGACTTCACCCACCAGCGCATCCGCTTCGGCTATGAACACGCGCGCCGCACGCGCACGGCGCTGGAGGCCTACAACGAAGGCCGCGGTGTCTGCCGCGACTACGCGCACCTGGCCATCACGCTGTGCCGCTGCATGAACATTCCGGCGCGCTACTGCACCGGCTATCTGGGTGACATCGGCATCCCGCCGGTGGACGCGCCGATGGACTTTGCGGCCTGGTTCGAGGTCTTCCTGGGCGACCGCTGGTACACCTTTGACGCCCGCAACAACACGCCGCGCATGGGCCGCGTGCTGATGGCGCGCGGCCGTGACGCCTGCGACGTGGCGCTGGCCAGCACCTTCGGCCCCAACACGCTGCAGCGCTTCAAGGTCTGGGCCGACGAAGTGCAGGTTCGCTGAAACGTAACGTCTAAAAGATATTAGCTATTTCGTGGGCGTCAAGCTGGAAGACGGCCTGATCTTCGCGAGCGATTCGCGCACGCACGCCGGCGTCGACAACTCGCTCGCCGGGGCAAGCCGCCGCACATCTGGAGCGCGGCTTCGATGTTTGAGGTGGCCAACCGGGTGTCCGACGCGCTGCGCGGTATTGAAGAGCGCGACGGCCCGTTCATGGAAAGCGGCGGCATCAAGTTCAACGCGTCGTTCATCCAGGGCGGGCAAATCGTCGGTGAAGAGATTCGCCTGTTCCGCGACGCTGCAAGACGCCACCAGGTGCGTGCTGGTGTCTCTCGACTCCAAGAACTGCCGGCGCTGGAGTGGCAGGGCGGCGGGCTGTTTCCGCCCGCAGCTGTTTTCGCCCTGCTGTTTCCGCGCTACTTTCGACCAATCTGCGCATTCAGTTCCGCCATCGGCACCACCCGGCTGTGCAGCGGCAGGATGCGCTCTGGCGCCAAGCCCAGCCGGTCGAAATTGGCCACCAGGTTCAGGTGGTTGGGGTTCGGGGCAGGCGGTGGCGGGCTGTTGGGCGGGCCGGGTGTGTAGGCATCGGCTTCGATCAGCAGCTTCTCGTTCGGCAGCCACACCATCATGAAACCCTGGGCGTGGATGCTGCCCTCCATCTCATGGATCTCGATGGGCCGCATCGCGTCGCGCAGCAGGGTCTTGCTGTCCACGCCCACGATGGTGGCGCTGCGCCCGCTCTGCGCCAGGCGGTCGGGCGCCACGCGGTTGGGGTTGGCGAAGACGCGGTCGAAGTAGGGCTTGGCCATCGCACTCGTGATGAGCTGCGCGCCTTCCCCCGCAGCGGCACGCAGGCCGCCTGCGTGGTCGAAGTGATGGTGCGAATTGATGACGGTCTTCACCGTCTTGCCGGGCACCAGCTTGTTGGCCGCAGCGATGACGGCCAGCGCGCGGCCGTCGTAGAGAGGGGTCTCCACCAGCACGATCTGTTGGCTTTGCTCGATGGCCACGCTGTTGTGAGAACCGCCCGCCAGAAACCACACGCCCGGCGCCACGGGTTGGACGGTGACGTTTTCTGAAGCCGTGCGCACGCTGTCGGGCACGGCCACGTCCACGGCTTGCTGCGTGCTGAACTCGGTCACCACCAGGTCCAGAACCGGGAATCCGCCCTGGCTCTGGCGGATGCGCTGGGGGAAGTAGCCCGCCTGATCGACATAGTCCAGGAATTCGCTGACCACGGCGGTGTCGCCCAGCACCGGGTGCGGCATGGTCGATTCCACGCGCGTCACCAGCTTGCGTTCGTCGATGACCACGGTGGCTATCAACTGGCCCGGCGCGGTGAACGTGAGCGTGGACAGCGGCTTGCCACCTTCCATGCGCGAGCCGGCCACCGCGCTGTAGCGTTTGGCTGCCGCCAGCGCGCTGTGCGGTGAGGTGGTCCACAGGTCATGGACGCGACCGGGCAATGCCACGGGTGCTGCGCTGCTGGTGGTGCCCGCCACATTCCAGGCAAAGCCTTCGCGCGCCCAGCCCACGGCGCGTGCTTCGCCCATGCCCATGAGCGGCGTGCCACCGCCACCTTGGGGCTCGGCGCGGCTGCGGCCGAACTCTTCGCCGAAAGTGCCGGCGTCCAGGTTGTAGCTGCGCTTGAGCATCGAATAGTTCAACCCCGGCCAGGCCACGGTCGGCTGCCAGGCCTGGCCGAAGAGCGCGCCCGTGCCGCGGCCGCTGACCACCAGCGTCTTGCTGCTGCCACCGCGCAGCGCGGCTTGTGCCTGCTGGATGAGTGTGGTGGCGTCGGGTGCGGGCGGGGTGGAGGGTCCACTTGCGCAGGCGGCCAGCAGCAGCGCTGCGGCAAAGGCGCAGATTGCGGGGCGATCGATCGTCATGGGGCAGGACTCCGTCAGGTGCCGCGGGATGCGGGCTTGGCTGTATCGAATTTCGCAGCGCGCAGGCTGTCATCACAGGGTGCGGTTCACCATCCGGGAAACCGAGCCCAGTTGTTGCGGAATGAAGTGGCCGGGCCGTGCGTACCGGCCCCTGGGGCCATCAGGAGTCGATGCGGATCGACGCGTCCTTGGCCAGCTTCAGGTACTTGGCCCGTTCGCCGCGCATGAAGTCGGCAAAGCGTTCTGGCGTGCCGCCCGAATCTTCGGCGCCCGCCAGCGCCAGACGGTCGGTCACCTCGGTCATCGCCAGCACCCGGTTCACGTCTTCGTTCATGCGCTTGACGATCGCGGGCGCCAACCGCCCGGGCCCCGCCAGGCCGTACCAGGTGCTGGCGTCAAAGCCCGGGAAGCCTTCTTCGGCCACCGTGGGCACCTGCGGGAACGCCTTGGACCGCTGCAGCCGCGTCTGGGCCACGGCCACTGCCTTGCCGCCCTTGACGTGGGGTGAGGCGGCCGTCATGGTCTCAAAGCTGTACATCACCTGGCCACCCAGCAGGTCCGTGATCAGCGGGCCCGATCCGCGGTAGGGGATGTGCAGCGCAAAGACCTTGGCCTGGAACTTGAACAGTTCCAGCGCCAGGTGCTGCGCTGAAGCCGGGCCCGATGAGCCGAAGGTCACGTGGCCGGGCCTGGCGCGGCACAGCGCCACCAGATCCTTGACGGTCTTGGCCGGCTGCTCGGCGTTGCAGATCAGCAAATTGGGCGTCACGCCCACCAGCACGATGGGCGAGAAGTCGGTTTCGGCGTTGTAGCTGAGCTTGGGCTGCAGCGCAGGCGCAATGGCCTGGCTGTTGATGTGCGCCATCAGCAGCGTGTTGCCGTCGGGTGGCTGCTTGGCGACAAAGTCTGCTGCCACCACGCCGGCGGCTCCGGCCTTGTTTTCGACGAGCACCGTCACTTTCCACAAGTCCTGCAGGCGCGGCGCCAGCACACGCGCCAGGATGTCGGTGCCACCACCGGGTGGGAAGCCGACGATGATGCGGACGGGGCCATTCGGCAATGACTGCAGGGTCTGCGCGCGCAGCATTGGCGCGGCGATTGTGGCTGCGGCTGCAGTGATGAGGGTGCGGCGATGGACCATGCGGTTGTCTCCTGTTCGGGCTGCGTCAAGCTTCAGCAGCCAGCGCCAGCCTTTGTGCCAATGGCGACGGGTGGCTGGCAAAGTGGTTCATCGTCGCCTGCACGCCGCTGCCAGCCAGCTTCACGCCCGTCAGCTGCAGGCCCATTTCCACCCCCGCCACCATGGCCACCAGCGTGAGATCGTTGCTGTCGCCCAGGTGGCCCATGCGGAACATGCGGCCCTTGAGTTTGCCAAGACCCGTGCCCAGCGACAGGTCGAAGCGCCGGTGGATCAACTGGCGCAGCAGGTCGGCATCCACACCCGGCGGCGTGATGACGCCAGTGAGCACTGGCGAATACACCGCCGGGTCGGCGCACTGGATCGGCAGGCCCCAGGCCGTCACGGCGGCGCGCACGCCCGCGCCCCAGCGCTGGTGGCGCGCAAACACCGCATCCAGTCCTTCGGCCAGCAGCATGTCCAGCGCCTCGCTCAAGCCGTAGAGCAAATTTGTGTTGGGCGTGTAGGGCCAGTAGCCGTCCTTGTTCATCGCCACGATCTCGTCCCAGGCCCAGAAGGCGCGGGGCAATGTGGCTGCCTTGCTGGCTTGCAGCGCCTTGGGCGACAGGGCGTTGAAGCTGATGCCCGGTGGCAGCATCAGGCCCTTTTGCGAGCCGCTGATGGTGACGTCCACGCCCCATTCGTCGTGGCGGTAGTCGGCACTCGCCAGGCCCGAGATGCTGTCCACCAGCAGCAGCGCCGGG
>JANMKK010000240.1:0-13790 GCA_031372005.1 Rubrivivax sp.
ACCGACCGCCACTTCGGCACCAGCTTCTTCAACCCCGCCGGCGGCGGTGACCCGGTGATGTACCAGCACATCTTCTGGTTCTTCGGCCACCCCGAGGTCTACATCATGATCTTGCCGGCCTTCGGCATCGTCAGCGCCATCATCCCCACCTTTGCGCGCAAGCGGCTCTTTGGCTACCCGAGCATGGTCTACGCCACCTCGTCGATCGCGATCCTGTCGTTCATCGTCTGGGCGCACCACATGTACACCACCGGCATGCCGGTGACGGGGCAGCTGTTCTTCATGTACGCGACGATGCTGATCGCAGTGCCCACGGGCGTGAAGATCTTCAACTGGCTGGCCACGATGTGGCAAGGCTCGATGACCTTCGAGACGCCGATGCTGTTTGCCGTCGGCTTCCTCTTCGTCTTCACGATGGGCGGCTTCACGGGTCTGATCCTGGCCATGGCGCCCATCGACATCCAGCTGCAGGACACCTACTACGTGGTGGCGCACTTCCACTATGTGCTGGTGGCCGGTTCGCTGTACGGCCTGTTCGCCGGTTTCTACTACTGGAGCCCCAAGTGGTGCGGCGTGATGTACAACGAAACGCGCGGCAAGATCCACTTCTGGGGTTCGCTGATCTTCTTCAACGTCACCTTCTTTCCGATGCACTTCCTGGGCCTGGCCGGCATGCCACGGCGTTATGCCGACTACCCGATGCAGTTTGCCGACTTCAACATGCTGGCGTCGATCGGTGCCTTCGGCTTCGGCTTGATGCAGGTCTACTTCTTCCTCTTCGTCGTCATCCCCGTGATGCGCGGCAAGGGTGAGCCGGCGCCGCAGAGTCCTTGGGAATCGGCTGAAGGCCTGGAATGGGAAGTGCCGTCACCGGCGCCCTGGCACACCTTTGAGACGCCGCCCAAGCTGGACATCACCGCCACGCGCGTGATCGGCTGAAGCAAGGTCGAGCAGCCATGGCATTGAACCCACAACAACGCAGGGCCAACCTGCGGCTGGCGCTGATCCTGGCGTCGGTGGCGGCGATGTTCGCCATCGGCTTCGTGACCAAGATGGTCCTCCTGAGTTCGCACTGATCTTGCGCTGATCCCCCACTGAACGCCATGCTGCCCCTGCCCCGCGTCATCGTCCACAACCACCGCATGCTCGTGAAGCTGCTGGTGGTGGTGAGCCTGATGTTCGGCTTTGGCTACGCGCTGGTGCCGATGTACCGCGCCATCTGCAATGCGCTGGGCATCAACGTGCTGTCGCTGTCGGATCAGCGTATTGCCAGTGGCAGCTGGTTGGGTACTGTCGCCGAACCCAACACGCAGGTCGATCTCAACCGCACCATCACGGTCGAATTCGACGCCAACGTGCGCGGCCCCTGGGACTTCAAGCCCGCTCAGCGTTCACTGCAAGTGCACCCGGGTGAGCTGGCCACCGTGATGTACGAGTTTCGCAACCGCCAGAACCGCACCATGGCGGCGCAGGCCATTCCCAGCTATGCGCCGATGGTGGCGGGTGCGCACTTCAACAAGGTCGAGTGTTTCTGCTTCAATGAATGGAAACTGCTGCCCGGTGAAAGCAAGACCTGGCCGGTGACTTTCCGCATCGACCCGAAGCTGCCCAAGGACGTGACGACGGTGACGCTGTCGTACACCTTCTTTGAAGTCGGCGGCAAGGTGCCGAGTGCGCCAGCCGGCACGGTTGGCCCGAAAGCGGCAGCAGCTAGAACCGCTACTGCAACCGCAGGCGCACCGGCATGAGGGGCATGAGCGGCATGAGCGGCATGAGCGCATGAATGGCCTGAAGGAAGCCAGCCAGCGCCCGGCTTCGTTGCTGCAGACGATGCGTGCTGTGGCCTGGTCGTTCCTGGGCATCCGCCGTGCAAGCGGTCTTGAGCAGGACGTGCAAAAGCTCAACCCGGTTCATGTGGTGATCGGCGGCGTGCTCGGTGCGGCCGTGTTCGTGGCCTTCATTGCGCTGCTCGTGCGCTGGGTTGTCACCAGCGGCGTGGCCGCCTGAAGCAAAGCCGCGAAGCCCGCCACAAATTTCAAGAATTCGAGAACAAGGACTCCCATGTCAGCCACCACCCCCGCTGCGGCTTCCGGCCAGGCCCCGTACTACTACATCCCCGCCCCGTCGCGCCACCCGGTGCTGGTGGCCTTTGGCCTGTTCCTGGTCATCCTGGGCGCCGGCCAATGGGTCAACGGCCACGGCTGGGGTGCCTATTCGCTGCTGGTGGGCGTGGTTGTCTGGCTGAGCGTGCTCTTCCAGTGGTTCCGCGAAGCGGTATCCGAAAGCGAAGGAGGCCAGTACTCAGACCGTGTTGACGTCTCTTTCCGCTGGAGCATGAGCTGGTTCATCTTCAGCGAAGTGATGTTCTTTGCCGCCTTCTTCGGTGCGCTGTACTGGGCACGGGTGCATGCGCTGCCCACGCTCGGCAACCTTGACAACCAGGTGCTGTGGCCCGACTTCAAGGCCATCTGGCCCAGTGCGGGTGGCGGCTACACCGCGTCACCGGCTGGCACGGTCGAAGCTTTCAGCACCATGGGACCGTGGCCGCTGCCCACCATCAACACCGCGCTGCTGCTGACATCGGGCGTCACGCTGACGATTGCGCACCATGCGCTCATCGCCGGCCACCGCGCAAAGACGATCATCTGGATGTGGATCACGGTTGTGCTGGGCGCCACTTTCGTCTGCGTGCAGGCCTTCGAGTACATGCACGCCTACAGCGACCTGAACCTCAAGCTCAGCAGTGGCATCTTCGGCTCGACGTTCTTCATGCTCACCGGCTTCCACGGCTTTCACGTCTTCGTCGGCATGTTGATGCTGACCTTCATCACGCTGCGCCTGATGAAGGGTCACTTCACGCCCGAGAAGCATTTCGGTTTTGAAGGCGCGGCCTGGTACTGGCACTTCGTGGACGTGGTCTGGCTCGGCTTGTACTTCCTGGTGTATTGGCTCTAAGCCAACCGCATCGTGCTCAGCGAACGCCGCGCGTTGCGCGGCGTTCTTGTTTTTCTAAGCGCCGATCGGAATGCCCGTCGGCCGCACCCAACCCATGCGCCAGCTCAGCAGGATGAACAGGAACAGCAGCACCGACAGTGCCACGCGCAGCGCCAGCGCGCGCGCCATCTGCTTGCCGCGCTTGTCTTCGCTGCGGCCCTTCTTCAGCATGAACACGCCAGCGCTGGCCAGGGCCACCAGCACCGCCACCATCAAGAGCACCATCACGGTTTTCATGGGGCCTGATTATCGACGTCCAGCATGGCCCTGGCGCTGAACCGGTGGTCGAAGGCCTGGCTCTTTGTGGGTGCGCTGGTGGTGGCGGCAGGGACGGCGCGCTTGGGGCTGTGGCAACTCGACCGCGCCGCACAGAAGGTGCAATTGCAGCAGGCCGTGCAGACCCAGTCTGCGCTGCCGTCATTGACGGCCGACGCACTGCCGCGCACCCTTGCCGATGGCGCGGCGCCACCGCACCGGCGCGCGCTGCTGCAGGGGCAATGGCTGGCCGAGCGGTCCATCTACCTCGACAACCGCCCTATGAGTGGCCGCATCGGTTTCTACCTGGTGACGCCGCTGCAACTGGCCGACGGCAGCGCGGTGCTGGTGCAGCGCGGCTGGTTGCCGCGCGATGCGGCTGACCGCACGCGCGTCGCGCCACCGCCATCCGTTGTCGGCACCGTCACCGTGGCGGGTCGCATCGCCCCCGCGCTGGCGCGGTTGTACGAGTTTGACGCCGCAGCCTCAGGGCCGATCCGGCAAAATCTGGGCATTGATTCCTATGCGCAAGAAGCGGCGTTGCGCTTGCGGCCGTGGGCTCTGGTGCAGGACGACAGCCCCCAATCCTCAACCGACGGCCCGCCCGACGGTCTGCTGCGCCAGTGGCCCGCCCCCGACACGGGTCTGCAAAAACACTACGGCTACGCCTTCCAGTGGTTCTCACTTTGTGCGCTGACTGTTCTTCTCTATGCCTGGTTCCAATTCATCCGCCCCCGCCGCCATGCCGCCAGAGACAAACCGCCTTGAGCCGCTCTTGATGACGGTGCACAGCGTCGCCACCCCCGACCTGTCCGAACCTGCACAGGCCGCGCAGCGCCGCACGCTGAGTGGTCGCGCCAAGATGCTGCTGGTGCTGCTGGTGTGCGCGGCGCCGGTGATTGCGTCGTACCTCACCTACTTCGTCATCCGGCCGCAGGGCCGCACCAACTACAGCACATTGATCCTGCCCACGCGGGCCTTGCCCGATCTGCCGTTGCAGACGTTGACCAGTGCGCCGGTGGCAGCCCGGTCGTTGCGAGGGCAGTGGCTGCTGGTGGTGGTGGGGCCATCGGCCTGCGCCACTGCGTGCGAGCAGCGCCTGTTCATGCAGCGCCAGTTGCGCGAGATGCTGGGCCGTGAGAGCGACAGGCTTGAAAAGGTCTGGTTCATCACCGATGAGGCCCCGCTGTCGCCCGCGTTAAAAGAGGCCATTGGTGGCAAGGCGCCGCTGACCGCGCTGCGTGTGCCGCGCGATGCCCTGGCGCGCTGGCTGGTGCCCGCAGAAGGGCGCGCGCTGGAAGACCACCTCTACCTCGTTGACCCGATGGGCGAATGGATGATGCGCATGCCGCCAGGCCCAGACCCCGGCCGCGTCAAGCGTGACCTGGACCGTGTGCTGCGTGCGTCTGCCAGTTGGGATTTGCCAGGACGCTGAAGTGCACACAGACCCGAACGATGGACCCCACCCCGCAACCGCTTGTTGACCTGGCGCCAGCGCTGCGCCTGCTGGTGTTGGCATTGGCTCTGGCCACGCTGCCACTGTCGTGGTGGTGGCTGCGCCAGCGCGGCGCCGACACGCGCACGCGGCTCTTGGCGTTGACGGCGCTGACGCTCTTCCTCACCTTTGACCTCATCGTCTTCGGCGCCTTCACCCGCTTGAGCGATTCCGGCCTGGGCTGCCCCGACTGGCCGGGTTGTTATGGTGAAGTCAGCCCCCTGGGTGCGCGTGAAGAAATTCATGCCGCGCAATCGGCGGTGCCCGGCGGGCCGGTGAGCTGGCACAAGGCCTGGATCGAGATGATCCACCGCTACCTTGCCATGACCGTGGGCGTGTTGACGGTGGTGATGGCCGCAGCGGCCTGGCGCGCGCGCAAGCAGCTGTCGCTGTCGCCCTGGTGGCCGACGCTGACGATGCTGTGGGTGGGTGTGCAGGGCGCGTTCGGCAAGTACACAGTGACGCTCAAGCTCTACCCCGCCATCGTCACGCTGCACCTGCTGGGTGGGCTCCTGCTGCTGGTCTTGCTGGCGGTGCAACAGGCGGCACTGCGGCAACAGCCGCTGGCACTGAGTGCCGGTTTGCGGCGCCTCGCCTGGGCTGCGGCGGCACTGCTTGCCCTGCAAGTCGCACTCGGCGGCTGGGTCAGCAGCAACTATGCGGTGCTGGCCTGCGCGGGCTTCCCGCAGTGCAATGGCGAATGGTGGCCGGCGATGGACTTCAGCAGCGGCTTCACGTTGTTGCGCGGCTTGGGGGATGTGGCTGAAGCGGGCTCCGCTGTCGCACGCACGCTGGAGTCCCAGGTTGCCGTCCACATGGCTCATCGGATGACCGCGGGTGCCGTGGTGCTGGTGCTGGGTGCGCTGGCATGGCGGTTGTGGCGCTCAGGTGCTGCCTGCATGGGCTTTGCACAGGCGCTGGCCGCCTTGCTGGTGGCGCAAGTGGCCAGCGGCCTGTCGAGCGTCGTGCTGGGTTGGCCGCTGGTCGCCGCGCTGGGCCACTCGGCTGGCGCGGCGGGCTTGGTGCTGCTGCTCACGCTGCTGCTGGCGCGTTCCCGGCCCGCAGCGGCCGTGTGGGCGTCGCGTCCGCTGGTGTGGTCGGCCTCCTAGAATCGTCCACCCGATGGAACAGACCCTTCCCGCCCCCAGAACCGCTGCCACCGTGTGGAGCCAGTTCTACGCGCTGACCAAACCGCGCGTGGTGCAGCTGATCGTTTTCTGCGCCCTCATCGGCATGCTGCTGGCCGAACCCGGCTGGCCCGACTGGCGCCTGGCCGGCCTGGCCACCGTCGGCATCTGGCTGGTCGCTGCGGCGGCGGCGGCCTTCAACTGCCTGGTGGAACAGCAGATCGACAGCCGCATGGCGCGCACCGCATGGCGCCCCACCGCCAAGGGCCAGCTCAGCACGGCGCAGGCGCTGATTTTTTCGGCCGTGCTGTGCGCGGCCGGCAGCACGGTGCTGTACCTCTGGGTCAACCCGCTGACGATGTGGTTGACTTTCGCCACATTCGTAGGTTATGCCGTCATCTACACCGTGGTGCTCAAACCGATGACGCCGCAGAACATCGTCATCGGCGGCGCCTCAGGCGCCATGCCGCCGGTGCTGGGCTGGGCCGCAATGACCGGCACGGTGGGCCACGAAGCGCTGATCCTGTGCCTGATCATCTTTTTGTGGACACCGCCCCACTTCTGGGCCCTGGCGCTGTACCGCGCCGAGGACTACCGCAAGGCCGGCCTGCCGATGCTGCCCATCACCCACGGCCCTGAATTCACGCGCCTGCAGGTGCTGCTGTACACGATCGTGCTCTTTGCAGCCACGCTGCTGCCGTTTGTGTTCCGCATGAGCGGGCCGCTGTACCTGGCGGCAGCCGTCGCGCTGGGCATCGGCTTCATGGCTTATGGCTGGCAGCTGTGGCGCCACTACAGCGACGCGCTCGCGCGTCGCACCTTTCGTTTTTCCATCTGGCACCTGTCGCTGCTGTTTGCCGCGCTGCTGATCGACCACTACCTGAACCCATGGCTATTTCCCGGCGTGACTTGATGTTGAGCGGCCTGGCCGCACCGTTGTTTGCGGCCTGTGACCGCGCGGCACCCGGCGCAGCACCCGGCGGGGCACTTGGTGTTGCGCCTTCCCCTTCGCTGTCCTTCAAGTCCATCGACATCACCGGCGCCGACTACGCCCAAGACTTCAACCTGCCCGACGCCGACGGCAAACACCGGTCGCTGGCCGAATTCAAGGGCAAAGTGGTGGTGGTGTTCTTCGGCTTCACGCAGTGCCCCGATGTCTGCCCCACCACGCTGCTGGAATTGGCCGCCGTGAAGAAAGCACTCGGCGCCGACGGCGCGCGTGTTCAGGGAATCTTCATCACCGTCGACCCGGACCGCGACACCCCGGCGCTGCTGAAGGCCTACGTCAACAACTTCGGCGCCGACTTCGTGGCGCTGCGCGGCACGCCCGAAGAAACGCTGGCCACGGCGAAGGCCTTCAAGGTCTTCTACGCCAAGGTGCCGGGCAGTACGGAAGCCAACTACACCGTGGACCACACGGCGGCCAGCTATGTCTTCGACCCGCAGGGCCGGGTGCGGCTTTTCACGCGCTATGGCACTGGCGCCGAAGCGCTCACGCAAGACCTGAAGGCGCTGCTGGCGCAGGGCTGAGGAGCGCCGGCCTGGTGGGCGCTCAGTAGCCCTCGGTGGCCGCTTAGTGGCCGCTCAGTGGCCGCTCAGTGGCCGCCCACTGGCGCCCTAGTGGGCGGTCACGCCTTCCAGCGCCTTGCGCATCTTCTTCAGTGCCGCCACTTCGATCTGGCGAATGCGCTCGGCGCTGACGCTGTATTCCGCCGCCAGCTCGTGCAGTGTCATGCCGCCTGAAGAGTCGTCGTTCACCTGCAGCCAGCGCTGTTCGACGATGCGCCGGCTGCGCTCGTCCAGCACCGCCAGCGCCGTGCTGATGCCGTCGCCGGACATCCAGTCGCGTTGCCGCGCCTCGATGCGCTGCGTCGGTTCATTGGTGTCGTCGGCCAGGTAGGCGATGGGCGCGTAGCTCTCTTCGCCGTCGTCCGTTTGCGGCTCCAGCGCCACGTCGCCGCCCGACATGCGGGTTTCCATCTCGATGACTTCTTCAGGCTTGACGTTCAGTTCACGCGCCACGTGCGCGACTTCATCGGGCGTCAACGTGTTGCGGAAGGTCTCGCCGTCTGCGGCCTCGCCGTGGCTCTGCTTCAGGCCCTGCTTCATCGACCGCAGGTTGAAGAACAGCTTGCGCTGCGCCTTGGTGGTGGCCACTTTCACCATGCGCCAGTTCTTCAGGATGTATTCGTGGATCTCGGCCTTGATCCAGTGCATGGCGTAGCTCACCAGGCGCACGCCCTGTTCGGGGTCGAAGCGCTTGACGGCCTTCATCAGACCGACGTTGCCTTCCTGGATCAGGTCGCCCTGCTGCAGGCCGTAGCCGGCGTACTGGCGTGAGATCGACACCACCAACCGCAGGTGCGACAGCACCAGGCGCCCGGCGGATTGCAGGTCACCGGTGTCGCGCAAGGTGCGGCCGAGTTGCACTTCTTCGGCCTGCGTGAGCATCGGCATGCGGTTGACGGCCGACACGTAAGACTCCAGGTTGCCCAGGCTAGGCACCAGGGACCAGGGGTCGCGGACCGTCAGGGCGGTGGCGTTTGCGGACAAGGCTGCGGTGTTCATAAGGTGTCGGATTCCCTCAAGGGCATCAATAGAACAAATATTAGCACTCTCGGGGGTGGAGTGCTTACGGACCAAGGCACCGAGGTTTCGGAATGGGACAACGCCTACAAATGTCGTTGAATGAGCGAGAGCATGCGCTCACATAAGTGGAATTTCCTGTTGCCGAAAAGGCCAACGGCTCGGGGCATCCGCACCGCCCGACCTGGCCCCGGGCTGCGCCGCGTGGAGAATCGCCCCATGACTCACCCTGAACCCCGCCGACTCATCGTCGGCATCACCGGCGCGTCGGGCGCCATCTACGGCATCCGCATCCTGCAGGCGCTGCAGGGTTCGGGCATCGAAACCCACCTCGTGATGTCGGACTCCGCCCGCATCACGCTGGCGGCAGAGACCGACATGGGCACGGCCGACGTGGAAGCGCTGGCCACTGTGGTGCACCACGCGCGCAACATCGGGGCCACCGTCTCGTCGGGCTCGTTCAAGACCCTGGGCATGGTGATAGCGCCGTGCTCCATTCGCACGCTGTCGGAAATTGCCTGGGGCACCACCAGCACGCTGGTCACCCGCGCGGCCGACGTGGTGCTGAAAGAGCGCCGCCGTCTGGTGCTGATGCTGCGTGAAACGCCGCTGCACGCCGGCCACCTGCAGTCCATGCTGCAGGCCACGCAGAACGGTGCCATCGTCATGCCGCCAGTGCCCGCTTTTTATGCCCGGCCGCAGACGGTGGACGACATCGTCAACCACAGCGTGGGCCGGGTGCTGGACCTGTTCGACATCCAGACCGACCTCGTGGCGCGCTGGAAAGGGCTGGGCCAGGCGTGATCGAGCCGACTGCCCTGTACGTGTACTACACGGTAGATGCGGCGCAGCACGCGGACTGCGCCGTGCGGGTGCGTCAGTTTCAGGCCCGGTTGCAGGCGGCATGGCCGGGCCTGGTGTGTGAACTGCTGCAGAGGCCTGAAGCGGCTGCTGGCGCCGAGACCTGGATGGAGGCCTACCGCCACGCGGACGGCATCCCGCAAACGCTCATTCAACACATCGGCGAAGCGGCTGCGGCCGACAACTTGCCTGCACCGCGCCACAGCGAGCGCTTCGTGCCTCTGCGCTGAGGCGCTTGACGCTATTGACGAGCCACCGCGTGCGGCCAGAATCGGCCGATGCACCCACTGCTGTCACGCCGCCGCCTGCTCACCCACATGATCCCCTCCCTCAGCACCGTGCCCTTTTTCGGCATCACCGGTTGCGCCACGCCGACGGCCATGGAACCCGACCTGGTCAAGGCCTTTGCGCCCACGGGCAGGCTGCGCGCCAGCATCAACCTGGGCAACCCGATCCTGGCCAGGCGCAACCCAGCCTCGGGCGAGGTCTTCGGTGTTTCGGTGGACCTGGCGCGCGCGCTGGCTCAAGAGCTTGGCGTGGCGATGGACCTGGTGGTCTTCGACGCCGCCGCCAAGTCGGTGGAGGCGGTGAAGACCGGCCAGGCCGACATCGGCTTCTTCGCCGTCGACCCGCTGCGCAGCGACGGCGTGCGCTTCAGCGCGCCCTATGTGCAGATCGAAGGTGCCTACCTTGTGCGCAATGCCTCGGCGCTGACTGACAACGGGCAAGTTGACCGCATCGGCACCCGCGTGATGGTGGGCAAGGGCAGCGCCTACGACCTGCACCTGACGCGTGAATTGAAAGCCGCCACGATCTTGCGCGCGCCCACCTCACCGGCGGTGGTGGACAGCTTCATCTCCGAGAACGCCGACGTGGCCGCCGGTGTGAAGCAGCAGCTGCAGGCCGACTCCGAACGCTTGCCCGGTTTGCGCCTGCTGCCCGGGCGCTTCATGGTCATCGAACAGGCCATGGGCGTGCAGGCGAACCGGGGTGACGCGGCGCAAAGCTTCCTGCGCGGCTTTGTGGAGCGCGCCAAGGCCAGCGGCTTTGTGGCGGCCAGCTTGCAGAAGCATGGCATCCAGGGTGCCATCGTGGCACCAGTGGGATGCGGGCCGCTGGCGACGTGGGCCTGCGGCTCTTGACGCTGCGCGGCGCTAACGCGGTGGCAGGCGGGTTCCGTCAGTGGTCGCGGCAAAGAACTCGCGCAGATCGGCGCACTGCGCCATGTCCATCGCCAGCGCCCACGCCCGCGCGGTCTTGTCAGCGCCCAGCACCGGCAGGGCCTGGCCGACAAACTTGGCGCGAAGTTGATCGTTGCTCATCGGCCGTTCGACACTGCCGGTGGCATGTTCGACAAACAGGTGCAGCGTCCGCCCGTCGGATGTGTGGATCGTGAGGTCGGCCGACGCTTCGTGGATGCTGTTGTCAACGACCGCCTCGACCTTGGCGCGCAAGGCCAGCACGTCGGCGCGGTTGACGACTTCGTCGGTGTATTCATGCTCGCCTGCCTGGCCGTGAATCAGGCCGACGGCGCAAGAGTGGTAAACGCTGAACTTGCTTTCCAGCCCGTCGCGCGGTGTCTTCTTGCCGGTAAGTTCCAGCACCAGCGAATGCACCTTCAGCGTGATTTTCTGGATGTTGTCAGCCGTCAGACCGTGGGCATTGCGCAGCTGCACGCAGCCGTCGATGGCGGGGTGGATGACGATGCCGCAGGCGAAGGGCTTGTAGGTGTTGAGGGCGGACTCCCACCGCGCATGGGGGCCAAGGTCTCCCAGACCTTCGCTGATCTCTGACCAGTCCGTCTTGTCGCTGAACACTTGCAGCAGCCCGCGCGGCGCTTCCAACGCACGTTTGCTGGCCGTGTAGCCATGCCTGGCCATCAGCGCCGACATCAAGCCCACACGCGCCGCGCCGCCCGGGTGGAAGGGCTTGGTCATGGTGCCAAACTGTTCGCGCAGCCCCGTGGGTTGCGACGCCGCAATGCCCAGCGCCATCTGCGTGCGCGCCGCGTCCAGGCCCAGCAGGCGTGAACAGGCCGCAGCGCTGCCCAGCATGCCGGTGGTGCCGGTGATGTGCCAGCCGCGGTCGTAGTGCTCGGGGTAGATCGCGTTGCCGACGCGGCAGCTCACTTCAATGCCCAGCACCAGCGCGTCGATGAGCTGACGGCCGGACAGGTTCAGGTGTTCGCACAGCGCCAGCACCGCAGGCGCCACCGGCCCGGCCGGGTGGATGATGGTCTTGAGGTGTGTGTCGTCAAAGTCCCAGGTGTGCGAGCTGATGCCGTTGATGAGCGCTGCGCTGGCGATGTCGACTTTCTCGCTGCGGCCCAGCAGGCTGGCTTGCGGTGCGGGTTGCAGGTCTTGCACGGCGTGCAGTGCTGCTTGCACCGTGTCGTGCGCGGACGGGCCGATGGCGCAACCCACCCAGTTGGCGAAGGTGCGGTGCGCTTCTGCCTCGACTGCATCGCTCCAGCCGCGAGACGGGTGGCCGACGGCAAAGCGCGCCAGCATTTCGGTGACGGCGGGGGCGTTGGCATCGGCTTTGACGCTCTGGTTGATGGCCATGGGAAGTCCTTTGGTGGCGCGGCGCGGCGCGGCCGGTAGGGCTGAAGTGTGATGGGTTTGTTGGGCGCTGGGCGTCCGGCTGTCGCGTGTCGCGTCGGGCGGTGCCCGGCAGCGGCCCACGCTATGGCGGTCTTCGCTGCGCTACGACTTCGCTGCGGTACTCAGTCTTGAGTCGTACCGCCCAACTCACTTCGCTCGCTGCGCTCACTTCGTTCAAACAGTCGGCGGTAAATCAGAGGTTGAAGCGCGCGGTGCGCGCCGACTCAAGACTTCCGCTCCTCGCCGCCACAGCGAAGCGCTCAAGCCTGCCCGGGCCCGCCTTTGCTGCCACCGATTGAGGCCACGCATCTACCCCCACCGCGTATCCGCAGCCTCCATGATCTCGTCCACGATTTCCAGTAAGCGCGCCACGTTGAGCGGCTTGGTCACGTAGTGCAGCGCGCCCGAGGTCAGCGCGTTCTGGGTCTGCTGCAGCGTGGCGTCGGCCGACACCACCACCACGGGGATGCTGGCCACGCTGTCGTCCTGCTTCAGGTGGCGCAGCAGTTCCAGGCCGCTGATGTCGGGCAGTTGCATGTCCAGCAGCACCAGGTCGGGCTGCGTGTTGCGGATGGCGGCCAGGCCGTCCAGACCGAGTGTGGATGTCTCCAGGCGAATTTGCGCGCGCTGCGCGAAAACGCCGCGCATGACTTCGATGTTGGTTTCGTTGTCTTCCACGTAGTGCACCAGGCGCTGCTGGTAAGGCGCGGGTGAGGTGTCGGTGTAGCGCACGGCTGCGGGCTCGGCGCGCGCGGCGGCGGGCAGGCGCAGCGTGAACGTCGAGCCCTTCCCCTCCACACTGCGCGCTTCCAGCGTGCCGCCCATGCGTTCGGCCAGCACGCGGCTGATGACGAGGCCAATGCCGGTGCCTTCGATGCCGCTCTGCTCGCGGCCCAGGCGGTTGTAGGGCTGGAACAGCGCAGCCTGCTGGGCCGCAGTCATGCCCAGGCCCGTGTCGGCGACGATGATCTCCACGGCCGAGTCCGCCGGCCCAGCCAGCACCCCCACGCGCCTGGCGCTGACGGTGATGCTGCCGCCTTCGCGGTTGTACTTGATGGCGTTGGACAGCAGGTTCGTCAGCACCTGCTTCAGGCGCGTGTTGTCGGCCAGCACCGCCACACCGGCCAACCCGTCTTCATCCAGCCGGTCGATGAAACTCACCTGGCGCTGCGTGGCCAGGGCCGCCACCATGGCCTGACAGGCGGCCACCAGTGGCTGCACGGCCACCGGCATCAAGTTCAGCTGCACCGACCCGCTCTCAATGCGTGCCAGGTCCAGGGTGTCGTTGATCATCTCAAGCAGGTGCCAGCCAGCGCGCTGGATCTGCTGCGTCCATTCACGCTGGTGTGGCAGCAGGCCGGGGTCACGGTCCAGCCCCAGCAGCTGCGCAAAGCCAATCATGGCGTTGAGCGGCGTGCGCAGTTCGTGGCTCATGCGGGACAGGAATTCGTTCTTCGCCAGGTTGGCGGCCTCGGCGCGCTGCAGCGCTTTTTCTGAGGCTTCCAGGCGCAAGTGCTCGGTGATGTCTTCCACCACGCCCACCATCCGCACCAGTGCACCGTCGGCCCCGCGCAAGGCGCTGGCGCTGACGCGCACCGTGATCTCGTGCCCGGCGCTTGTCCCGGCAGTGACGTGCAGGCGCACGACTTCCAGCGGGCTGGGTGCGCGGCCTTGCAGCAGGTCGCGCCGCATGCGGCGGATGGCGGCGGCGTCGTCGCTGTGCACCATCTCGGCCACCGAGCGGCCCAGCAAGGCGGGTGCCGGCTGCCCGGTCATGTCGCAGAAGCGGGTGTTGCATTCGATCAGGTGGCCCTGGGGGTCAAGGAAGATGATGCCCAGCGGCACGTTGTCCAGGATGCTGCGCAGGCG
>JANMKK010000243.1:0-4628 GCA_031372005.1 Rubrivivax sp.
AACATGCTTCATCGCCAGCGCGTCAGCCACCAGGCAGGCATGCTGACCGCCGGCGCCGCCAAAACACTGCAGCGTGTACTGCGTCACGTCGTAGCCACGCGCCACGCTGATGCGCTTGATGGCGTTGGCCATGTTCTGCACGGCAATCTGCAGGAAGCCTTCGGCCAGTGTTTCGGCCGTGGTCACGCGGCCGGACGCGGCCTGCACCTGCGCGGCCAGGGCTTCAAACTTGGCGACGACGTGGTCGCGGTCTAGCGCTTCATCGGCCTTCGTCCCGAAGACCTTGGGAAAGTGCGCGGGCTGGATCTTGCCCAGCAGCACATTGGCGTCGGTGGTGGCCAGCGGCCCGCCACGGCGGTAACTGGCCGGGCCCGGGTTGGCGCCTGCGCTACGCGGGCCGACGCGCAGCCGCGCGCCGTCAAAGCCCAGGATCGACCCCCCGCCCGCCGCCACGGTGTGAATGCTCATCATCGGCGCGCGCATGCGCACGCCCGCCACTTGCGTCTCGAAGGCGCGTTCAAATTCACCGGCGTAGTGGCTGACATCGGTGCTGGTGCCGCCCATGTCGAAGCCAATGACCTTGTGGTGGCCACCGGCCACCGCCGTGCGCACCATGCCCACGATGCCGCCGGCCGGGCCCGACAGGATGGCGTCCTTGCCCTGGAAGTGGTGCGCTTCGGTGAGGCCGCCGCTGCTTTGCATGAAGTAGAGGCGCACGCCCGGCATCTGTGCGGCCACCTGTTCGACATAACGCCGAAGAATGGGTGACAGGTAGGCATCCACCACCGTCGTGTCGCCGCGCGACACCAGCTTCATCAGCGGGCTGACTTCATGCGACGCGCTGACCTGCGTGAAGCCGATCTCGCGCGCCAGCGCTGCCGCCGCTTGCTCGTGCGCGGTGTAGCGGTAGCCGTGCATGAAGACGATGGCCACGGCGCGGATGCCTGCGTCGAAGGCGGCCCACAGGCGTTCACGCAGGTGCGCCAGGTCCAGCGGTTCCAGCACCTCGCCCTGTGCGGCCACACGTTCCTGCGCTTCGACCACGCGTTCGTACAGCAACTCGGGCAGCACGATGTGGCGGTCAAACAGCCGCGGCCGCGCCTGGTAGGCGATGCGCAGCGCGTCGCGAAAGCCGCGCGTGGTGACGAGCAGCGTGCGGTCGCCCTTGCGTTCCAAGAGCGCGTTGGTGGCAACGGTGGTCCCCATCTTCACGCACTCCACCTGCTCGGGTGTGATGGGCTGGCCGGGCTGCAAGCCCGCATGTTGGCCCAAGAGGCGGCGGATGCCTTCCACGGCGGCGTCCCGGTAGCCATGAGACTCGTGCTCGGGGTTTTCGCTCAGCAGCTTCAGCGTGTGCAGCACGCCGTCGGGCGCTCGGCCCACCACGTCGGTGAAAGTGCCGCCGCGGTCGATCCAGAACTGCCAGCGGGTGGTGGTCATCGTGAATTCCTTCGGGTTCAGTGGCCTGGATTACATCAGGCCCGGCAGCAGGCCAGCGACGAAGAGTCTGGCGATCAACACATCGGCGGCCGCTGCCCCTGGTCTGCCGCTGCCAGCACCTGGGGCAAAAGCGGTATCAAGCGCGTGGGCCAGCGTGGGCCCGGGGGCGGCATGTTTGAAGGTCGCTCTTGAGCGCTTTTTGCGGGAAGGCCCGGGGCCGGACCGTCCCGGTGACGGCCTATGCTAGCCGCCTGTTCAAGACCGACACCCGGAGCCCCCATGCAATTTCCCCGTCCCCTGCTGATGGCCGCCGCTGTGCTGGCACTGGGCGCATCGGCCCAGGCCCATGCCCAGACGAAGTGGGACCTGCCGGCGGCCTATCCGGCCACCAACTTCCACAGCATCAACCTGGCTGAGTTTGCCGCCGATGTCGACCGCGCCACGGCGGGCAAGTTGAAGATCACGGTGCACCCGGGCGCGTCGCTTTTCAAGGCGCCGGAAATCAAGCGCGCGGTGCAGGGCGGGCAGGCGCAGATCGGTGAAGTGCTCATTTCCAACTTCAGCAACGAATGGCAGATTTTTGGTGCCGACGCGATTCCTTTCCTGGCCGACAGCTACGAAGAAGCGGCCAAGCTGTGGAAGGTGCAAAAGCCGATGTTCGACAAGAAGCTGGCCGAGCAAGGCATGCTGGTCTTGTTTTCGGTGCCGTGGCCGCCGCAAGGCATCTACTCCAAGAAGCCTCTCGCCAGCGCGGCCGACCTGAAGGGCATGAAGTGGCGCGCCTACAACCCGGCCACGTCGCGCATTGCTGAACTGGTGGGCGCGCAGCCGGTCACCGTGCAGGCTGCGGAAGTCAGCCAGGCATTCGCCACCGGCGTGACGGACAGCATGATGTCCAGCGGCTCCACGGGCTGGGACAGCAAGCTCTATGAACACGTCAAGTACTGGTACGACACACAGGCCTGGCTGCCGAAGAACCTGGTGCTCATCCACAAGGCCGCCTTCGACGCGCTGGACGCGCCCACCAAGGCCGCCGTGCTGAAGGCCGGCGCTGACGCGGAAACGCGCGGCTGGGCTGCCAGCCGCAAGGCCAATGGCGAGACGCTGGACAAGCTCAAGGCGAGCGGCATGCAGATCCTGCCGCCCAGCCCGCAGCTGAAGGCCGACATGAAGAAGGTGGGCGACACGCTGCTGAAGGAATGGCTGGAAAAGGCCGGGCCTGAAGGCAAGCAGCTCGTTGACGCGTTCATGAAATAGGCGCAGGGCGGTGCGCAGGTTTCTGGACGCGCTGTATGACGGGGCAGCCGGGCTGGCGGCCCTTTCCATGGTGGGCCTGCTGGTGATGGTGCTGCTGTCCGTCGTCAGCCGGTTGCTGCACTTTCACGTGCCAGGCACCGACGCCTATGCCGGCTACCTGATGGCCGGCGCGGGCTTCCTGGCGCTGGCGCACACGCTCAAACGCGGTGAGCACATCCGCGTCACGTTGCTGTTAGGTGCGCTGAAAGGTGGCGCCAAGCGCGGCATGGAAATCTGGGCGCTGGCAGCAGCCTCGGCCCTGGCGCTGCTGAGTGCTTTTTACAGCGGCCGGCTGGCCTGGCAGTCGCATGCCTTCAACGACATCTCCACCGGCAACGACGCCATGCCACTGTGGATTCCGCAACTCAGCATGGCCGTGGGCACCGCGATCCTGACGATCGCCTTCGTGGATGAACTGGTGCTGGAAATTCGCGGCCAGCGCCGCACCGCCGATGTGGCGGCCAGAAACGAATGAGCCTTGCATGAGCGACATCGGCATCACCTTGCTGCTGGTCACGACCCTGTTCCTCATCCTCGGCAGCGGCGTCTGGATCGGCCTGACGCTGTCCGGGGTGGCCTGGATCGGCATGCAGCTTTTCAGCAGCCGCCCTGCCGGTGACGCGATGGCCGTCACGATCTGGGGCAGCTCGTCGAGCTGGACGCTGACTGCGCTGCCGCTCTTTGTGTGGATGGGTGAGATCCTCTTTCGCACCCGCCTGTCGCAAGACATGTTCCGCGGCCTGGCGCCTTGGATGCAGTCATTGCCGGGGCGCCTGCTGCACGTGAATGTGGTGGGCTGCGCGATCTTTGCAGCGGTGTCGGGCAGCAGCGCGGCCACCTGCGCCACCATCGGCAAGATGAGCCTGCCCGAGCTGAAAAAGCGCGGCTACCCGGACGGCATCAGCGTTGGGTCCCTGGCCGGCGCGGGCACGCTCGGGCTCTTGATTCCGCCGTCAATCATCATGATCGTCTACGGCGTCAGCGCAGACGTGTCGATCGCCCAGCTCTTCATCGCCGGGGTGCTGCCCGGCATCATGCTGGCGCTGCTTTTTTCCGGCTACCTGGTGGTCTGGGCGCTGCGCAACCCAACGCTCGTGCCACCCGCTGATCAGCGCTTGAGCTTTGGCGCCAAGGTGCGCGAGTCCCGCTACCTGATTCCCGTGATTCTGCTCATCGTCGCCGTGCTGGGCAGCATCTACAGCGGCGTGGCCACGGCCACTGAAGCGGCGGCTGTGGGCGTGCTGGGGTCGCTGTTGATTTCCGCCGCGCAGGGCTCGCTGAACTGGCAAGCCTTCAAGGATTCGCTGCTGGGCGGCACGCGGCTGTATTGCATGATCGCGCTGATCCTGGCGGGTGCTGCTTTCCTCACGCTCAGCATGGGCTACATCGGCCTGCCGCGCCACCTGGCGGAATGGATCGCGACGCTGGGCCTGACGCAGTTTCAGTTGCTCTTCGTGCTGATGGTGTTCTACGTCGTGCTGGGCTGCTTCCTGGACGGCATCAGCATGGTGGTGCTGACGATGGGCGTCATCCTGCCCACGATCCAGAAGGCCGGCATCGACCCGCTGTGGTTTGGCATCTTCATCGTGCTGGTGGTGGAGATGGCGCAGATCATGCCGCCCGTTGGGTTCAATCTCTTTGTGTTGCAGGGCATGACGGGGCGCGAGATCGGCTGGATCGCCAAGGTCACGCTGCCCTTTTTCTTCCTGATGATCGCGGCGGTGGGGCTGATCTACGTCTTTCCCCAGATCGTCACTTTTCTGCCGCAGCAAATGCGGCCGTAGCGGCCGTAGCGGCCATAGCGGCCATAGTGGTCGCAATGGTCTTGAGGCCGCCCTGCCCTGAGGGCCGCCAACTGGCGCTCAAAGACCCCGCTGTTCCGGGCCTTGTGC
>JANMKK010000259.1:0-4487 GCA_031372005.1 Rubrivivax sp.
CATCGACACGCCCATCAGCGCCATGAAGATGACGGGCAACGCGTCGTCGAAGTTCATCCAGTTCATGCCGATCCCCCCTGAACCACCGGCGAAGTGATCGCGCCTGCCGGCGTCACGGCCTGTTCGATGGCATCCAGCCGCAGCACTTCCTCGGGCTTCTCTGCCATGTACTTGAGCACCGTCACATAGGCCACAATCAGCGCCAGATACAGCAGCAAGTACAGCACCAGCGTGAGTCCGATCATGCTGGAGGGCACCTTGCTCACCACGTCGGCCGTGCGCACCAGGCCATAGACGATGAAGGGCTGGCGGCCGATCTCGGTGACGTACCAGCCCGCCACCGTGGCCACCCAGCCCGAAAACGTCATGCCGGCAAAGAGCCACAGCACCGCGCGCGGCATGCCAGCAGGCTGCCACTTCGCACGCCGCAGCAGCCACCAGCCCAGCCAGCTGGTGGCCAGCATCAGCGTGCCCATGCCGACCATGATGCGAAAGCCGAAAAACAGCGGCAGCGGCGGCGGATGCGCGTCGCCAAAACTGTTCAGGCCCTTGATCTCGCCGTCGAGTTCGTGCGTCAGGATCAGGCTCGCCAGCTTGGGCACCTTGATCTCGAAGTGGTTCATGCGCTTGTCGGCGTCTGGCCAGGCAAACAGCAGCAGCGGTGCCCCGCGTTCGGTGTCCCACACGCCTTCCATTGCGGCCACTTTGGCCGGCTGGTGCTTCAGCGTGTTCAGGCCGTGCAGGTCGCCGACGAAGATCTGCAGCGGGATCAGCACAGCGGCCAGCGTCAGCCCCACCCGCATCACGCGCGGCGCCGAGCGCTGCCCCACCTGGCGCAGCACCTGCCAGGCCGACAGGCCCACCAGCAGGAAGGCGCAGGTCAACGCCGACGCCAGCAGCATGTGCGTCAAGCGGTAGGGGAAAGACGGGTTGAAGATGACCGCCGCCCAGCTCTGCACGCGGAAGGTGCCGTTGATGACTTCGTGCCCTGTGGGAGTCTGCATCCAGGAGTTCAGCGCCAGGATCCAGAACGCCGACAGGCTGGTGCCGAAGGCGACGAAGAAGGTGGACATCAGGTGCACCTTCTCGCTGACCTTGCCGTGGCCGAACAGCATCACGCCCAGGAAACCGGCCTCCAGGAAAAACGCGGTCAGCACTTCGTAGGCCAGCAGCGGGCCGGCGATGTCGCCCACGCGTTCCATGAAGCCCGGCCAGTTGGTGCCGAACTGGAAACTCATCGTGATGCCGCTGACCACGCCCAAGGCGAAGGTCAAGGCGAAGACCTTGGTCCAGAAACGATAGGCGTCAAGCCAGCCCTGGGCTGCGGCAGCGTCCTCCCGGCGCAGGCTCAACCAGCGCCAGCGAAAGAACAGCAGCGTCCAGCCCAGGCCGATGCTGATGGTGGGGAACAAGATGTGGAAAGTGATGTTGGCCGCAAACTGCATGCGGGCCAGGATCAGGGCGTCCATTGCTGTCCTTTTTAGTCGGCGCGGGTGTGATGCCGGAGTGCGTTTGTTGCGCGCACCACGGGCACCCGATGCTCAACCCTTTTTGGGACGCGAGGGGGCAGGACTTGCACCACCCTGGCTGCGACGCGTCTGCGTTGCAGGGTCGCCTGGCTTGGAAAGAAGAGGCTTGAAACCGGGTCCGCGCTGCTGTCCTACAGAGAAACCCGGCTTGGGTGAGGCGCCGCGCGTGTGGTGGCCGAGAGACAGTCGCTCATCAATGCCCGCCTATGAGGAAACCCTATGCGAAAGACGATCACTCCGAACCCGCCGATCATCCTGAGCACGCTCGCGCTGTCCAGCGTCTTGTTGCTGGCAGCTTGCGAACCGGAACGCCTGATCCCACCCAAACCCATCATCGACGCTGGCGCCAGCAGCACCTCGGGCACGATGGGCCCGGCTGCCGACGCGTCGGTGCCACGCGTCGACAATGTGTTTTCGCCAACGCAAGATTTACCCAAAACTGCAGCGACTTCAACTTCAGCAAGTGCTGCAAACACTGCGGCGACAGCCACTGCATCCACGCGCAGCAACAGCAAGATGAGCCGTGCCGAAGAGTTCACTGCCATGCCGATCGCAGGGCAGAACAACGACCACTCTGCACCGGCGGCTGCCAGTTCGCCGGGCCGCGCAGCGACTGGCACGTCTTCCAGCGCATCCACCCGCGCCAAGCCGTGAGCCTACGGCTTCAGATCAGATCTTCCACCGTGAACCGGCGGTAGTAGACCGCCAGCACCGCGCCGTGCACGCGCGCCGTTTCTGCCGCCGATGCGGCGTGCTCGGAATCACTCACTTTGACCAGCAGCCAGCGGTAGCCCTGCTCCGCCAACGCCAGGTAGCGCCGCAACAGTGTGATCTCGTAGCCAAAGCCAGCCATGGCGCCCGCGTTGTCTACCATGGCCGCCAGCTCAGGCACGCTTTCACGCGGGATGAAGTGCTGCAGCGCATCGGTTGGCCAACCCGCTGCGTGCAGCGCGGCCTCCAGGCCGTCCACCTGCGCCTGCGTCGGCACGCCGACCATGAGGTGGCCCACGGGCTTGAAGACGCCAAAAGAGGTGGGCACACTGTCGGCGTCGATCGTGCTTTGGTGAGTGGGGGTGCTGGCGGTGCTGGTGTCGGTGGTGTCGCTGGCGGTGCGGGTGGTGCCGGTGGTGCTGGGGTTGCTGTCCATGGCGTGCTCAATCGCGTACAAAAGCCAGCAGGTCGGCGGACAGCCGCTGCTTGTCGGTGGCAAAGAGGCCATGCGGCGCACCGTCGTATTCGATCAGGGTGGAATGCGAAATAGCCTTGTGCGCGGCGCGTGCAGACGCCGCAATCGGCACTGTCTTGTCGGCCGTGCCATGGATGATGAGCGTGGGCACCCGGAAGGCTTCGAGGTCGCCGCGAAAGTCGGTGGTGGCGAATGACTTGGCGCATTCCAGCGTGGCGCGCAGGCTGGCCTGCATGGCCTGGCTGCGGGCCCAGTCGATCAGTTCGCTGCTGACCGGTTGCGTCAGCAGGCCCACGCCAAAGAAGTCCTTGAAGAAGGCAGCAAAGAACCGCGCGCGGTCTGCGCGCATGCCGGCTGCCATGTCCTCGAAGACGGCCTCTTCGGTGCCTTCGGGGTTGCTGCTGGACTTGAGCATGCAGGGCACCACCGACGAGATGAGTGCCGCCTTCACCACAGACTGGCCGCCGTGGCGCGACAGGTAGCGCGCCACCTCGCCGCCGCCCATTGAAAAACCCACCAGCACCGCGTCCTTGACGCCGGTTTGCTGGATGACGGTGGCCAGGTCATCGGCCAGCGTGTCGTAGTCATAACCGCCAAAAGGTTGTGATGAACGGCCAAAGCCACGGCGGTCGTAAGCGATGACGCGGCAGCCCGAACCGGCAAGCACCATGGCCTGGTCGTCCCAGCTGTCGGCGGTCAAAGGCCAGCCTGAGAGCAGGATGACGGGCTTGCCGGTGCCCCAGTCTTTCAGGTAGAGCGTGGTCTTGTCGGGCATGGTGACGTGGTGCATGGCGGATTCCTTCTGAACGGGTTGGCGGGCGGGCAATGTCGCCGCTTGGGCGTGGTGCCTGCATCATGTGGCGCGCCTGCGCGGGGCTCTGTACGGTTGCGCACGCTGGACGGCGGCATGGCCTGCATGGCGCACAAACAGGGTCGCGTGCTGCTGCGCGCCAGCGCACAGATGGTGGTTGCACCCCGACACGAATCTGGGGTTGAATCCACCATGCGACCACGACTCCTGACGCTTCTGCTGTGCCTGCTGCCGCCGCTGTGCGCTTTTGCCGAAGAGCCCCCCGACAGCGCCACCCAGGAGGTGCTGGACGTGACGCGCCGGTCGGCCCGCTCCACCGCCGAATGGCTGGCGCGCAGCGTGGACAGCTGGTTTGGCGACAGGCCTTTTGAAGACGGCGGCAAGGTCAGCGACGGGCGGCTGAGCGTGGGCCTGTTCTACCGCCGCGACGCGCCGGTGGATGTGGACCTGCGCTTCAATGCCCGCTTCCGCCTGCCGAACATCGAACACCGCGCCTATCTCTTCGTCGGCCGTGACGACCCGCGTGACGTCATCCAGGACAAGCCTGACGCCTTGCCGCGCCAGCAGGCGCTGCGGGCCGACCGCCTGGGCGAACGGTCGTTCCTGGGCGGGCTCGGGGTCACGCTGCTGGATGTGCTTGATTTCCGGCTGGGGGTCAGCAGCCGGCTCAAGCCCTACGTGCAGGCGCGCTATTCAAAACCGTGGCACCTGTCCGACGACCAGCTGCTGGAATTTCGCCAGACGCTGTTCTGGACTTCTGCAGACCGCTTCGGGACTACCACGGCGCTGTCCTACGGCATGGCGCTGGCGCCGGCCTGGTCCCTGCGTTGGTCCGGCCTGGCCACCCTGACGCAGGACGCCAGAAACGTGGTGTGGTCCAGCACCCTGGGCGGCTACCGCTCCTTTGGCTGGGAGCGCCAGTTGGCGCTGGAACTGGTGCTCAGCGGCAGCGGCACGCACG
>JANMKK010000292.1:0-12933 GCA_031372005.1 Rubrivivax sp.
TTGATGATGCTGGCCAACTGCACGCAGAAGGCCTACGCGCTGAACAAGAGCCGCATGGTGCCGATTGCCGAATACAGCCGCGATTGTTTGAAGGCGCTGCGCGCCGAGACGGGAATAGCCTACGACGACCGCGCGCAGGGCACGCTGCAGCTCTTTCGCACGCAGAAGCAGCTGGACGGCATCGGTGACGATGTGGCGGTGCTGAAGCAGTACGGTGTGCCCTTTGAAGTGCTGGACCGCGACGGCTTCTGCAAGGTCGAACCCGCGCTGCGGCTGACGCAGGAAAAGTTCGTCGGCGCGCTGCGGCTGCCGAATGACGAAACCGGCGACTGCTTCAAGTTCAGCAACCGGCTGGCCGAGATGGCAGCCGCACTGGGCGTGACGTTTCGCTGGAACACGCGCATCGAAGCGCTGCAGGTCGGGGGCGGCGCGATCACGGGCGTGCACACCGACGCAGGGCTGCTCAAGGCCGACCGGGTGGTGCTGGCGCTGGGCAGCCATTCACCGCTGCTGCTGGCGCCGGTGGGTGTGCGCATCCCCGTCTATCCCGTCAAGGGCTACAGCATCACGGTGCCGATCACCGACGCGCAGTACGCGCCCGAATCCACCATCATGGACGAGACGCACAAGGTAGCAGTCACTCGCCTGGGCGACCGCATCCGCGTCGGCGGCACGGCGGAGCTTGCCGGCTACAGCCTGAACCTGCGCGAACCGCGCCGCGGCACGCTGAACCACGTGGTGACCGACCTGTTCCCGAAGGCTGGCGACATCAGCAAGGCCACCTTCTGGTGCGGCCTGCGCCCGATGACGCCCGACGGCACGCCCCTCATCGGCCACACACCGGTGCAGAACCTGCTGCTGGCCACCGGCCACGGCACGCTGGGCTGGACGATGGCGGCTGGGACCGGGCGGGTGATTGCCGACATCGTGTCCGGCAAGCAGCCGGACATCGACATCAGCGGGCTGGCGATGGCGCGCTACGGCTGAGGGCGCAGCGCTGTGCGCCGCGAGGGCGCAGGCCGGCTGCCTAGAATCCGCGCATGCCATCCATCAAACAGCCGTCCACTCACTCTTCCACGTACGCCGAAGCCTCCATCCGTGTCCTCAAGGGCCTGGAGCCCGTCAAGCAGCGCCCGGGCATGTACACCCGCACCGTAAGCCCGCTGCACATCGTGCAGGAGGTGATCGACAACGCGGCCGATGAGGCGCTGGCAGGCGTCTGCAAGCACATCGCGGTGGCGCTGCATGCCGACGGCTCGGTGAGTGTGGATGACGACGGCCGCGGCATTCCTTTCGGCCTTCATCCGGAGGAAAAAGTGCCGGTGCTGGAAATTGTCTTCACGCGGCTGCACGCCGGCGGCAAGTTCGACAAGGGCGCGGGTGGCGCCTACAGCTTCAGCGGCGGCCTGCACGGCGTTGGCGTCAGCGTCACCAACGCGCTGAGCAAGCGCCTGGCAGTGACGGTGTGGCGCGACGGGCAGGTGGCCACGCTCGTGTTTGGTGGCGGCGACGTGCTTGAGCCGCTGGTGCTGCGCAAGGCCATGCCCGGTGAACGCAAACACGGCACGCGCGTGCAGGCCTGGCCCGATGCGAGTTACTTTGAAAGCGCGGAGTTGCCCAGGACCGACCTGGTGCACCTGCTGCGCAGCAAAGCGGTGCTGATGCCCGGCGTGACGGTGACGCTAACGGTTGAAAAGAGCGGCCGTCACGATCAAGAACAACAGACGTGGAAGTATGAAAAGGGCCTGCGCGACTACCTGATGCAGAGCCTGCAAGCCGACCCGCTGATTCCGCTCTTTGAAGGTGAGCAGTTCGCCACCGCGCAAGAAACCGAGAACTTCGCCGAAGGCGAGGGCGCCAGCTGGTGCGTGGCTTTCACCGATGAAGGCAACACCTTGCGCGAAAGCTACGTCAACCTGATCCCCACGGTGGCCGGCGGCACGCACGAGTCGGGCTTGAAGGACGGCCTCTTCGGTGCCATCAAGGGTTTTATTGACCTGCATTCGCTGCTGCCCAAGGGCGTGAAGCTGATGCCAGACGACGTGTTCTCGCGCGCCAGCTTTGTGCTGTCAGCCAAAGTGCTGGACCCGCAGTTTCAAGGCCAGATCAAGGAGCGGCTGAATTCGCGCGACGCGCTGCGGCTGGTGTCGGCTTATGTGAAGCCGGCGCTGGAGCTGTGGCTGAACCAGCACGTGGACCTGGGCAGGAAGCTCGCCGACCTGGTGATCCGCCAGGCGCAGACGCGGCAGCGGGCTTCACAGAAAGTCGAGAAGAAACGCGGCTCAGGCGTTGCGGTGCTACCCGGCAAATTGACTGACTGCGAAAGCCGCGATTTGCTGCACAACGAAGTCTTCCTGGTCGAAGGCGACAGTGCTGGTGGCAGCGCCAAGATGGGCCGCAACAAGGAAACGCAGGCCGTGCTGCCGCTGCGTGGCAAGGTGCTGAACACCTGGGAAGTCGAACGCGACCGGCTCTTCGCCAACACCGAAATCCACGACATCGCGGTGGCCATCGGCGTCGATCCGCACGGGCCGAACGACACGCCCGACTTGAGCGGCTTGCGCTACGGCAAGGTGTGCATCCTGAGCGATGCGGACGTCGATGGTTCGCACATCCAGGTGCTGCTGCTGACACTCTTCTTCCGCCACTTTCCGAAGCTGGTGGAAGCCGGCAACATCTACATCGCACGGCCGCCGCTGTTCCGCGTCGATGCGCCGGCACGCGGCAAGCGGCCCGCGGCCAAGCTCTACGCGCTGGACTCAGGCGAACTGGAAGCCACGCTGGACAAACTGAAAAAGGAAGGCGCGCGTGAAGCGTCATGGACCATCAGCCGCTTCAAGGGCCTGGGCGAGATGAATGCCGAGCAGCTGTGGGACACGACACTCAATCCCGAGACCCGGCGCCTGTTGCCAGTCACCTGGCTCGGCGTCGGGCAGACTTTCGAAGCCACCGCGCTGGTGCTGACCAAGCTGATGGGCAAGGGCGAAGCGGCGTCGCGCCGCGAGCTGATGGAACTGCACGGCGACTCGGTGGAAGTGGATGTCTGACCGGGGTCATCACGGCGTGCTGCGCCTGCGCCCGACGATGCTGTCAGACCTCGACTTTGTGGCCGCTGTCGAGACCGACCAGCGCAACCGGCCCTTCATCTCTCCGTGGGAACGCACCCAGCACGAAGGCGCGTTGCGTTTCCCGGACTTTCGCCATTTCATCGTCGAAGTGGGGGCTGATAACGCCGACGCGGGCACCCGCGACGGCTTCGTCATCCTGCAAGGCTGCCGCAACCCGCACAAGAGCGTGGAACTCAAGCGGCTGGTGCTGCAAACCAAAGGGCAGGGCGCCGGCCGGCGGTGTGTGCGGCTGTTGAAGCAGATGGCCTTCAGGGATCTGCACGCGCACCGTTTCTGGCTCGACGTAAAGCTGCTCAACACCCGCGCGCTGGCGCTCTACGCCAGCGAAGGTTTTGTCGAAGAAGGCCGCCTGCGTGAGAGCGTGCGCATCAGCCAGGACGGCGCCGACGGCTACGACAGCCTGGTGGTGATGAGCCTGCTGGACCGTGAATACCAGGCCCGCATTGCGCTGGGCCTGGAACTCGATGCATGAGCCGGTCCTGAGTCACATCGCCTTGTAGAAGATGTAGTCGGCCTGGTAGGCCACCACTTGTTTCTGGCCCATGTTGGCCGCCGTGCACGGCATGGCCGGCGCCACGCCGCCCCGGGTGGCGACGCGCTGGATGTGGCTGATGCCGGTCATTGCGCCGCTGCCCGTCGCGGCATTGGCCTTCACCAGTTGCAGCGGAATGTTGCCGGCGCTGGACGGCGCCACGGCCAGTTGCGCGCCAGTGATCTTGGAGCCGTCTGCGGCTTCCCAGGTGGCGGGTGGGCCGTAGTAGCTGCCCACCATTTTGCCGCTGCGGTTGTTCAGCACCGCCTTCGGGCCGACGAAGACCCATTCGTACTCGCCAGCCATGGCTGCCTTGGCCTTGCATTCGTAAGTGATCTCGCCCACACCCACCGTTTCCATCGCCACGGCATGGCCGGCCGGCACCTTGACGGCATCGGGCAGCGTGGCCTGGCTGAACATCGTGGACGTGGACATTGGCGGTGCGCTGGCACACGCAGACAACGTGGCAACAACGGCGGCTGCAAGCAGAAGGCGGGTGGTCATGGTGCGGGCTCCGATCAGGCAGATGGGGTGGATCGCCATACGCAGCGCCCGCCAGCGTGGATGCAGCGGCGCTGAGCGAGAATCGCGCCCCTCTCGTTGTCGTCGCTGCATTCCCGCGCCCCATGGCTGACCTGTTCGATCCCCCGCCCTTGCCTCCGTCCCCGCCGTCCCCATCGGCAGACCCTGCCGACAATCTTTCCCTGGGCGACTACGCCCAGCGCGCCTACCTCGAATACGCGCTGTCGGTCGTCAAGGGCCGCGCGCTGCCCGATGTCTGCGACGGCAACAAGCCGGTGCAGCGCCGCATCCTGTATTCGATGTTCCGCATGGGCCTGGCTTTCAGTGCCGGGGGCGGCCCGAGGCCGGTGAAGAGTGCGCGGGTGGTGGGCGATGTGCTGGGCCGCTACCACCCGCATGGCGACACGGCGGCTTACGACGCGCTGGTGCGCATGGCGCAGAACTTCGCGCAGCGCTACCCGCTGATCGACGGCCAGGGCAACTTCGGCAGCCGCGACGGCGACGGTGCTGCGGCCATGCGCTACACCGAAGCGCGCCTCTCGCCCATCGCCAGGCTGATGCTGGACGAAATCGACGAAGGCACGGTCGGCTTCCAGCCCAACTACGACGGCAGCACTGAAGAACCGAAGCAGCTGCCCGCAAGATTGCCCTTCGTGCTCTTGAACGGCGCCAGCGGCATTGCCGTCGGCCTGGCGACAGAAATCCCCAGCCACAACCTGCGGGAAGTGGCGGCGGCCAGCATCGCGCTGCTGAAGAACGACAAGCTCTCCGACGACGACTTGTACGCGCTGCTGCCCGCACCGGACTTCCCGGGCGGCGGCCAGATCATCAGCCCCGCAGCCGACATCCGAGAGGCCTACCGCACGGGCCGCGGCAGCATCAAGCTGCGTGCACGCTGGGTCATTGAAGACCTGGCGCGCGGCCAGTGGCAACTGGTGGTGAATGAGTTGCCGCCGGGCACCAGCACGCAGAAAGTGCTGGAAGAAGTTGAGGAGCTGACCAACCCGAAGGTCAAGGCCGGCAAGAAGGCGCTGCTGCAAGAACAGGTGCAGCTGAAGGCGCTGCTGCTGTCGGTGCTGGACGCGGTGCGCGACGAATCCAACAAGGACGCCGCCGTGCGCCTGGTTTTCGAGCCCAAGAGCCGCACCATCGAACAGAGCGAGCTGATCACGACGCTGCTGGCGCACACCAGCCTGGAAAGCAGCGTGCCGATGAACCTGACCATGGTGGGGCTTGACGGTCGGCCGGTGGGCAAGGGGCTGCGGCGCATCCTGCAGGAGTGGGTGGACTTTCGGCTCATCACGGTGGACCGCCGCACCCGCCACCGCCTGCAGAAGGTGCTGGACCGCATCCACGTGCTGGAAGGCCGGCAGCTGGTGCTGCTGAACATCGACGAGGTGATCCGCATCATCAGGAACGCGGACGAGCCGAAGGCGGCGCTGATCGCGCGCTTCAATCTCAGCGATCGGCAGGCCGACGACATCCTGGACATCCGTCTGCGCCAGCTGGCCAGACTGGAATCGATCCGCATCGAACAGGAACTGAAGGAACAGCGCGACGCGCAAGCCAAACTGGAAGAAATCCTGGCCACGCCGGCGGCGCTGAAGCGCACGGTGATCAAGGAAATCGAGGCCGACACCAAACTGCATGGCGACGCGCGCCGCACGCTCATCCAGGAAGAGAAGAAGGCGGTCGTCGAGATCAAGGTCGTCGATGAACCGGTGACGGTGGTGGTCAGCTTGAAGGGCTGGGTGCGTGCGCTGAAGGGGCACGAGGTCGAGGCCGGCGCGCTGCTCTTCAAGCCGGGCGATGCGCTCTATGGCACCTTCACCTGCCGCACCGTGGACACGCTGCTGGTCTTCGGCACGGCCTCAAAAGGATCGGGGCGCGTGTACAGCGTGCCGGCGGCGCTGCTGCCGGGTGGGCGCGGTGACGGCGTGCCGATCACGACGCTGATCGATCTGGAGACGGGCACTCAGATTGCGCACTACTTTGCCGGCGCCGCCGACACCCCCTTGCTGCTGGCCAACACGGGTGGCTTCGGCCTGCTGGCCAAGGCTGGCGACATGGTGGGCCGCAACCGCGGCGGCAAGAGCTTCCTCACGCTGGACGCAGGCCAGCATCTGCTGCCGCCCGTGCGCGTGGCCGCCACGCACCGCCAGGTGGCCTGCCTGGCGCTGGACGGGCGCCTCTTGGTGTTTGCGCTGGACGAACTCAAGCTGCAAAGCAACGGCGGCAAGGGCCTGACGCTGATGGACGTGGATGCCAAGTCGCCGCTGCTGTCGGTGGCCACTTGCGCGGACACGCTCACCGTCATCGGCAGCGGCCGCGGTGGCAAGCCGAAGGAGGAGGTCCTGAAGTACTCGGGGCTGGCCACGCACACCGGCAAGCGCGCGCGCAAGGGCCAGAAGGTGGACGGGATGCAAAAAGTGCTGCGCGTGATGGTGACATAAGCGCGCTGCAAACCCGCAGTGAACGCGCAGTGAACCCGGCTCAGCCGGGCCGCCGCCACACCGCCACAGCCACCAGGCCCATCGCGGCAAAGACTGCAAGGCTCCAGAACGCGTAGGGCACGCCAGCCATGTTGACCGCCGCGTCGGCACAGCTGGCGTAGGCGGCAAAAACTTGCGGCGCGACTTCGTCCAGCTTCAGCCCGCCGATGATCCGGTCGGCCAGCGTCAGGTTGCAAGACGTGCTGCTGGCAGCCACAAAGTGTTGCCACAGCGCCGCTGCCACGCCACAAATCGCCAGGGTTAGCACGGTTGCTGCACTGGCGCGCCGCACGCCCGTCTGGTTGACCAGCAAACCCGGCAGCGCCACCAGCGCCATCACCACAAACAACAGCCGCTGCAGCACGCACCATGGGCACGGCTGCATGTCAAAGACGTATTGCGACACCAGCGCGGCAGCCACGGCGGCCAGCGGCACCCCCACGGCCGCCAGCATCAACGCACGCGGTCGGATCATTCGACCTCGGCAATCAGTTCGATCTCCACGCAAGCGCCCATCGGCAGCTGCGCCACGCCAAAAGCGCTGCGTGCATGTGCACCCACTTCGGGCCCGAACACGGCGGCCAGCAATTCGCTGCAGCCGTTGGTGACCAGGTGGTGTTCGGTGAAGGTGGGCGTGCTGTTGACCAGGCTCAGCACCTTGACGATGCGCTTGACACGCGACAGGTCGCCCACGGCCGCTTGCAGCGTGCCCATCAGGTCGATGGCAATGGCGCGCGCTGCGGCCTTGCCTTCTTCGGTGTTGGTGGTCAGGCCCAATTGGCCGACCCAGGCCTTGCCGTCTTTCTTGGCGATGTGGCCCGAGATGAAGACGAGGTTGCCACTGCGCACGAACGGCACATAAGCAGCGGCCGGCACGGCGACGGGGGGCAGGGTGATGCCCAGTGATTGCAGGCGGTCTTTCGGTGTCATGAGCGGGGTCCTTTTGGTCTGGGTTTGCGCTGGTTTTTCCGAGTGCGCGGCATCCTACACTGGGCCTTCATGAGCCCCGGGCCTGCAGCACATCAAGCGCGGACGGCAGCGCCCGGGCCCGCCCTGCGCTGGGCCGCCCCCGCGCTGGCCTGGCTGGCCGGCAGTGCGCTGCAGTTGCAGATGCCGGTGTTGTGGGGCAGCAGCGCGGTCTGGCTGTTGACGGCGCTGGCGCTGGTGTTGGTGCTGGCGCTGGTTCTTGTCGCTCGGCGCCTTCGCAGCCGATGGACGGGCCTGGTTTGCGCGGCGCTGGCCGCGCTGCTGCTGGGTTTTTGCACCACGCACCTGCGCGCCGAAGCGCGGCTGGCCGACAGGCTGCAAGCCAGCCTGGAAGGGCAGGACCTGGTGCTGACCGGCACCGTGGCGTCGCTGCCGCGCGAAGGCATCGACGGCACGCGCTTTGTGTTTGAGGTCGAGGGCGCCACGCTGCAGGGCAGCGCCGTCCGCGTCCCTGGCCTTGTGTCGTTAGGCTGGTACCGCGGCATGGACGACGACAGCCTGCTGGGCGGCCCGGCAGAGCCCGTGCGCGCGGGGCAGCGCTGGCGCTTCACCACGCGCTTGCGGCAGCCCCACGGCACGCTCAACCCGCACGGCTTCGACCTGGAACTGTGGCTGTTTGAACAGGGCATTGGCGCCAACGGCAGCGTGCGCTCGCGCGCTGGCGACGAAGCGCAGAAGCTCCACGACAAGGCCGGCAGCTTCATCGACCGCAGCCGCCAGGACTGGCGCGACGCCATCCGGGCGCGCATCAGCGACACGGCTGTGGCGGGTGTGCTGGCGGCGCTGGCGATCGGCGACCAGGCGGCCATCGAACGCGAGGACTGGGACCTCTTCCGCGTCACCGGTGTCGCGCACCTGATGAGCATTTCAGGCCTGCACGTGACGATGTTCGCATGGCTCGCCGCACTCGTCGTCGGCCGCTTGTGGCGCCTGAGCCCACGCTTGTTATTGGCCTGCCCGGCACCGACTGCAGCGCGCTGGAGCGGCCTGGTGGCTGCAGCGGGCTATGCGTTGCTGGCTGGGTGGGGCGTGCCGGCGCAGCGCACGGTGTGGATGATTGGCGCGGTGGTGCTGCTGCGCCAGGCGGGCTTGCGCTGGCCGCTGCCGGCGGTGTTGCTGGCCGCTGCGCTGGTGGTGACGGTGATCGACCCGTGGGCGCTGCTGCAGGCGGGGTTCTGGCTGTCGTTCATGGCCGTGGCACTGCTGATGGTGTCGGAGCCTGCGCAGAGTCTGGTCGTCCAGCCCACAGGCTGGCGTGCCCGCATGCTGCACACGGTGCGCGGCGGCCTGCGCACGCAAGCGGTGGCCACGGTGGGGCTGGCGCCGCTGTCGCTTGTGTTCTTCCAACAATTGTCCGTGGTGGGCTTTGCAGCCAACCTGGTGGCCATTCCGGTGGTCACGTTGCTGATCACGCCGCTGGCGCTGCTGGGCCTGTTGCTGCCGCCGCTGTGGTCTTTGGCGGCGCTGCTGGTGCAGGGGCTGACGGCGATGCTGCAGGGGCTGGCATTGGCGCCCGGGGCCGTGTGGCACGCTGCGGTCGCACCACCCTGGGCGGTGGCCTCTGGCCTGCTGGCCGCGCTGCTGGCGGTGTTGCCGCTGCCGTGGCGGCTGCGCATGTTGGCGCTGCCGCTGATGTTGCCGCTGCTGCTGCCACCGGTGCAGCGGCCCGCGCAGGGCGACTTCGAGCTGGTCGCGGCCGACATCGGCCAGGGCACGGCGGTGCTGCTGCGCACGGCCACGCACCTGCTGGTCTATGACACCGGGCCGCTCTATTCGCGCGAATCCGAGGCTGGCACGCGGGTCTTGCTGCCCTTGCTGCGCGCACGCGGTGAACGCGAGATCAGCCTCTTGATGCTGAGCCACCGCGATGCAGACCATGTCGGTGGTGCTGCCGCGCTGCTGCGCGGCCTGCCGGTGGCGGCGATGTCGTCTTCCCTGGTCGATGCGCACCCGCTGCGCCACCTCGCCAACGTGCCGCAGCAGCGTTGTCTGGCGGGGCAATCGTGGGACTGGGACGGTGTGCACTTTGAAGTCCTGCATCCACAGGCTGATGACTTCAACCGCGCGCTCAAGAGCAACGCCATGAGCTGCGTGCTGCGGGTCCAGGGCGGCCGAAACCCCGGTGGCAGCGTGCTGCTGACGGGCGACATCGAAGCCGCCCAGGAAGCCGCGCTGGTCGCGCGCAGTGAAGCGGCGCTGAAGAGCGACGTGCTGCTGGTGCCGCACCACGGCAGCCGCACCTCATCCACCGCCGCTTTCCTGGACGCGGTGGCGCCGCAGGTGGCGGTGGTGCAGGCGGGCTACCGCAGCCGCTACGGCCACCCGGCGCCGGACGTGCTGGCACGTTATGCGGCGCGCGGCATTCGCGTCGAGCGCAGTGACCGCTGCGGCGCCTGGGTCTGGCAGCCGGGGCAGGGGGCGCCCGGTGCGGCGGGCATGCAAGCCGTGCAGTCGGTCTGCACCCGGAATGAACGGCGCCGGTACTGGCATCACGCTTGACATCAAGCCGCGACCACCCGTTTCAACCAGACTCAGTGAGCGGCGCCGCTTCAGGGTTCCGGCGCACGGCCGCACGCTGTCTTGCTGGCATCATCGGTCAAGGGGATGTTTGTGCAGGCCCGGACCTTGCAAGTCGCCCAGATACCGCCCTTTTCAGGAGCCTTGCCCCGTGTCCATCCATGTCGCGCTGAACCACGTCACCCACTACCGCTACGACCGGCGTGTCGCGTTGGGGCCCCAGGTGGTGCGGCTGCGCCCGGCGCCACACTGCCGCACCCGCATCCTCAGTTATTCGCTGCGCGTGGAGCCGGCCGACCACTGGATCAACTGGCAGCAGGACCCCTTCGCCAACTATGTGGCGCGGCTGCAGTTTCATGAAGAGACACGCGAATTCAAGGTCACGGTTGATCTGGTGGCCGAGATGTCGGTGCTCAACCCCTTTGATTTCTTTTTGGAACCCGAGGCCGAAAACTTCCCCTTCACGTATGCCGAAGACGTGGCGCGGGACCTGGTGCCCTACCTCGTCAAGCCCGAGCTGACGCCCCACTTCAAGGCCTTCGTGGACAGCATCCCGCTGCCCAAACAGCGCACCATCGACTTTCTGGTCGGCATCAACCAGCGGCTGCAGAAGGACATCAGCTACCTGATCCGCATGGAGCCTGGCGTGCAGACGCCTGAAGTCACGCTGACGAACAAGAGTGGTTCTTGCCGCGACACCGGCTGGCTGATGGTGCAAGCGCTGCGCCACTTCGGCCTGGCGGCGCGTTTTGTCTCGGGCTACCTGATCCAGCTCAAGCCTGACGTGAAGGCGCTGGACGGCCCGTCGGGCGCCGAGATCGACTTCACCGACCTCCACGCCTGGTGCGAAGTCTTCCTGCCCGGCGCGGGCTGGATCGGCCTGGACCCGACGTCCGGTCTGCTGGCCGGCGAAGGCCACATCCCCGTGGCCTGCACGCCAGAACCCAACAGCGCCGCGCCGATCAGCGGTGCGGTGGACGAATGCGAGGTCGAGTTTTCGCACCACATGGCGGTGTCGCGCGTCTATGAATCCCCGCGCGTCACGCTGCCCTACAGCGACGCGCAGTGGGCCGCCATCGTCAAGCTCGGGCACGAGGTGGACGCGCAATTGCTGCAGCAGGACGTGCGCCTGACCCTGGGCGGCGAGCCTACTTTTGTGGCCGTCGCCGACCGCGACGCCGGCGAATGGAACACCGACGCGCTAGGCCCCACCAAGCGCGGCCTGGCGACCGAACTGGTGCAACGCCTGCGCGACAAGTACGGCCAGGGCGGCTTTCTGCACTTCGGCCAGGGCAAGTGGTACCCCGGTGAACAGCTGCCGCGCTGGGCGCTCAACATCTGCTGGCGCGGTGACGGCCAAGCCTGCTGGAGTGACCCGTCGCTCTTTGCCGACGAGCGCGACCCGCATGCCTACACGGCCGAAGACGCGCAGCGATTCACCCACGCGCTGACGCGCCGCCTGGGCCTGGACCCCAGCTTCGTGCTGCCGGGCTTTGAAGACACCTGGTACTACCTGTGGCGCGAACGCCGCCTGCCGGTCAACGTCGATCCATTCGACGCCCGGCTGGACGATGAACTGGAGCGCGCGCGCCTGCGCCGCATCTTCACGCAGGGCCTGGACACGCCGGTGGGTTATCTGCTGCCGCTGAAGCGCGAATGGCAGGTGGGCACGGCCGGCCCGGCTTGGATCACGGGCCCGTGGTTCCTGCGTGAGGAGCGGCTGTACCTGATGCCGGGCGATTCACCCATGGGCCTGCGCCTGCCGCTGGATTCGCAGCCCTGGGCCACCAAGGCCGACCGCCCGTTGACGCTGGCGCAGGACCCCTTTGCGCCGCACGCGCCGTTGCCGTCGGCCGCAGCGCTGCGCATGCAGCAGGCCATCAAGCGCGGTGCGCTGGGTGACATGCCCGAGAGCGGCCTGGACGCGGATGCGTTCACAGTCAATGGCGACGCCAGCGGCCCGGCTGCGGGCCTGGTGGGCAACTCTGCGGTGGCGGGCGGTGGGGGTTCAGCCATCGGCCCCGGCTCCGGCGTGAGTTCAGGCGTAGGTTTGGGCGCAACCGCCAGCGGCCCTGGCGTGGACCGCATGACCACCGAGCACGACCCGGTCAAACCCTTCCCACGCAACCCGCTGGTGGTGCCGGCGCGCTTCGAGTCCGCCGGTGAACTGACCCGCACGGCGCTGTGCGTCGAAGTGCGTGACCCCCAGCGCGGCAACGGCCCCAGGGCCGAACGCGCGGCAGAAACCAAACTCGGCGGCCGGCGTGGTGTGCTCTACATCTTCATGCCGCCGCTGAAGCATCTGGAGGACTATCTCGAACTGCTGGCGGCGATCGAAGCCACCACGGCCGAACTGGGCCTGAAGATCGTCATCGAGGGCTATGGCCCGCCGCGCGACCCGCGCCTGAAAACGCTGGCGGTCACGCCCGACCCGGGTGTGATCGAAGTCAACATCCACCCCGCGCACAGCTGGGCCGAACTGGTGGACCACACCGAATTTCTCTACGACGCGGCGCACCTCACGCGCCTGTCGGCCGAGAAGTTCATGCTCGACGGCCGCCACACCGGCACCGGTGGCGGCAATCACTTCGTGCTCGGCGGCGCGACCCCCGCTGACAGCCCTTTCCTGCGCCGTCCCGACGTGTTGGCCAGCCTCATCACCTATTGGCACAACCACCCGGCTCTAAGCTTTTTGTTCAGTGGCATGTTCATCGGCCCGACGAGCCAGGCGCCACGTTTTGATGAAGCGCGCAGC
>JANMKK010000294.1:0-3698 GCA_031372005.1 Rubrivivax sp.
AGTGCGTCGTCGCACAGCGCCAACAGCTTGCCGCCGTCGCGCCCCAGCAGCCCGAACGTGACCACGCCGCAGTCCCTTGCGGCCTTCGCAGCGCGCAGCAGGTTGGCGGAGTTGCCGGATGTGGATATCAGCACCAGGCCATCACCGGGACGGCCGAGGGCGCGCACCTGGCGGTCAAAGATGGCGTCAAAGCCGTAGTCGTTGCCGATGCAGGTGAGCGCGGAACTGTCGGTGGACAACGCCAGGCCCGCCAGCGGCCGGCGGTCATCGACCAGGCGGCCGGTGAGTTCTGATGCCAGGTGCTGGCTGTCGGCGGCTGAGCCGCCGTTGCCGCAGAACATGATCTTGCCGCCGCTGTGCAGCACGTCCGCCAAGCGTTGGCCGATGCGCTCCGACGTGGGCTGCAGGACATGCAGAGATGCAAACAAAGCGTGGTGCTCGGCGAGCGCGGTGCTGAAGAGGTCTTGGGGCATCGACAAGGGGCTGGGCGGTGGCGGGTGGCGGCGGCTGGCGGCTGGCCGCCGACTGATGGCCGGCGGTGGCGCTGAACTGGCGAATAATGCTTTGATTCTGCCATTGCACCCTTGCAGCGCAGGCTCGCCAGGCCCGCCGCCGCAGCCACAAAGCCCGATGACACGACACCCCCTTCCACGCGCTGATGAGCTGGTCGCACTCCAGGACAACCTGCTGGCCTGGCCAGGCTGGCCAGCCAGCCAGCCGCCGCCGCGCGTTGAAGGCCTGTGGACGTGGGTGCAGGCCAACCACCGCAACAACAGCCTGCTGTGGGCCGAAGAGGATCTGGCGCGCCGCACGACGGTGGACGACGCGGAAATCGCCGCCAACAAGCGCGCCATCGACGGTTACAACCAGGCCCGCAACGACGCCACCGAAAGGGTGGACGAGCTGCTGCTGCTGGCGCTGGGTGTGGTGGATGAAGCATCGGCCCGCAGCGACGCCGCATGGGCCCCCGCGCCAATGGGCGCGCGCCTGAACAGCGAAACCGCCGGCAGCATGATCGACCGGTTGTCGATCATGTCGCTCAAGTTGAAAGCCATGCAGGCACAGACCGAACGCACCGACGTGCATGAAGCGCACCGCGCCGCCAGCCGCGTGAAGCTGGCGCGGCTGCAGCAACAGCGCAGCGACTTGGGCGCCTGCCTGGACGCGCTGCTGGCCGAAACGGCCGCCGGCACGGCCTTCTTCAAGGTCTACCGGCAGTTCAAGATGTACAACGATCCGCAGTTGAACCCGCAGCTCGTCAAAGAACGCCAGAAACCTTGAGCCCGCCTCGCGTCCTGATCGTCAAGACATCGTCGATGGGCGACGTCGTGCATGCCTTGCCGGTGGTCAACGACATTCACGCCCACTACCCTGGCGCGGTGATCGATTGGTTGGTGGAAGCGCCTTTTGCAGCCATCCCGCAGATGCACCCGGGCGTGCGCCGCGTGCTGCCGATGTCCTGGCGCAAGTGGCGGGGCCAACTGTGGCGCGGCGACACCTGGCACGCCATGCGCGCTCTGCGCGACACCTTGCGCAGCGAGGCCTACGACCTGGTGCTGGACCTGCAGGGCCTGCTGAAAAGCGCGCTTTGGGCCCGCCAGGCCGGCGTGCGGGTGGCCGGCTATGACAAGCGCAGCATCCGCGAACCCGCAGCCACTTGGCTGTACCAGCGCACGGCGGCGGTGGCGCTGGACCAGCACGCCGTGCAGCGCTGCCGGGCCCTGGCTGCCGCCCACCTGAACTACGCCATGCCGACCATCGCCGCCGACTTTGGCCTGCGTGCGGCGGCCCCGGTCTGGAAGCCGCGTTGGCCGTCGTATGGGCTGATCATCCCCAACGCCAGCCGACAGGAAAAGTTCTGGCCCGAAAGGCACTGGGTGTCGGTGGGCAATCGCATGCTTGAACTGGGTTTGACGCCGGTGGTCAGCTGGGGCAGGCCCGAAGAACAGACGCTGGCCGAGCGCATCGCCGCCAGTTGCGAAGGCGATGTGCCGCCGTTCCTGAAGGTGGGCGAGATGGCCTCGGTGCTGGCCGGTGCCCAGCAGGTGGTGGGGCTGGACACCGGCTTCACCCATCTGGCCGCCGCTCTGGGCCGTCCGACACTGGGCATCTATTGCGACCACGAGCCGGGCCTGGCCGGCATCACGGGCCCGGGCCGCGTGGCCAGCATCGGCGGCAAGGGGCAGGTGCCAACGCGAGCGGAAGTGCTGGCGCTGTTTGAGCAGCAGTTGGAGCGTTGAGGGCTGGGGCTAGAGTGCGTCGATGCGCTGCGGCGGATAGCTGTCCCAGCTCAGACAACCCGGGCACTGCCAGAAGTAGTGCTGTGCCTCAAAGCCACAGGCCGCACAACGGTAGCGCTGCAGCGGCCGAGCGGCGCGCGCGACAGCGTCACGCAACGCGGCACGGGCTTCGTCGGTCCAGTCCTCGGGAGCCACTGAAAACAGCAGCTGCGCCGCTGACAGCGTGGGGTGTGCCTTCAAGTGCGCCAAGAGCCGCGGCAAGCGGTCGGCAGGGGCCGAGCCGTCCACCAGCTGCAGCGCCTGCAGCAGTTCAATGGCCGGCATGTTCAGCAACGCAGCTTCCAGCGCCTGCTGCGCGACAGTGGCCTGGCCGCTGGCCAGGGCCGACGCGGCATAGTCAGGTGCCACCAGCAGAAAGGCCGCTGGCTGCTGAGCCCGCAGCGCGTCCCACGCCTTGACGGCACCGGCGTGGTCGCCCTGGCGGCGCAGACGCTGCCCCGCCAGCACCTGCGGGCGCGGCGACTGCGGAGCGGCCTGGCGCGCGCGCGCAAGCGCAGCTTCGGCTTGTGTGGCGTCGCCTTTGGCGTCGGCCTGCTCGGACAGTTCGCATTCGTAGTGCGCGATGCGCGCGGCAAAGGCACCGGCGCCCTGCGCTTCCAGCTGCCGCGCCACAAGGGCGGCCTGCGGCCAGTCGCGCGAGCGTTCGTACAGCGACAGCAGCGCCAACTGCGCTTCGCCGTCGAAGGACGTGCCCTGCAGCGCACGCCAGGCCATTTCGGCGCGGTCGAAGAGGCCAGCCTTCATGTAGTCCTGTGCCAGCGCCAGCTGGGCGCGGTTGCGCTCGCCGGCCTTGAGATCTGCGCGTTGCAACAGGTGCTGGTGCACGCGCACGGCGCGCTCGAATTCGCCGCGGCGGCGGAACAGGTTTCCAAGCGCAAAGTGCAGTTCGGTGGTGTCGGGGTCGTCCTGCACCGCGCGGATGAAGGCGTCGATGGCTTCGTCCTGCTGTTCATTCAGCAGCAGGTTCAGGCCCTTGAAGTAGGCGCGCGGCGAGTCGTCGCGTTCACGCTTGAGCTGGCGCAAATCCAGCCTGGACGCCATCCAGCCCAGCGCAAACACCACGGGCAGGCCGATCAGCAGCCATTGCAGGTCAAATTCCATGCAGGGCTTTTTTCATGGACCGACGCGAGGTGGATGTTCTGTGCTGAATTCTGAAACCAGCACGGACGTGGGCGGCGGCGTCGTCGGCGCGGCCGCTGCCACGGGAGCCAAGCGCCGGGTGAGGCGCCAACGCCGCCACAGTTCGGGCAGCATGGCCAGCACACCCACCGCGCAGCCGGCGGCAAAGGCGGCCAGCACGATGATGACCATCGGCGCCTGCCACTGCACGCCAAAGAACCAGCGCACGCTGGCCGTCTGCTGGTTGTTCAGCGCAAAGGCAAACAGCGTGAAGAAGAT
>JANMKK010000313.1:0-2140 GCA_031372005.1 Rubrivivax sp.
GCAATTTGGCCAATCGGTAATTACATCAGCTTGTCGTAGCCCGCTGATGGCGATCTACCAGGCACGCTTCCTCAAGTACCTGCATGCGCGCGGCATCGCCGATACCGCGAACCGCAAGGTCTGGGTCTTCTGCGGCGACGGTGAGATGGACGAGCCCGAAAGCCTGGGCGCCATCGGTCTGGCGGCGCGCGAAAAGCTGGACAACCTGGTGTTTGTCGTCAACTGCAACCTGCAACGATTGGATGGTCCTGTCCGCGGCAACGGCAAGATCATTCAGGAACTGGAAGGCGAGTTCCGCGGCGCCGGCTGGGACGTGATCAAACTGATCTGGGGCAAGGAATGGGACGGTCTCTTGGCGCGCGACAAGGACGGTGCCCTGCGCAAGCTGATGATGGACACGCTGGACGGCGACTACCAGGCCTTCAAGGCCAATGACGGTGCCTTCGTGCGCAAGAACTTCTTCGGCCGTTCGCCAGAGACACTGGAGATGGTGGCGAAGATGTCCGACAAGGACATCTGGAACCTGCGCCGTGGCGGGCACGACGCGCAGAAGGTGTATGCGGCCTTCCACAAGGCCAACAACAGCAAGGGCCAGCCGACCGTGCTGCTCGTCAAGACCGTCAAGGGCTGGGGCATGGGCAGCGCCGGTGAAGGCAAGAACACCGCCCACCAGGCCAAGAAGCTGACTGACGACGACGTGCGCTTCATGCGCGACCGTTTCAACATCCCCATCAGCGACGCCGACCTGCCGAACATCCCCTTCTACAAGCCGGCCGACGACACGCCGGAAATGAAATACCTGCATGAGCGCCGCAAGGCCCTGGGCGGCTACTTGCCCAAGCGCCGCGTCAAGGCCGACGAGAGCTTCACGATTCCGCCCATCGAGACCTTCAAAGCCGTGCTGGAGCCCACCGCTGAAGGCCGCGAGATCAGCACCACGCAGGCCTACGTGCGCTTCCTGACGCAGCTGTTGAGAGACCAGGCACTCGGCCCGCGGGTGGTGCCCATCCTGGTGGACGAAGCGCGCACCTTCGGCATGGAGGGCCTCTTCCGCCAGATCGGCATCTACAACCCCGAAGGCCAGAAGTACACGCCGGTCGATAAAGACCAGGTCATGTACTACAAGGAAATGGTCAACGGCCAGATCCTGCAAGAAGGCATCAACGAGGCCGGTGGCATGGCCAGCTGGATCGCGGCCGCGACGTCTTATTCGACGAACAACCGCATCATGGTGCCGTTCTACATCTACTACTCGATGTTCGGCTTTCAGCGCATCGGCGACCTGGCCTGGGCTGCCGGCGACATGCAGGCGCGCGGCTTTCTGCTGGGCGGCACCAGCGGCCGCACCACGCTCAACGGCGAAGGCCTGCAGCACGAAGACGGCCACAGCCACATCCTGGCCGGCACCATTCCCAATTGCATCAGCTACGACCCGACCTTCGCGCACGAGGTGGGCGTGATCCTGCACCACGGCTTGAAACGCATGGTGGAAGCGCAGGACAACGTGTACTACTACCTGACGCTGCTGAACGAAAACTACCCGATGCCGGGCCTGAAAGCAGGCACCGAAGAGCAGATCCTGAAGGGCATGTACCTGCTGCAGGAAGGCGCCAAGAAAACACCACGCGTCAACCTGCTGGGCAGTGGCACCATCCTGCGTGAAAGCATGGAGGCAAAGAAGCTCCTGGAGGCCGAATGGGGCGTGGCAGCCAACGTCTGGAGCTGCCCCAGCTTCAACGAACTGGCACGCGACGGCCAGGATTGCGAGCGCTGGAACCTGCTGCACCCGACCGAAGCCCAGCGGGTGCCTTTCGTGGCGCAGCAACTCAGTGCGCATGCCGGCCCGGTGATTGCGTCCACCGACTACATGAAGAACTACGCGGACCAGATCCGCGCCTTCATGCCGCGCGACAAGGGCGTCAGCCGAACGTTCAAAGTGTTGGGCACCGACGGCTTCGGCCGCAGCGACTTCCGCAGCAAGCTGCGGGAACACTTCGAGATCAACCGCCACTACATCGTGGTGGCGGCGCTGAAGACGCTGGCCGACGAAGGCACACTGCCGGCTGCCAAGGTGCTTGAGGCGATCAAGAAGTACGGCATCAACGCCGACAAGATCAACCCGCTGTACGCATAACAAGAC
>JANMKK010000335.1:0-13235 GCA_031372005.1 Rubrivivax sp.
ATGTCGTCGTTCTTGAAGGTGTTGGCGACCTTGCGCACGGTGTTGAACTTTTCATTGCCGCTGCGGTATTCGGAATAGCTGATCTCGGTGCCCAGGCCGCTGACGTCCGAGAAGCCGGCAACGACCGTGGATTCGTCGCCCACCCCCAGTGAAACCAGGTAGTTGAAGGCGCCGTAGGGGTTGTCTCTGAAGGTGGCCATGGTGGGTTGCTCCTTGGGGTGCGTGGTGTTGCGGCGAGTTGTTGCGAAATCAGCTCTTCGCGTCCGCTGTCCACTGGCCGACGCGGAAGATGACGAACTCGGCCGGCTTCACCGGGGCCACGCCCACGAGGCAGATCATTCGGCCGTTGTCGAGGTCGTTCTGCGTCATCGTCGTGCGGTCGCAGCGCACGAAGTAGGCTTGTTCAGGCTTGTCGCCCAGCAGCGCGCCGTCGCGCCACAACACCAGCAGAAAGTCTTCCACCATGCGCCGCACGTTGGCCCACAGCCGCTCGTTGTTGGGCTCGAAGACGGCCCACTGCGAACCCTTGTCCAGCGTGTGCTCCATGTAGATGAAGAGCCGCCGCACGTTGACGTATTTCCACTCGGGGTCTGAACTCATCGTGCGTGCGCCCCAGACGCGGTTGCCGCGGCCTTCGAAGAAGCGCAGGCAGTTCACGCCCTCGGGGTTGAGCACGTCGTTGCGGCCCTTGTTGATGTTCAGCTCGAAGCGCGTCAGGCCACGCACCACTTCATTTGCCGGCGCCTTGTGCACGCCGCGTTCGATGTCGCTGCGGGCGTAAATGCCCGTCACGAAGCCGCTGGGCGGCAGCATCAGGCGGCGCTGCGGCGCGCCCTGGCTGGCCCGCTCGGTGGGGTCGAGGATCTCGATCCACGGGTGGTACATCGCCGCGTACTTGCTGTCGAAACGGCCGCGGAAATTGCGGATCTCGTTCATCGACGACTGCTTGGGCGCATCGACCACCGCGATCCGGTAGCGCAGGCGCTCTGCGTGCGCCACCAAGGCGCTGGCGGTGGCGAAGGAGGTGTCGACGTCGACCATGTCGCCGCTGTCGGGCAGGGCGACGATGGCGATGTCTTCGATGTCGCCCAGTGCGGCCAGGCCGGTGGCGGGCATGGTGGCGTCGTCGGGGTCGGCGTCGCGGCCGGCAAAGTCGCCGTCGGTGGCCATCGTGCCGTCGTCACCGGTGGCCAGGCGCGGGCTCAGGTTGCCTTGCAGGGCGGCCATCAGGCGAGCGGGCAGGAACAGCGGCTCGGGGTCGGCCGGGGGCGCGGGGTCCCAGTCGAGCCAGACAACCGCGTTTTCGTCTTCGGGGTCGTCGCGCTGCAGGATCTTGCCGATGTAGCGCTTCTGGTCGGGGTGGGTGGCCAATTCGTCGTACACGTCCACGCGCTCGGCGTCCACGCTGACGGTGACACGCAGCTCCAGCAACTGGATCAGGTCGGTGGCGGCGGGCACCACCGTGGCGGCGTTGCGGATGAAGGTCTGCAGACCGGCCGCGTCCACCTGCACGACAGCCAGCTGCGCCAGGCTCACCGGCGCGTTGCCCAGCGGGATGGCGCCGCCGCCGGGAATGATCTCGACCACCGCGCCGGCCTTGGCGCGCTTGACCTGCATGAGAACGGGCCCCACGCCGCCACCACTGTCGAAAGCCAGGTTCTTGGACCGCAACACGTCGGCGCGCACATGCACTTCGCCCATCTCACCCGGCCAGCGGGCGCGCCAGGTGGCGCCGCCGCCGCCGCCAAGGGCCACCGCGCGGCGGGCGCAGCCATCGAAGTCGGTGGCGGGGGTGTTCTGCACGAAGACGCGCGACACGTACAGCCGCCGGCCGCCGTTCATGAAGAAGGCGCGTGCGGCATGCGCCAGGTAGTTCACGCGTTCTTCACCGTCGGGCAGCGTCGGCTCCAGGCCGCCATAGACGCGCTCGAATTCGGTGAAGCTCGTGATCAGGCGCGGTTCGTTGCTGCTGGGGCCCAGGCGGTACCAGACCGGGCCGTAGCGCGTGAGGCCCGTCATGCCGGTGGTGCTGGTGGGCACGCCCTCCAGGCTCTTGGCGCGGAAGCTGACTTCTTCGACGTAAACGCCGGGGGCAAGGTATTCGGGCATGGGGCTTCCTTTCGGGTCTCGGGCAACTAGATCAACAGCGGGGGTTGGCCGCGCAAGAGACGGCCGAGCGGGAGGTCGATGACACGGTCGTTGACAGCTACAAGGCCGGCCGGCAGCGTTTCGCCGCGCAGCACGGCGTCGCTGTCGGCCAGGCTGACGGGGGTTTCGATGGGCAGGTCCCACAGCGGGTCGATGCCGGGGAGCGACACGTTCGCCGGGGCGGCCTCTGCAGGTGCAAACACACGCAGCCGTACCTGCAGCACCGATCCGATGCCTAACGCAGAAGGGTGGTGGCGGATGAGCAACAGGAATTCGCCCCGCTCATCGACCATCGCACGGCCGACCACGGTGGACAGCGCCAGCACCGGCTGCGCCGCCGGCACGGTGGCCAGCACGCGCGCCCAGCGTGCAGGGCGTTCGGGGCGCGGGCCTGACGCGGCGCGCATCGCGTGAGCGCGCAGGCCGGTGACCATCTGGCTGACGGGATAGGCCGCAGCAGGGAAGAGCAGTGGCCTGCAGCCCCGCGAAGGTGTGGCTGCAGCGGCTGCGGCATTCGCCAGGCTGGGCAGCAAGATTTGCAACCGACGCGGCACGAAGCGGCGGCGGTCTGCATCGGGGGCGTACAGCGCTTCGGACTGGTCGAACATGCGAAAGGTGACGCTGCGCGGCTGTGCCGCGTAGTACGCGTCGTAGCGCAACACGTGGCGGTTGGAGTCGTGGCGCTGGAAGGCTTGGCGCGGATTGCCCGAATTTGGAAAGTGCGGGGCGTCGTCGTGCGTCAGCATCACCGGCGACAGCATCGGCTGTTCCCGCGCTGCGTCGATGGGTTCGATGCCCAGTGCGAGGCTCTGCAGGCTTTCGCTGAAGCCTTCCGACAGCAGCAGGTTCATGCCGGCCGCGCTCCGATGACCGCAGTCACCACGTCGGGGTCGCGCTGACTGGCCGGCACGCGCGAACCGTCGATGCGCGTCACCCGTGCCACATAAGGCACCGACAGGCGGTAGTCCACCGGCAGTGAATCGAAGATGCGCATCAGCGCTTCGGTGTCGATGTCTTCCAGCACCAGCTGCAGCGATTCGTTGGGCGCCCAGTCTGCCGCCTGCATCAAGAGCGGGCCGGCGAGGATGGGCGTGTCCTCGATGGCCTGCAGGGTGCGGCCCATGATCAGGTGTTCGTTTTCTGCGTTGTCGGCCCAGGCCGTCAGCAGGAAGTGCAGGTCCAGCGCCAGGTGCGAACGGCCGTCGTTCAAGCCCACGCCAGACCAGGCTGCGCGCATCGTCTTGTTGAAGTCCACGCGGTAGAGAAAGATCGTCAGCGCGGGCCGTGCAACCAGCAAGGCCAGGTTCGTGGGGTCGAAATCTTCGGTGCGCACGATGGCCACGCTGGTGGGCGTGCCGGTGATGGGTTCGTCGTCGCGATAGCGCAGCTCCAGCAGGCGGCGGATGCTGCGGCCGGTGGCGGAGACGCTGCGGAAGCCGGCCACATCAATGCCCGTGGTCGAGCGGGATCGCGCCGTAGCGCGCTTCGTAGTCGCGCACGCAACCTTGCATCAGTTCTGCAAACTGCTTCACATGCGCGGGCGCGGCCACCAGCTGCGCATGCACGAACTCGGCGCTGCCGTCATGAACCTGCGCAAAGTCGAGCAGAAATTCCAGCCGGTTGAAGCCGATGCGCAAGTGGTTGGCGTAGCGGCGTTCCTGGGCACAGGCTTGAGCCGGGGAGGGGTCGGGGGTGGACGGGTCCATGCGGTGCGGGTGGCGTGCTGAGCCTTCCCGTGCAATCGCCGTGCCTGTTGTCTGGTTAGGCCGCAGCCCACACCAAGTGCTTGTCAGGCTTGTGTTTTGTCTTTTGGCTTGAGGCTTGCCCGCAGCGTTGCGACAGTGCCTGTGACAGCCGCTGTGACAGGGCTTGCGAGGCACGCCTTGCAGCGAGGGTGCAGCGTGTGACGCTGCCTGTGACAGTGCGCGCGGGAATCCCTCCCGTGCGCAGGCTTCAACTTCAGCGCTCTTCCTCAGTCTGAAGGCCAATGCCGGCATAAACAGCTGGCACGGCAAGCTCGTGTGCGACGACTTCTGGAACTACAACGCCTGCTTCGAGTTGGGCGTGAAAGGATTGGATGTCTGCCATGACAGCGGTCTCCAATGGGCTAGTAGCGAACCTTCTCGGTCTTGCCGGTGGTGATCAGTTGAATGCGGCCGTCTTTGAAAGCTTGCTGGAGGTGGTCAACGATTTTTATTTGGTGTTACCGAAAGAGGGGCGAAGCTCAGGCATTTGGCCAAAGGCGCGCGAAGTCAAACGAGAGTTGGCGGTGGTGCCGGATCGACAGCAGGTAGACCGATGCTTGGGTTTCCACGGCTGCGTAGAGCATCAAATAGTCGCCGTGCAGGTATTCGCGAAGCGCATCCGGTGCGCCGGCCGGCAACGCGGCGAGCTGTGCCAGGGCTTCCGCTGACTGTGGTGGGTTCGCAAGGTAGCGCCGGCCGATGCGCGGAAAGCGGCGCAGGTTCGGAATGACCGTCGCGCGCAACTCGGCCACCAAGGCGTCAAAGGCAAAGCCGGCGTCGGCCTCTACCAAGAACGCCTCGATGGCGTCGAGACGCTCAAGGAAGCTTGCGGTCAGCTCGACCCGGTACAGCTTGTCAGCCACGCTTCTTGGCGACTTGGGCTGTGCTGGAAACCTTCGCTGCAGACTTGCGGCGCCGCTGAATCTGGTCGATGGCGCCGTCAGCCTCGTAGGTTCGGCCGGCCTCGATGTCGGCCAGACCGCGCTTGGCGTCGTCGATGAGCAGCAGGTGGATGCGCTCGCGCTCAAGCCGGTGGTAATAGTCGAGCCGATCAGCGTCGATCAACGCGACGTAGCTCTCACCGTTCTTGGTGATGATCTTCTCGGCGCCGGCCTTGGCTTGGTCTGCCAGCTCTGACAAGTTGGCACGTGCCTGGGTGAAGGGCACCACATCGCTGGCTGAAAAGGCCATGGCTGGCTCCTTGAGGAGAAGGTGACAGAATTCTGTGCAGTCTACGCCATTGAAGCGATCCTGAGCACTGAACTGGCACCAAGAATCCGTTGTGGGAGGTGCCCTGGGCATGCCTCTCGGTGAGCGGGTCGTTGGTCATAGGGTGTGAGGTGGGCCGAGGCCAGGGCAGATGATGCCCTTGGGTACTGCCTGGGCCGCTTCGGCCAGGGACTGCTGGACACCGAGCGCGGCATCGGGAAGCTGGTAGAGCCCGCAGGCGAGGCGCGCGATGAAGTCCAATCGGGACTTCAGTCACACCGTGCCAGGCGGCGCGTGAAGGTCGTACTTGCTGAGCTTGCGGTACAGCGTCATGCGCGACCAGTGCAGCTGCTCAGCCGCGGCGGACTTGTTCCAGTGCGTCTGGTCCAGTGCCGCCAGCAGCAGCGCACGTTCATCCAGCGGCGCCGGCGGCGGGGTGTGCGCTGTCACATAGACGGGCAGGTGGCGGCAGTCGAGTGCGCCGCCGTCGGCCTGCAGTGCGGCTGACTCCAGCACGTTCTTCAGTTCGCGCACGTTGCCCGGCCAGTCATAGCGGCCTAGCAGCCGGCGCGCGGAATCGCTGATGCCGCTGACCTGCAGGTCGTGGCGCACTTGCACCTCGGCCAGGAAGTGGGTGATGAGTTCGTCCAGGTCGCCGCGCCTTTCGCACAGCGGCAGCAGTTCGACGCGCGCGATGTTGAGGCGGTAGAACACGTCCTTGCGGAAGAGGCCCTGGCGCACGCGTTCCTGCAAGTCCTGGTGGGTGGCGGCGACCACGCGCACGTCGACGCGATCAGTGCGCAGGCCGCCGACGCTGAAAACCTCACCGGTTTCCAGAAAGCGCAGCAAGCGCGCCTGGGCTTGCGGCGCCATGTCGCCGATCTCGTCCAGGAACAGCGTGCCGCCGGCGGCCAGGCGGATCTTGCCGGGGTAGGCCGCGTGCGCGCCGGTGAAGGCGCCGCGGGCGTGGCCGAAGAGTTCGCTTTCGATCAGCGCTTCAGGCAGCGCGGCGCAGTTCAGCGCGATCAGCGGGTGGGCGTGGCGCGGGCTCTTGGCGTGCAGGTAACGCGCCACCATGTCCTTGCCGGTGCCGGTGTCCCCGGTGATCAGCACCGTGGCGCTGCTGCGGGCGATGCGGTCAAGCTGTTCGCGCAGCGCCACCATGGGGCGGCTGTGGCCCAGCAGCAGAGAATTCGCTGCAGCTTCAGGCGCGGCCTTGTGGCCGGCAGAGATCATCGAAGGAGCGGGAAGCCATGCATGGGAGGCGCAGCATTCGCCTTGGCGCGCCCCGCGGCAATCCCTAGACCGCCGCCTGGGTTACTCTGGGTTACATCAGGCCACCTTGTTGCACCGAGCTGCCGGTCACTTGATCCACAGCCGCACGGCATCCCAAGCGCGGCCGAAGAAGCCGGCCAGGCCCACGGGCTCCAGCACCACCAGCGGCCGCGTCGTGATCGTGCTGCCGCCGGCCGTCATGATCTTGATCGTGCCCACTGACTGGCCCTGCGTCAGCGGCGCCAGCAGCGGGTCGGTGCGTTCCAGGGTGGTCTTGATCTTGTCGCCTTCGCCCTTGGGCACCGTGACGACCAGCCCGCCCGGCGCGCCGAGTTTGGCTTCAGCCTTGTCGCCCTTCCACACCGGCACGGTGGCCAGCGGCTTGCCCGCATCGAAAAGACGCACCGCGTCCCAAGCCTGCCAGCCCCAATTGAGCAGCTTCTGGCTCTCAGCCGCGCGCGCTTCGCGGCTGGCCGTGCCCATGACCACGCTGAGCAGACGGCGCTTGCCGGCGGGCGTGTCGCGCACGGCACTGGCCACCAGGCAATATCCGGCAGCTTCTGTGTAGCCGGTCTTCATGCCATCCACCGTGGGGTCGCGGCCCAGCAGCATGTTGCGGTTGTCCTGCTTGATGTTGTTGAAGGTGTACTGGCGCATCGAGTACAGCGGGTAGAAATCGGGGTGGTCGGTGACGATGTGCGCGGCGACGGTGGCCACGTCGCGCGCGCTGCTGTAATGGCCCGCTTCGCTCAGGCCCGCCACGTTCTTGAACTGCGTATTCTTCAGGCCCCAGGCTGCGGCTTGCCGGTTCATTTGCGCGACGAAGAGTTCCACCGTGCCACCGACACCCTCGGCCAAGGCGATGGCGGCGTCGTTGCCGCTTTGCACGATCAGGCCGCGCAGCAGTTCAGCCACCGTGGGCGTCATCAAGGTGTCGATGAACATCAGTGAGCCGCCGCCCTTGCGTTCGTCCCACGCACGCTTGGACACTGGCAGCGTCTGCGTGAGCGCCAGCTTCTTGTCGCGCACGGCGTTGAAGACGAGGTAGGCCGTCATCAGCTTGGTCAGTGAAGCCGGGTCGGCCTGCGCGTCGGCATCGCGCTCGGCCAGCACCTGGTTGCTGGCCAGGTCGATCAGGACGTACTGGCGCGCCGCAATCTCTGGCGGCTGCGGGGTCTGGGCGATGGCGGCTGCGGTGAAGGCGGCAAAAATAAAGCCCAGCAGAAAGGCAAGAGTCGATTTCATAGGGGTGGGAAATTCAAGTGCCGCTGCGTGAAGCCCACGCCGCGACAACGATCTGTCTGAGAACGGGCAACTGCCCGTGGAAGAAGTGGCCGGCGCCTGGCAGCACCGTCACCGGCAAGGCTTGGGGGCGCGCCCAGTCGAAGACATCCGACAGCAGCACGACATCGTCTTTCTCGCCGTGGATGACGAGGGTGTCGGCGGGCACGGGGGCGACTTCAAAGGACTTCACCGCCGGGCCGACGAGCACGATGCGTTCTGCCGCTGCACCCGCCGCCGCCAAACGCGCAGCGGCCTGTGACGCCATGGCGCCGCCGAAAGAAAAACCGGCGAGGACCAGCGACTGCGCGGCTGCCCTGTGAGCAGAAACGACGGCCAGCGCATCGTCGACCTCACCGCGGCCTTCGTCCCATGCACCCTGCGAAGCGCCGATGCCGCGAAAGTTGAAACGCACCGCTGTGTAGCCCAGTTGCACAAAGGCGCGCGCCAGGGTCTGCACGACCTTGTTGTCCATCGTGCCGCCGTGCAGCGGGTGCGGGTGGCACAGCACGGCCAAACCACGCGCTGTGCCGTCGGCAGGCTTGTCGATCGCACATTCGATGGCCCCTGCCGGGCCGGCGATGCTGCTGCGCTGCGTGGAGGAATTCATCGGCCTGGTCTTTGGCGCACTCAGCGGCCCACTTCGGGTGCCAGCAGCAAACGCTGCACGGGCTGGCCACGTTTCAGGTGGCTGTCCACGATCTCGTCGATGTCGTGCTTGTCGACAAAGGTGTACCAGGTCTCTTCGGGATAGACCACCGCCACCGGCCCGCCGGCGCAGCGGTCCAGACAGCCGGCCTTGTTGACGCGGACACCACCGGGGCCGGCCAGGCCTTCGGACTTGACGCGTGACTTGCAATGGTCGAATCCGGCCTGCGCGCCCTGGTGGGCGCAGCAGGCTTCGCCGCCCTTGCGTTCATTGAGGCAGAAGAAGATGTGGTGCTTGTAGTAGCTCATCCGTGGGATTGTAGGGAAGACCCTAGCGGCAGCCAGCTGTGTTCAACAACTCAGCGCCGGCCCGCCGCAGTGGACAGCCGCGACAGCATCCACCCGATGGCTGCATACGGCCACAACCAGCCTATCCACTGCGCCAGGCCGTGGAAGCGCACAAAGCGCCCCTGTTCCCAGGCCTTCAGGCTCTGCGCAAAGTACGGGTCGTCGGGCGCCTGCGCCACGATGGCGACCAGGGCTGTCAAGGCCATCAGGCCCACGCCCGCCACCAGACGGCGCGGCAGCGGCGTGCAGAGCAGCGCAAGCGCGCTGCCCACGACCAGGCCCGGCACCGTGCGCGCGCCCATCCAGCTGCCGGCGTGTTCGGGGCCAAAGTTCAGCAGCGTGGACAGCGTCATTCCCGCAAAGGCAAACCCCAGTGCGCCCAGCGCCATCACGGCCCGCCGCCAGCCCGGTGCGACGACAGAAAAGGCCACCAGGCAGGGCGCCAGAAGACCCAGCGCGACGATGGCGGTTTCCGTGATCGGCCGCAGCGGCGCGGCGGCCACTGCCGGCGCGGCCAGCAGCTGCAGCGCGGGGGCGGCCCAGGGCACGCCCTGCACCAGCAGCATCAGCCATTCGCGCAGGCGTTCACCCACCTGGCCCAGACCCAGGGGCACGGGGGCCGGGAACAGCAGGCCCACGGGCCACAGCACCAGCAGCGCCAGCGCAAAGGCTGCGTCGCCCGAAAACCAGCGCGTGCGCAGCGCGTTCCAGCGGTCCACCCAGCCCGCGGCGTGCACGGCCAACGCCAGCAGCCCGCCTGCCAGCGCGCCGGCCACGTTCATCGCAAAGTCCTCACGCGCCGGGACGCGGCCGGGCACGAAGTGCTGCAGCTCTTCGCAACCGTATGACAGTGCCGCTGCCAGCACCAGCGACAGCGCGACGGCGGGCCCTGCGCGCCACCCGCTGCGCTGCGCCGCCACCGCAAAGAGGCCACCCAATGGCAAGTAGCCGAAGAGGTTGGACCACACGTCAAAGGACGACTGGTGCAGCGCGCTGGGCAACCACGCCAGTGCGGACAGCGTCTGCCCGGGCGGCCAGCGCCAGCCTTCAAAAGGGTACAGGCTCGCGTACAGCACCAGCGCCGCATACACCAGCGCCAACCAGGTGGCGGAACTGCGGTGCCGGGCGCCGTTCATGCCGGGTCAGAAGGGCTTGACGACCACCAGCACGACGATGGCAGCGAACAACAGGACCGAGACTTCGTTGAAGACGCGGAACCAGCGGTGGCTGCGCTTGTTGACCATCTGCTCAAAACTGCGCAGCAGCGTGCGGCAGACATGGTGGTAGCCGATGACGCCCACCACCAGCAGCAGCTTGGCATGCATCCAACCTTGGCCCTTGCCCACGCCGTAGCCCAACCAGAGCCAGAAGCCAAAGACCAGCGCCGCCACCATGAGCCCGCCTGAAAAGCGATACAGCTTGCGCGCCATCAGCAGCAGCCGTTCGCGTTCGGCGTGGCTGCCGGAAGGCACCATCGCCAGGTTGACGAAGAGCCGCGGCAGGTAGAACAGGCCCGCAAACCAGCTGGTGACGAAGACGATGTGGAAGGCCTTGACCCAGAGGTATCCGCTGCTCATGCCCGGCATTATCGGCGCCACAAAATGCGCCGCAGCCAAAGGCTCCCGGCCAAAAAGAGCCCCGGCCAAAGCCGGGCGGGCAAAGCCCCGGCCAAAGCCGGGGAGAAAAAAAAGAGCCCCGGCCAAAGCCGGGGCTGGTAAGCCTTATCGCTGTCATCACGCTAAGGCACCTGCTCAGGGAGGAAAAGCAGGGAACAACGGCCTCGCGGCTATCATTCACCAACAACTTTAGCAGATCAAAAAACGCCGCGCCACGCAGGTTTCACCGCATAGCGGGGCCGCCCGGGCCGGCAATTTGGAGCCCTTCTTGTCCAACGTCCCCAACCCCCCGCCGGTCCCCCCGCCGTTCCCCATCAGCCGCCCCCGCCGCCTGCGCCGCGACGCCTTCACCCGCGCGCTGGTGCGTGAACACCGGCTGGCGCCAGAGGACCTGATCCTGCCGGTGTTCTTGCTGGACGGGCAGGGCCTGACGCAGGACGTGACCAGCATGCCCGGCGTGCAGCGCCGCAGCCTCGACGGGCTGTATGCGGTGGCTGAAGAATGCCTGCAACTGGGCGTGCCGGTGATGGCACTCTTCCCGGTGATCGACCCCGCGCTCAAGACGCCCGACGGCCAGGAAGCCACCAACCCGGACGGCCTGGTGCCGCGTGCGGTGCGTGCGCTGAAGCAGCGCTTTCCCGAACTGGGTTTGCTGACCGATGTGGCGCTGGACCCTTACACCAGCCACGGCCAGGACGGGCTGCTGGACGACACGGGCTACATCCTGAACGACGTGACTGTGGCGGTGCTGAAGCAGCAGGCGCTGCTGCATGCGCAAGCTGGCGTGGACATCGTCGCACCCAGCGACATGATGGACGGCAGGATTGGCGCGATTCGAGACCAACTTGAATCCAGCGGCGCGATCCACACCCGCATCATGGCCTACAGCGCCAAGTACGCCAGCGCCTTCTACGGCCCTTTTCGCGACGCGGTGGGCAGCAAGGGCAACCTGGGCAAGAGCGACAAGAAGGCCTACCAGATGGACCCCGGCAACAGCGACGAAGCGCTGCGCGAAGTGGCGCTGGACATTGCCGAAGGTGCCGACATGGTGATGGTCAAGCCCGGCATGCCGTACCTGGACATCGTGCGCCGCGTGAAGGACGCTTTCCGCATGCCGACCTTCGTCTACCAGGTCAGCGGCGAATACGCAATGCTCAAGGCTGCGGCCGCCAACGGCTGGCTCGACCATGACGCGGTGATGATGGAGTCGCTCCTGGCGTTCAAGCGCGCGGGCGCCGACGGCGTGCTGAGCTACTTTGCGCTTGACGCAGCGCGCTTGCTGCGCGCCCGCTGAGCAGGCGGTTGCGACCCGGTCTGCCCATCAAGCCCATGCGCTACTTCCACATCAACGGCGAGCACTTCGTCGAACTGCCGGCGATGCCGCAAGCGCTGCCGCCCACCGGCTTTCTGTGGGTGGGCAGCGCGCGGCAGGAATTCGAAGTGGGCGCGGCGGAACTGCAGCAGCTGCTGCAGCGCTGGACGGGTGGGCAGCTTGTGGATCTGCACGTCTCCGACCTGCTCAACAACCAGTTGCCCAGCCACTTCGACTACACGTCCTGGTATGACCTGATGGTCTTCCGCCGCCTGGCAGCGGGCGCTGGCAACGAAGCCCCCCTGGTCGATGAAGCCAACGGCACGTACCGTGCAGCGCCAGCTAGCGCGCAGCAGGCGCTGCTGACTATCGACACCAGCCCCGTGGGCTTCGCCGTCTTCGACCGCGTTCTGATCACCGTGCATCCCCCCGACTGTGCCGTGCGCGACTACTTCGCCCAGCGCCTGCTGACCCAGTCCACATCGGCAGAAACGCGCGGCGCTGCGCGCATGCCGGCCAGCCCGGCCGACCTGATGCTGCGCATGATCAACCACATGGTGGACAGCTACCTGGACCTGCGGCGCCTGCTCACCAAACAGCTCGTTCATCTGCAGCAAGAACTGCTGGACCCGCGCAGCCGCTTCGATGACTGGCCCATGCTGCTGGAATCGCGCAATTCGCTGCACATGCTGGAAGACACCTGCGAAGACCAGCGCGCTGCCGTGCAGGAATGGATCGACGCGCTGGATGAATGGCCGACTGAGGCCAACACCCAGGCGCAGCGTGACCGCGAACTGCTGCGCGTGCGTTCGCGAGACGTGCTTGAACACATCGAGCGTGTGCTGACCCATGTGCGACGGCTTGAGCAAAGCGCAGAGACGGCCGTGCAGATGCACTTCTCGGCACTGGGCCACCGCACCAACGACATCATGCGCACGCTGACCGTGCTAACGGCCATCTTCCTGCCGCTGAACCTGATCACGGGTTTCTTCGGCATGAACTTCGACGCCTTGCCGCTCATCCACCAAAGCACGGGTGTCTGGATTGCGCTCGGGATGATGGGGGCCGTGGTGGCGGGGCTGTGGCTGCTGTTCCGCCGCAAGCGCTTCATCGGCACGCGCGAGCCATGAGGCCATGAGGCCATGAGGCCATGAGGCCGACCGCGCGCCAACTCTGGGTGCTGGTGCTGCTGACCCTGGTGTGGGGGCTGAACTGGCCGGTCATGAAGGTGGGCGTCAGCGGCTTGCCCGGCGCGCCCATGGCCTACCCGCCACTGGCCTTTCGGGCGCTGTCGATGTTGCTGGGATTGCCAGTGTTGGGCGCCGCGCTGCTGTGGTTGAAAGTGCCCTTTGCCGTGCCGCGCCGCCACTGGCCGGAACTGGCGCTGTTGACGCTGCTGAACATGGTGGTCTGGCACGTCATCGTCATCATCGGCGTGTCGCAGCTCAGCTCGGGCCGGTCGGCGATCCTCGGCTACACGATGCCGATCTTTGCCGCGCTCTGGGGCTATGCGCTTTGGCGGGACCGCCTGGCGTTGCGCCAGGTGCTCGGTGTGGCGGCTGCGGCGCTGGGTGTGGTGCTGTTGCTGGCCGGCGAATTCACGCGCATCAGTGGCGCACCGTGGGCAGCCCTGGCTGTCGTGGTTGCAGCAGC
>JANMKK010000285.1:0-14876 GCA_031372005.1 Rubrivivax sp.
GCCCCTGCGCGCCGCAGTGATCGAGGATGCGGGCGACCTTGCTGGCGCGGCAGGTGGACGCTGCCCTGCCATCGGCAAGTAGCCAGGGTCGCGGCCAATCATTCGCGGCGATCAATCTCGGCAATCAATCTCGGCCAGCAGTCTCGACCCTCAATCGCGATGATCCGGGTCCACCGCTGCCTCATCGTCCATCCACGCTTCCAGCAGCGTGTAGCCCACCGCCAGCATCAGCGGGCCGACAAAGATGCCCACCAGGCCGAAGGCGAAGAGGCCGCCAATGACGCCGGCAAAAATCAGCAACAGCGGCAGGTCTGCGCCCAGCTTGATCAGCCAGGGGCGCAGAAAGTTGTCCAGCGTGCCCACCACCAGCGCCCACACCACCAGAAAAATGGCCCAGCCCGTGTGGCCGTCGTAGAAGGCCCAGCCGGCGGCGCCCAGCAGCACGGGCATCGGCCCCACCTGGGCAATGCACAGCATGAACATCAGCGCCGTCAGCAGCGTTGCAAAAGGCACCCCCGCCAGCGCCACGCCCAGGCCGCCCAGCAGCGCATGCACGAAGGCCGTCACGCCCACGCCCAGTGCCACACCGCGGATGGCGCCACCCGCCAGCGTGACGACGTCGGCACCCCGGGCGCCCGCCAGCCGCTGTGCAAAGCGGCGCACCAGCGCAGCGGCTGCTTCGCCGTTGCTGTACATGACAGCCGCAATCACCACCGTCAGCAAGAACTGCAGCAACAACAAGCCGATGCTGCCCACTTGCCCAACGAACCATTTGGTCAGGTCGCCCGCATACGGCGACAGGCGCGGCAGCAAGTCTCGCAGGCCCAGTTCGGCCGCCTGCTGCCAGGCCTTTTCTGCCATGCCACCGACCACCGGCAACCGGCCCAACCAGGGCGGCGGTTGGTCGGGCAGTGTGTAGGTCGCGGCGATCTGCGCCCAGTCCACCAGGCGGTCTGCATTGCTGACGATGGTGACGATGGCCAGCACCAGCGGCACCACAAACAGCAGCAGCAGCAGGATCGTCATCACCGCCACCGCCAGCGACCGCCGACCCCACAGCAGCCTTTGCAGGCGCAGCATCATCGGCCAGGTGGCCACCACCACCATCGTCGCCCAAACGGTGGGGCCCAGGAAGGGCCGCAGCACCCACAGCGACGTGGCCAGCAAGAGGCCCAGGAACAGCACCGCAAGCGTGGTGCGGGTGAGGTCGCGGCCGGCCTGCCCGGTCTGGCGGCCCGTCACGTCGATGCAGCCTTCATGTCGAACCTTCGATTCACTTCGAACCTTCGATTCACTTCGAACCTTCGGTGTACGGCGCCACGTTGGTAGCTTCAATGCGGTAGCTGGCCGCGCCCATGTACGAATCGGTGCGCCCCGTCGTGAGCGTGCCGCTGATCCACACCGCGTCCATCGACCGCAGGCCCTTGGCCGGTGACTTGGGCAGCACATGCACGATCTGGTTGGCCGGTGGCGGCGGGCTGTGCACGCAGGCGCCGAAATAGGGCACCAGCAGGAATTCCTTCAACCCGTCCTTGGTGTCTTCCAGCGGCACCACGAAGCCGGGGATGCGCACCACCTGGCCCACGAGCGCGGTGTTGACGGGGGCGTTGTCCCAGACGTCGCGCATCTTCTTCAGCATGGCGGTGGCGCGCGGGTCACCGTCGTCCAGCGTCTGAAAGTTCAAGTCCTTGAAGTCCTTGAACGGATCCCAGCCGGCGGGAACCAGCGCGTCCCAGGCGATGGTGCGGGCAGCGCCGGCGGGAGTCGCAAGGGCCGTCGGTTTCACCGGCACGGTGGCCGGTGGGTTGGCCGCCAGCGGTGGCTTCATCAGCGGCACACCGTCCTTGCCTTGAGCAAGGGTGGCGGCAGGCACCACCAGCAGCGCAGCCAGCAGGGAAATCAGCAATTTCATGTTCTTGGACTCAATCCGTCGGCCAGCGACAGGCGGTACGCCCGCCACCCCGGCACCAGGCTGGCGAGCATACCCGCCAGCACCACGGCGGCAAAAAGCGCCCACTGCGCCGCCGTGGGCGCAGCCGGCAAGAGCGTGATGCCAAAACGCTGCTGCAGCCACGGCCCCGCCAGCCACACCGCGAGTGCTGCCGCCAGCGCGCCCAGCAAGGCGCCGGCCAGCGTCACCATGGCCCCTTCGGCCGCCAGCAGCCACAGCACGTGGCGCGGGCCGGCGCCGACGGCGCGCAGCACCGCCAGTTCACGCCGGCGTTCATTCAACCCCGCCAGCACCACCGCCACCAGTGACGCCAGGCTCACCACGGCCACCAGCGCGCTGATGACCAGCAAAGCCTGCTCGCCCGGCCCCACCACCGACCACAACTCGTCCAGCGCCACGCCGGGCAGCACCGCCAGCAGCGCTTCGCCTTCATGGGCGGCCACGAAACGCTGCACGTTGAAGACCGCGACGCGGTTCTTCAGGCCCACCAGCGCGGCCGTCACCTGCTTGGGTTCAAGATCGAACTTGCGCGCGTATTCGGGCGCGATCTTCATGCCCGCAGACGCGGGCAGAGGCGCGCCGCCAACCCAGTCCAGGTGGATGGCCTCGATGGCCTGCAGGCTGACATGCACCGTGCGGTCCACCGGCGTGCCGGTGCGCGCCAGCACGCCGACCACCGTGAAAGGCTTGTCGGCGTGTTCGGGTGCCAGCAGGTCGGCGCTGCCGTGCGACAGCGTGATCTTCTGGCCCAGCGTGTAGCCCAGCGCCTGCGCCACTTCGGCGCCGACCACGGCTTCATACAAGCCGTCCAGCGTGGCTGCAAAGGCGCGCCCCTGCGCCAGCACCAGCGGCTGGCGGTCGCCATAGGCAAAGCGCTCGAAGTAGTCGGGCGTGGTGCCCAGCACCGGCCGGCCCCGGTGCGAATCGCCCAGCGACAGTGGCACCACCCAGGCCACCGCGCGGTGCGCGGCGACGGCACGCACACTGTCCATGCGGATGTTGTGGGTGGCGCCACCCACATGGAACACGGCGTACAGCATCAGCTGCACCGGCGACGTGCGCGCGCCGACGACCAGGTCGGTGCCGCTGACGGCCAGCGCGAAGCTGCTGCGGATGTCGGTGCGCAGCCGCTCCAGGCCCAGCAGCAGCGCGGTGGCCAGCGCGATGGACAGCATCACCAGCGCGAGCGTGCCGCGGCGGTTGAGCGCGCTGCGCAGCGCGATGTGCAGCAGTGAATTCATTCGCGCCCCTCGGTCGCCGAGCACGCCGCCCGGTCCCCCGGGGGGGCTTTCGCTGCCGCCCGGTTCAGTGTGGGCAGGCTCAAGCGATCGTCAAACCGCGCTGCCAGGCGTTCGTCGTGGCTCACAAACACGAGCGTGCTGCCGTTGTCGGCGCAGGCGCCCAGCAGCAAGTCCATGAAGCCGTCACGCAGCGCGGTGTCCAGCGCCGACGTGGGTTCATCGGCGATGACGAGTTCCGGCGCGCCCAGGAGCGCCCGCGCTGCCGCCACGCGTTGCTGCTGGCCCACCGACAGCGCGTCGGCACGCCTGCCCCACAACTCGGCCGTCAGCCCCATGCGCTGCAACAGGGCCTGGGCCGCTGAAGCCGGGGTGCCGGGGCAACGCGCGGCGCGTGCGGCTGAAAAGCGGCAGGGCAACAGCACGTTGTCCAGCACCGTCAGGTACGGCAGCAGGTTGAACTGCTGGAAGATCACGCCAACGTGGTCGGCCCGCCGCGCGTCGCGCCGGCCTGCCGGCAGCGCCGCCCAGGGTTGGCCCAGCAGCGACACGGTGCCCTGCTGCGCCTGCAACACGCCGGCCATCAACCCCAGCAGGGTGCTCTTGCCACAGCCGCTGGGGCCATGCAGGAAGAGCGTGCGGCCCGCAGCCACGTCCAGCGTGTCGATGGCGACGCAGTCGGCCGCACCGGGCCAGGCGAATCGCAAGTTGCGGATTTGCAGCATGCGGGTCCAAGCCCTGGAACGGCTAACGCACCAGCGCCACGCGCGACGCTGGCCGGCGCAGCACAGCCTTGATCTGGCCGCGCGGCGTGGCCAGTTGCAGGTCAATGCGCTTGAGCCCCGGGAATGCGTCAAACAGTCCGATCTCGACGAAGCCGGCACGGGCGCCGTCCTTGCAGCGGAAATCGAAGCTGCCGTTCAAGTCCGCATGGTCACCGACTGCGGCAGCGCTGCGCTCTTTGCCCAGGCCGATGGGCGCCGACACCAGATCGACCTTCTCCAGGCTGCAACCGGCTGCCGAGTCGATGCGGAACAGCACGTCGCCAGCCCGCAGCCGCGCCACCAGCGCGGTGACCTTGTCGCGTTCGGCGTCGCTGCGCGGTGCACGCTCAAAGCCCAGCAGGTTGTCCAGCGGCGTGTCGAACTCGATGCTGACCCGGCCGGCCTCCACTGCCACATCAAGCCGGGCCACGCCATGTTCATGCGGGGGCGCGGCATGGGCCACTGCGGCAACGATCAACGAACCCATCACCCTCAAAAAACCACGCCTGAACCCAGCCATCCACACGCCCCTGTGCGCCTGCGCCCCACCATGGGTGCGCCCTGCCGGGCATTGTGACTGCGACGTCGTTGTGGACGGCCTGCGGCAGGTCTTCGGCAAAGGCCTCGCTGCGCAGCCCGTGGCGCGGCAAATCCCACCGCGGGGCGGCTTCAACGCCACTGCGGCAGCGACTTTCGGGGCGGGGCCCTGGTGCGTGGGTTTTCATGCTGACTTCGTCTCATCCTGGTGGACCGGTGCAAGCGGGTGCCCAGGTACTGTGCGCGCCCGATGTGGCTGGCTCATGACAGCAGGCTCATGACAGCAGGTTCATGACTCTGCGCCGCCCGTAACATCCGCGTGTCGAACTCCCCACGCCTCGCCACGCACACCCACCCCATGCCCGCCACCCTGGAAGGCCAACTCGTCGTCGCGATCTCTTCGCGCGCACTCTTCGACTTTGAAGAAGAGAACCGCGTCTTCGAAGCCGGCGACGACCGTGCCTACATGCAGCTGCAGCTGCAGCGCGTGGAAGAGCCGGCGCGGCCGGGCGTGGCCTTTTCGTTGGTCAACAAGCTGCTGGCTTTCAACAGCGAAAGACTCGCTCGCGTCGAAGTGGTGATCCTGTCGCGCAACGACCCGGTGTCGGGCATGCGCGTGTTCCGGTCGGCCCGGCATTACGGCCTGCGGGTGGAGCGCGGCGTGTTCACACGCGGCCAGCCGCCCTGGCGCTACCTGCGGCCACTGGCGGCCAACCTCTTCCTCAGCACCAATGAAGCCGATGTGCGCCAGGCCCTGGCCGCTGGCGTGCCGGCAGCGCGCGTGTACCCGGAAAGCGCACGTGCCAGCGCCGCCCACCCCGACGAAGTGCGCATTGCCTTCGACGGCGACGCGGTGCTGTTTTCAGACGAAGCCGAACGCGTCTACCAGGCGCAAGGCCTGGACGCCTTCCAGAGCCACGAACGCGACCGTGCCGGCACGCCGCTGGCGCCCGGCCCCTTCAAGCCGCTGCTGGAAGCGCTGCACCGCCTGCAGCGTGCGCCGGCGGCCGGCATGCGGCTGCGCACGGCACTGGTCACCGCGCGCAGCGCACCGGCGCATGAACGCGCCATCCGCACGTTGATGGACTGGCAGATCGACGTCGATGAAGCGATGTTCCTGGGCGGCCTGGCCAAGGGCACCTTCCTGCGCGAATTCGAGCCCGATTTTTTCTTCGACGACCAGACCGGTCACATCGAGAATGCCGCGCTGCACGTGCCGGCGGGACACGTGGCCTCGGGTATCAGCAACGGTTGAGAGTTGTGCCGGCGAACCCGCCGATGTCAAAAGCTCAGCGGCGCCCGAACAACGCCAGCGCCAGCGCACCCACCGCCACCGCAGCGGCCACGTACCACCAGCGCGTGCTGGACGGCGGCTGAGGCTCCAGCGGCAGGTCCACCAGCGTGTCCAGTGCAGCAGGCGCGGTCACCGCCACCACCGGCACGGTGCGGTCGGGTGGGGGCGGCTCGGGGCGGTTGAACCACTGCTGGAAAGCCGCCATGCTTTGCGGCCGCTGTTCAGGCCGCACCGCCAGGCCGGCGTCGATGGCGGCCAGAAAAGACTGCGAATAGCGGCCCTTGCCAGCCACCCGCGCACTCACCAGGTCGTCACGCACCAGCCGTGCAATGGCCGCGTTGGGCGCCTTGCCGATGGCCGCCGTGTACAGCACCGCGCTGAGCGCATAGACATCGCTCCACGGGCCTTGCAGCAGCTTGGATTCGTTGTCGTACTGCTCCACCGGCGAATAGCCGCTTTTCAGCAGCGACGTGAGGTTCTGCGTCGCGTCGGCCACCACGCGGCGCGCGGCGCCAAAGTCCAGCAGCACCGGGCGCGGCGTTTGCTCAAGGTAGTTGCCGCCCGCACGGTCGTACAGCATCAGGATGTTGTCGGGCGCCACGTCGCGGTGCATGCAGCCCTGGTCGTGCAGCACCGTCAGCGCCTGCGTCAGCGACTGGGCGATGGCGCGCAGCCACTTTTCGCTGGGCGGCGCGCCCAGGTCTTTGAGCCACTTCTTCAGCGTGATGCCGTCGTAGTACGGCATGGCCATGTAGGCGGTGCCGTTGTCGGCCCAGAAGCGGTACACCTTGACCAGCGACGGGTGGTCGAATGAACCCAGCAATCGCGATTCGTTGATGAAGCTCTGCAGACCTTTTTCATAGGACTCGGCAAAACGTGGCAGGCGTGGCACCACCTGGCCGTCGGGCGCGCGCATGGCGATGGTGCCGGGCAGGTATTCCTTCAGCGCCACTCTGCGGTCCAGCTTGTTGTCGCGCGCCAGGTAGACGATGCTGCTGCCGCCCAAGCCCAGCACCTGCTCGACGGTGAATTCCTGCAGCGCATGGCCTCGCTCCAGCTGGCTGCCCTTGTCGCGACGGGGCAGCAGCAAGGTGCGCTGTTCAGCGCGTTCGCGGGCGTCGTTGGCGTCGCTGTTCTCGCTCATGGTGGGCAACCTTCGGGGTGGGCTGGATGCGTGCTGGGGCCTCGGTGTCCTAGGGTAGCTTGAAGTCCCCACCCCACGCCATCACCAGCCGCTGCGGGTCGATGTGTCGGCGCCACGCGGCGTTGATGTCGGCCAGGCTCAACCGGGCCATGGCGTCGTCCACCTGCTGGTCAAAGGCGAAGCGGCGGTCCAGGTACAGGTTGTTCACCAGCTGGCTCGCAATGCCGCCGTCCTGCGCCCGCGCCAGGCGCCGCGCGCTCAAGAGGCCCTTGCGGCCTTCGTCCAGTTCGGTCTGCGTGAAGCCGTCCTTGAGCGAACGGGCCAGTTCGTCCTTGAAGGCCGCTTCCACCTTGGGTTGGTTCTGCGGCGCAAAGATGGCCGTCACGGTCCACTGCGTGTTGTCGTCCAGGGCGCTCCACGCCAGACCTGAGCGCACGTCGTAGCTCAGGCCGTCGGTTTCGCGGATGCGCACCCACAGCCTTGAACTGCCGCCGCGGCCGAAGAGGTAGTTGGCCACCGTCAGCGCCGCGTAGTCGGGGTGGCGGTCCGACAGCGGCAGCACCAGCTGGCCCTGCAGGTTGGCGTTGGCCTTGTCGGGGGTGATTTCCACAAAGCGCTCGGGCTTCACCACCACCAGCGGCCGCGCCACGCGCGCCCACGGCTGCGCGCCGCCGGCCGGCTGGCGCCAGGTGCCGAGGGCGGCGTCCAGTGCCTTGCGCACCGCTGCCGCGTCCATGTCGCCCACCGCCGAGAACTCACCCTTGGCGGCGCTGTAGAAACGGCGGTGGAAGGCCTTGACCTGGTCCAGCGTCACGGCCTTGACGTCCTGCTCTTCTTCTTCAAAACTCTGCGCATGGCGCAGGTCGCCGCGTGGGTACGGGTTGCCGTGGCGCGCCAGCCGGTTGGCGATGACGGCCTCGGGTTCCTTGCGCTGGCGCTCAATGCTGGTCAGCCACTGCTTGCGCGCTTCTTCCAGCGGGCCGGCGTCGAAGACAGGCTCGCGCAGCAGCTTGCCGACGAGTTCAATCACCGCCGGCAGCTTGTCGCGCCGGGTGTTGATGCTGACCTGCAGCCGGTCACCACTGGCACTGAAGCCGACTTCGGCCTGCAGCTTGTCCAGCGCGTCGGCAATCTGCTGGCGCGTCAAACCTGCAGCGCCCTTGTCCAGCAGGCTGCCCACCATGCTGGCCACCGCTTCCTGGCCGAAAAGCGATTTCTCGGTGCCAAAGCGCAGCACCAGCTGCGCCTGCACCACGCGGCCGCGCGTGCCCTTGGGCAGCAGCGCCACCTTCAGCGTGCCCGGCATCTGCGCCATCTGGCTGCGCGCGTCCAGCGTGGCCGGCGTGGGGTCGAAAGCCTCGGCCACCGCGGCGGCCGGGTCGCCCTTGTAGTCCTTGACCTGCGCCGCCACGTCCACGCGCGCAGCTTGCGGCGCCCTTTCGGGCTTGGCGGTGGGCAGGAAGAGGCCGACCGTGCGGTTGTCGGGGCGCAGCCAGGTGGTGGCGACACGGTTGATGTCGGCCAGCGTCACCTTGCGCACCTGGTCGCGCTGCAGGAAGTACAGGCGCCAGTCGCCGAGTGCGACCGCTTCGCTCATCGCCACGCCGATGCTTTCGGGGTCGTTGAAGCCCTGCTCCCAGCCATTGAGCCAGCCGATGCGCGCGCGCTCCAGTTCTTCAGCCGTCACCGGCTCCTTGGCCAGGCCGTCGATGACGCCCACCATCGCGGCGCGGGCCTGCTGCACGTCCTGCCCCGGTGCAATCGCCGCGCCCAGAATCAGCGGCCCGGGCTCGGCCAGCGCCCAGGCGCCGGCGAAGGCTTGAGCGGCCAACTTCCGTTCCACCACCCGCTTGTGCAGGCGGCCGCCGGGGGTGTCGCCCAGCACGCCCGACAGCAGCTGCACGGCAGCAAAATCAGGGTGCGAGCCGGGCGGCACGTGGTAGGTCATGTAGATCAGCGGCGCGCCACCGACGCGGCGCACGGTGACCTGGCGTTCACCGTCCTGCGGCGGGTCCAGCGTGTAGGCGGGTGCGATCACGCGCTGCGGTTTGGCCAGCACGCCAAAGTAGCGGCCGACCCAAGCCAGCACCTGGGAAGAGTCGAACTTGCCGCTGACGATGAGCGTGGCGTTGTCGGGCTGGTAGTGCTGGCGGTAGAAGGCCTGCAGGCGCGGGATGTCGACGTTTTCAATGTCGCTTCGTGCGCCGATCGTGCTCTTGCCGTAGTTGTGCCACTGGTACATGGTGGCGAATATCTTCTGCAGCAGTGACCGCCCGGGGTTGTTCTCGCCGCTTTCGAATTCATTGCGCACCACCGTCATTTCGGTGTCGAGGTCGCTCTTGGCAATGAAGCTGTTGACCATGATGTCGGCCTGCCAGCTCAAGTACCACTGCAGGTTGTCGTCATTGGCCGCAAAACTGGCGAAGTAGTTGGTGCGGTCCAGCGACGTGCTGCCGTTGGCACGCAGGCCGCGCTTGGTGAAGTCGGCCCAGACGTTCCTGGTTGTCGGCGTGCCCTTGAACACCATGTGTTCCAGCAGGTGCGCCATGCCGGTCTCGCCATAGTTCTCATGCCGCGAACCGACGCGGTAGGTGACGTTGACGGTGGTCGTCGGCTTGGAGTCGTCGGGCACCAAAAGCAACTGCAACCCATTCGCCAGACGGTATTCGGTGATGCCTTCGACCGCGGTGACCTGGCTGATGCCGGCGGGCAGCGGCGGGGCGGTCGGCGCGGCAGTCTGGGCCGACGTGCTGCCGGCCGTTGCCACGGCCACGGCCAACACAAGAGAAACCAGGAGGTGTTGCATGGTGCGCAGAGAGCCAAGGTTGTGCATGAGGACACCATTTTGGCGGACAGCCGCAAAGCCCTGCCGTCCGGCGAGCCAGGGGTTCGCCCGTGTGGTTCTGTCATGCCCGACCCGCATGATGCGTGCAGGGTGTTTTCGGGTGCGACGGCCAAGCCCAGGCCGCAGCCCCGACCGCGCCAAGACCTGCCCACACCAACCCGTCAGAAGGAGATTCCATGAGCAAGACCCTGTTCAAGAACCGATTCATCCGCGCTGCATGGCCGCTGCTGGCGTTGACATGCGCACCCGCCCACGCCGCACTCTCCGTCTCGTCAACCGCCTTCAGCTACAGCCAGACTTTCGACACCCTGGCGTCCAGCGGCGCGGCCAATGCCTGGGTTGACGACAGCACGCTGGCGGGCTGGAGCCTCATCAATTCCATCGGGGCGTCGGTGCCCACCTACGCGACGGACAACACCAGCAACACCGGCGGCTTCCGGTCCTTTGGCGACACCGGCAGCAGCGAGCGCGCCTTTGGCGGCGTGGCTTCGGGGGGCGCGTACTTCGGCTCACCCGCCAGCAATGCCGTGGCGGGCTGGATCGTCGTCGCTTTCACCAATGGCACGGGCGCTGCATTGGCCGGCTTCAACGTCGCCTTCAACGGCGAACAGTGGCGCAACGGCGGCAACACCAGTGCACAAACCATGGTGCTGGAATACGGCTACGGCGCCAGCTTCGGCAGCGTCACCAGCTGGACCGCACCGGGCGGCAGCTTCGACTTCACGTCGCCCGTGGTCGGCGCGACGGCCAGCGCGGTTGCCGGCAACAGCGCCGGCCTGGTCGGCGGCCTGGGCGGCAGCATCACCACCCCATGGGCGGCCGGCGACACGCTGTGGCTGCGCTGGGTGGAACGCAACGACGCCGGCAACGACCACGGCCTGGCCATCGACGACCTGCGCTTCAGCGTCAGCGCCGTGCCAGAGCCCGGCGCACTAACCTTGATGTTCGCCGGAATAGTAGCCGTTGCTTTTGTGGCCCGCCGCCGCGCTTGAAGGAGACACACATGCACACCCCCACTTCCCAACTCCGCCTGAGCGCCGTCCACCGCGCGCTCGCACTTGCCTTCCTGCTGCCCCTGGCCGCCAGCCCGGCCTGGGCGCAGAGCATCGGCAGCATCCAGGGCACCTCCCACCTGAGCCCGCTGGCCAACGTCCAGGTCACTGGCATCGCCGGCATCGTCACCGCGCGCGACACAGGCGGCTTCTGGATCCAGGACAGCGGCGACGGCAACCTGCTCACGTCGGACGCCGTCTATGTCTTCAACAGCACGCTGGCCAAGCCGCTGGTGGGCGACAGCGTGCTGGTCACCGGCCGGGTGCAGGAATTCCGCCCCGGCAGCAACGCCAGTAACCTGACCACCACGCAGATCAACGCCACCGCCTCGTTCGCCGGCAGCTGGACCACGGTGAGCAGTGGCAATGCGCTGCCCTCGGCCATCTTCATCGGCGCGGGCTTCCTGCCGCCCACAGCGATCTCGGCGGGTCTGGGGAATGTTGAGACGACAGCCGGCTACGTGCTGCGGCCGCAGCTCTACAGCATGGACTTCTATGAATCGATGGAAGGCATGCGCGTCAGCCTGCCGTCCGCCATCAGCAGCGGTCCCACGAACGTCAGCACGGGTGAAACGGCGCTGTACGCATCGGCACAGGCCGGCGCGGCGGGCACTTTCACGTCGCCGCGCGGCGGCCTGGTCATCGCGCCCGGGCAGTTCAACGGCCAGCGCATCATCATCGACAACCGCATCACCGCGTCGCCCAGCGTCAACAGCGGCGCGGTGTTGTCGGGCGTGACGGGCGTGCTGGACTACAGCTTCAACAACTACAAGCTGCTGCTGACCGAGCAGGCCACCGTCGTCAGCAATGCGCTCGTGCGCGAGTCGGTGACGATCGCACCGGGCCGCTTCGGCATGGCCAGCTACAACGTGCAGAACCTGGGCGGCAATGCCACGCCCGCGCGCTTCACCGCCATTGCGGCGCAGATCACCGGCAACCTCGGGTCGCCGCAGCTGCTGTCGTTGCAGGAGATTCAGGACAACAACGGCGCCACCAACAACGGCGTGGTATCGGCCGACGTGACGCTGAACACGCTGGCCGGCGCGCTCAACACCGCCAGCGGCCGCAACTACGCGTGGGTCAGCGTCACGCCGCAGAACAACACCGACGGCGGGCAACCTGGTGGCAACATCCGCCAGGCTTTCATGTACGACACTTCACGGGTTAGCTTCTCCGGCGTGGTGGGCGGCGCACTCGACTCGGTGGCGGCCACGTCGGCGGGCGGGCAGATCGTGCTGAACCTGGGCGCGGGCCGCATCGACCCCACGAACACGGCATTCGCCAACAGCAGGAAGCCCCTGGTGACGCAGTTCAGCGTCGACGGGCAGCAGGTCATCGTCATCTCGAACCACTTCTACAGCAAGGGCGGAGACGAGCCGCTTTACGGGCCCAACCAGCCGCCAGTCAACAGCAGCGAAACGCAGCGCCTGGCGCAGGCCCAGGCGGTCGGCAGCTTTGTGCAGGGCCTCTTGGCGATCTACGCCATCGCCAACATCGTGGTCATGGGCGACTTGAATGACTTCCAGTTTGCGGCGTCGCTGGCGCCGCTGGCGGCTGCGGGGCTGACGAACATGACGAATTCGCTGCCCGAGAACGAACGCTATTCCTACGCCTTTGAAGGCAACCTGCAGACGCTCGACCAGATGTGGGTCAGCAGCAACCTGCTCAGCAATGGCGGCCCGCTCTACGACGTGGTGCATGCCAATGCCGAATTTCTGGACCAGATCTCGGACCATGACCCGGTGCTGCTGACGCTGTCTGCCATGCCGGCGCCGGTGCCTGAGCCGGCCGCCGTGGCATTGATGCTGCTGGGGCTGCTGGGCGTGGGCGCAGCAGCGCGGCGCGGCCGCACAGCGCAGCAGGCTCAGGCGGGCGTGCGGTAGCCGCGCAGGCGCTGCAGGTCGAGCACCCGCACGCCGCCGTACTCGACCCGGATCACACCGGCCGCCGCCAACGCCGCCAGCGCTTCGTTCACCCGCTGGCGGCCCAGGCCCACGAGGTAGCCCAGTTCCTGCTGCGTGATGCGCAGCATGTCGCCCACGCCCGGGTACAGCACCGGGTGGAAGAGCGCGGCCAGGCTGCGCGCCACGCGTTCGTCGGGGTGCGTCATGCGGTCGATCTCGCGCGCCGCAATGAACTGGCCCAGGCGCTCATTCAGCTGGTTCATGACGAAGCGGTTGAAGCCGATGCTGCGGCCGAGCAGCCAGTGGAAGGTGGGTGCCGTGATGCCTGCCACGACGCTCTTGCGCAAGGCCTGAATGTTGTAGCGGTAGACCTCGCCCTTGAGCACCGTGCCTTCGCCAAACCAGCCGCCCGAAGAGACGCCGGTGAAGGTGATGGGGATGCCGGTGCCGTCTTCGGCCGCGCTGTCGTTGCTCATCTTCAAGAGGCCGTCGACGACACCAAACCAGTAGGTCACGGGCCGGCCGACACGGCACACCAGTTCACCGGGTTCCACCATCACCACGCGCATGTCGGCCACCACGCGCGCGCGCTCGTCCGCGTCCAGTTGCGGCAGCCAGTGGATGTGCGCCAAGTCGTCGGGCCCGGCCGCGCGCGACCGCGATGTCTGCACCGGCGTGGCACGCGAAGCGGACGGGAAAGTGCGGGTGACCATGGGGTTTGAGTCCGGGAAAAGCCTCTTGGGATGAACCCGAGGATTGTCGTCACAACGACAACATGGCGTCAAACCAATGCCCAGAATTCCCGGCAATGCACAACGCCCCATCACCCGTGCCAACGACATTCCCCGCCCTGCTGATGGGCCACGCCCTTGCGCGCCCCAGCGCGCCGGCGCTGCGTGAGAAGGTCTACGGCATCTGGCAGACCACCACCTGGTCCGACCTGGCGCTGCTGGCGCGCCGCCTGGCCTGTGGCCTCGCGCAGGCGGGGGTGCAGCGCGGCGACCACGTCGTGGTGGTGGGTGAAAACCGGCCGCGCCTGTATGCCACCATGCTTGCCGCGCAGGCCTTGGGTGCCGTCCCTGTGCCGCTGTACCAGGACTCAGCGGCCACCGAGTACGTCTTCCCGATCCTGAACGCCGAGGTGCGTTTTGCCATCGTCGAAGACCAGGAGCAAGTGGACAAGCTGCTGGAACTGCGCGCCGGACCCTGCGCAAACGGCCCCACGCTGCAGCGCATCTGGTTTGACGACCCGCGCGGCCTGCGCAGCACCCGCGAAGCGGGGCTGGATTCGATCGACGCGCTGCTGGCTGCCGGGCAGGCCCACGACGCGGCGAATCCGAAATTCTTCGACGACGCCGTGGCGCGCTGTCAGCCGCAAGACGTGGCCGCGATGTTCTTCACCAGCGGCACCACCGGCAACCCCAAGGGCGTCGTGCACACACACCTGTCGCTGCTGGACCGCGCAGCCGCCGGCCAGCGCTTCGACAAACTGACGGCGCAGGAAGAAGTGCTGGCCTACATGCCGCTGGCCTGGATCGGGCAGAACATCTTCAGCTACGCGCAGTGGCTGGCCTGCGGTTACGTCGTCAACTGCCCCGAGAGCGCAGCCACGGTGATGATCGACCTGAAAGAGATCGGGCCTACCTACTACTTCGCGCCGCCGCGCATCTTTGAAGGCCTGCTGACAAGCGAGATGATCCGCATGGAAGATGCGGGCGCCATCAAGCGCTGGCTCTTCAAATATTTCATGGCAGTGGCCCAGCGTGTGGGGCCGGACCTGATGGACGGCAAGACGGCAAGTGCCGCTGACCGGTTGCGTTATGCACTGGGCAAACTCTTCATCTATGGCCCGCTGCGCAACACCTTGGGCTTCAGCCGCGTGCGCGTGGCGTACACGGCGGGCGAGGCCATCGGGCCCGACCTCTTCACTTTCTACCGCAGCATCGGCATCAACCTCAAGCAGCTGTACGGCAGCACGGAAACCGCTGTGTTCGTGTGCCTGCAGCCCGACCATGAGGTCAAGGCCGACACCGTGGGCGTGCCCATTGATGGTGTGGAAATCAAGGTCAGCGACAGCGGCGAGATCCTCGTCAAGAGCCCTGGCCTCTTGAAGGAGTATTACAAGAACCCTGCTGCGACAGCCGAGG
>JANMKK010000390.1:0-14766 GCA_031372005.1 Rubrivivax sp.
GACCACCCCCGTAGCGCCTGCGGCACTTCCCCCTCAAGGGGGGCGAGCCGGCGCCCAGCGAGCGCCTGCGCGCTCGTGAGTGGCTGGCGAGCGCTGCACCCCCAGCGGCCCGGCGGAGCCGGTTCCGCGGCGGTTGCTTGATACGCTTGCAAACCATGCCCAAAGAGTCCCGCTCCACCCCCATCGACCTCGCCCTGCAAGGCGGCGGTTCCCACGGCGCCTTCACCTGGGGCGTGCTGGACCGCTTGCTGGACGACGACACGTTGGGCATTGCGGGCCTGTCGGGCACCAGCGCGGGTGCGCTGAATGCGGCCGTGCTGGCCACCGGCTGGGCCGAAGGCGGGCGCGCTGGCGCGCAGGCGGCGCTGCGGGCATTCTGGCTCGACGTCGCCAGCCAGCACACCCGCGTCGGTGTCGGCTTCAGTGGTTGTTTCGGTGCCTGGCCTGGGGCCACAGCTCCCGCTTCGCTGGCGGGCTACAACCTGGACTTCAACCCGTTTTATGCCTGGATGCAGCAGTTCACGCGGCTGTTCAGCCCCTACCAGTTCAATCCGCTCGGTGGCAACCCGCTGCGCGATGTGCTGGCGCGCCATGTCAAACCGCAGGTGCTGACACGCGGCCCGCTGCCGCTGTTCATCACCGCCACCTCGGTGCGCACGGGCCAGCCGCGGGTGTTTGACCAAGGCGACCTGAGCATCGACGCGCTGCTGGCTTCAGCCTGCCTGCCGCAGATCTTTCGCGCGGTGGAGATCGACGGCGAACCGTATTGGGACGGCGGCTACAGCGGCAACCCGGCGCTCTGGCCGCTGGTCTACAACACCGACGCGCTGGACGTGCTGCTGGTCAAGATCAACCCGCTGGTGCGCGCCGACACGCCCGACACGCCGGAAGAGATTGCAGACCGCGTCAACGAGATCACCTTCAACGCCGGCCTGGTGAGCGAGATGCGCGCGATTTTTTTCGTGCAAAAACTCATCGACGAAGGGCACATCCAGGCCCGCAACTACAAGACTCTGCGCCTGCACATGGTGGCCGATGATGAAGGCCTGGCGCCGCTGCACGCGTCCAGCAAGCTCAACACCGACCGCAGCTTCCTTGAAGCGCTGCACGCGCTGGGCCGCACGGCGGCGGACCGCTGGCTGCTGGCGCACCGCGCCGACGTCGGCGTGCGTGGCACGCTGGACCTTCAGGCCACTTTCCTCACCCCACGCACCCCGCCGCTCACGCCGCCCACGCCGCCCACGCCGCCCAGCGCGCAAGGCGGCGGCTGAAGCCATGGCCGCCGCAGACGACCTCATCGTGCTGCGGCCCGAAGGGCTGTACTGCCCGCCCGGGCGCTTCTACATCGACCCCTGGCGGCCGGTGGAGCGCGCCGTCATCACCCACGCCCATGCCGACCACGCGCGCCGCGGCCATGGTGCCTACCTGGCCACCGCCATCAGCGCCGGCGTGCTGCGCGCACGGCTGGGCCACATCACGCAGCAGGGGCTTGAATATGGCGAAGCGGTGGTGCTGGACGGCGTGCGCATCAGCCTGCACCCGGCCGGCCACGTGCTGGGCTCGGCGCAGGTGCGCGTCGAACACGGCGGCCAGGTCTGGGTGGCCTCAGGCGACTACTTCACCAGCGGGCATGTGGACGACGTCAACAGCACCTGCGCCCCTTTCGAGCCGGTGCGCTGCCACTGCTTCATCACCGAGAGCACCTTCGGCATGCCCATCTACCGCTGGCGTCCGCAGGCCGAGGTGATGGCCCAGGTCAACGCCTGGTGGCAGGCCAATGCCGACGCCGGCCGCGCCAGCCTGCTGCTGGGCTACAGCTTCGGCAAGGCGCAGCGCCTGCTGGCGGGCGTCGATTCAGCCATTGGCCCCATCTACACCCACAGCGCGGTGGAGCCGCTGAACGAGGCTTACCGCGCCGCTGGCGTGGCCTTGCCGGCCACCACGCAACTGGCCGCTGGCGTGGACCGCAGCGTGCTCCGGCGCGCACTCGTCATCGCCCCGCCTGCCGCACTGGGCGGTGCGTGGACGAAGCTGCTGGGCGACTTCAGTGACGCCTTCGCCAGCGGCTGGATGCAATTGCGCGGCGCGCGCCGCCGCCAGGGCGTGGACCGCGGCTTCGTGCTCAGTGACCATGCCGACTGGCCGGGCCTGCAACGCGCCATCGCGGCCACGGGGGCCAGCCGGGTCATCGTCACCCACGGTTATGAGGCCGTGATGGTGCGCTGGCTGCAGCAACAAGGGCTGCAGGCGGGCAGCCTGCAGACGGCTTTTGGCAAGGACGATGACGAGGTGGCGGCCGAACCCACCCATCCCGCCGACCCTGCAAAACCCCCTCCAGCCGATCAGTTGGTTGCCGGCTGACCAACCAGTTCAACGTCCAGGCGCGGCTCCGTCACCTTGGCGTCCGTGCGGCTCTCGACGAAGATGCGCTTGGGCTCGACCCCGCGCTCGGTCAGGAACTTGCGCAGCGCCGCCAGCCTTGCCGGGGTCAGGTCGCGTTCACTGCTGCCGCCGCCGTCGATCTGCCAGGGGCCCGTGGGCACGATCAGCGCCACCTGCACGTCCAGGCCCAGCGCGTCGATGATCAGGTCGGTGAGTTTGGACTTCGCGCTGTCGCTGAGCTGGTCGCCTTTGAAAAGGCCGCGCGCCGGCAGCGAAGTCAGTTTCGACCTGGCCGCCTGCTCGGGCGCTGCGCCGCCGCGTTGCGCGGCTGTCAGCGGTGGCACCGGCTGGTCCCCGGGTGCGGCAACGGCCAGGGTGGCCGCAGACAGCAGGGCCCCGGCCAGGGTGCGCAAAAACGGGCGATGCGTGGCTTCCATGCAGATTCCTCAAAAGATGTGGCGTCCATTGTGGACTGCCCTTGCCTTGCGCGTCTGTGCGCAGGCGCATGGCGCCCGCTGCGGCGGCGGCGTACCCTTGCAAATCTTGTTGCAGCATCACTTTCCAAGTCTGGAGCGCCCATGAAGATCCTGCTGCCGGTTGACGGCTCCGAAGCCTCGATGGCCGCCGTGCGCCTGGCCCTGGCCTGGCGCCAGGCCGGCCTGCAGGCGGACTACGTGCTGGCCAATGTGCAGGAGCCGCCCAACCTGTACGACGTGGTGGTGGTGCACGACGCGCAGGCGCTGGATGCGGTGCGCGCCGCAGTGGGCGCCGAGCTGCTGGCGCCGGCCGAAGCGCTGATCACTGCAGCCGGTGCGCTGTGCGAGATTGAAGTGGCCGGCGGTGACCCCGGTCACGTGCTGGTGGACCTGCTTGAAAACTACGGCTGCGATGCGGTGGTGATGGGCGCCAGCGCGGCCCCCTCGCCGGCCACCGCGCTGGGTTCGGTGGCGCTGGCGCTGCTGCGCCACAGCCCCGTGCCGGTGACGCTGGTGCGCGCACCCGAGCCCGAGCCCGAGCCCGAGCCCGAGGCCTAGGCCCAGCCCAACCCGACCGCGCGAATCGCCGGCATCCCCGGCATCCGCAGCGCGGCATCATGCCGCCATGCACGCCTTTGCCGACCTCTACGACGCCCTGGACGCCAGCACCGCCACCAGCGACAAGGTCGCAGCGCTGGTGCATTACTTTCAAAGTGCAGAGGCCGAAGACGCCGCCTGGGCGCTGTACTTCCTGGCTGGCGGCAAGCCACGCCAGTTGGTGCCCACGGCAGTGCTGCGCAGCACCGCCTGCCAACTGGCGGGGGTGGACGACTGGCTCTTTGACGAGTGCTACCAGGCCGTCGGCGACCTGGCTGAAACCATCGCCTTGATCCTGCCGCCGGCCTTGCCCGAAACAAGCGCCAGCGACGAAGCCGTCGGCCTGGCCGCATGGGTGCAGGACCGGCTGCTGCCGCTGCGCGGCCAGTCGCCGTCAGAGCAGTCACAGCGGCTGGCCGGCTACTCGGCCGGGCTGGACGCTGCAAGCCGCTTCCTGCTCATCAAGCTCATCGGCGGTGGCCTGCGCGTGGGCGTGAGCAAGCTGCTGGTGCAGCGCGCCCTGGCGCTGCACTCGGGCCTGGACGCCAAGCTGCTGGCGCAGCGCCTGGTGGGCTGGACAGACGCCCGCGCCACCCCCAGCGCGGCACGTTTTGCAGCGCTGCTGGCCCCGGTGGGCAGCGACAACGGCCCCGCCGGTCAGCCCTACCCCTTCTTTCTCGCCCACGCGCTGCAGGCCGAGACGCAAGCCCTCGAGGCTGCCCTCGGCCATGTGGCTGACTGGCTGGTGGAGTGGAAGTACGACGGCATCCGCGCGCAAGTGGTCAAGCGCGGCGGGCAGGTGTGGATCTGGTCGCGCGGCGAAGAACTGGTGAGCGATCGTTTCCCCGAAGTCGTGGCCCTGGCCCAAGCGTTGCCCGACGGCACGGTGCTGGACGGTGAGCTGCTGGTGTGGCTGCCCGGCAGCGACACACCGGCGGGCTTCAAGCTGCTGCAGCAACGCATTGGTCGCAAGACGGTCGGCAAGAAGCTGCTGGCCGATGCGCCGGTGTGCTTCGTCGCCTACGACCTGCTGGAGCAGGGCGGCGTGGACCTGCGGACGCTGACCCAAGGCGAACGCCGCGAACGGCTTGAGGGCATGGGGGTTGGCAGTGCCCTGCGCCTGTCGCCGCGGGTGCAGGCCGCCGACTGGGCTGCGCTGGCGGTGCTGCGCGAAGAATCGCGTCAGCGTGGCGTGGAAGGTTTCATGCTCAAGCAGCTGCAGTCGCGCTACGGCAGCGGCCGCACCAAGAGCGACGGCACCTGGTGGAAGTGGAAGGTGGCCCCGCTTTCGGTGGACGCCGTGCTGATCTACGCCCAGGCCGGCCACGGCCGCCGCGCCAGCGTCTACACCGACTACACCTTCGCCGTCTGGAGCCGGCCACCGGCCAGCGCCGAAGAAGCGCAGGCCGTGCTGGACGCCATCGCACGGCGCGAACCGGCTCAAGCCGGGGCGCTGCAATTGCTGCCCTTCGCGAAGGCCTACTCGGGCCTGAGCGATGAAGAGTTCAAGGCCGTCGACCGCGTCATTCGTGCCACCACGCTGGAAAAGTTCGGCCCGGTGCGCAGCGTGCGGCCGACGCTGCTGTTCGAGATCGGCTTCGAAGGCATCGGCGCCAGCCCGCGCCACAAGAGCGGCGTGGCGGTGCGCTTCCCGCGCATGCTGCGCCTGCGGCCCGACAAGCCGCTGCACGAGGCGGACACGCTGCAAACGCTGCACAAGCTGATCCACCCGGACTGAGCCGGACTGAGCCGCCTTGCCACGGGCTGACCTGGCCCGGCACTGTTTTTTCGCCGCGCGTCTGTTCAGGTTTGCAGGAGAACTGCCGAAACCCCGAGCAGATGGCGGCTCGCTGGCCGCTTCGATTCCACAGCACCCAGGGCCCGCACCGCGATGAAGACCATTTGCTTTTTGAAGACAAACACGCTGGCCGCCGCGGCACTGTCCATGGCCATGGTCTCGGCCCACGCCTACGACCCCAAAGCCACCATCGCCGATCTCGACGCGCGGCTGGCCAGGATTGGCGCTGCCAAGCTCGACGGCACCGACACCGCGGGCACCAAGACGGTGTCGGCCATCTACTTTGGCGACCGCAAGGTCAACAACAACTACGACGTGGTCGATGCCGTGCGCAAGGCGCACAACGCCACCGCCACCATCTTCGTCAAGGAAGGCGATGAATTCGTGCGCGTCAGCACCAACGTGCTCACGCCCGAAGGCAAGCGCGGTGTGGGCACCCAGCTGGCGCGCAACGCCGCCTATGAAGCCATCAGCAAGGGCCAGCAGTTCTGCGGTGGCATCGACGTGCTGGGCACCTCGTTTGACGCTTGCTACAACCCGATCAAGGACGCTGGCGGCAAGATCATCGGCGCCAGCTACATCGGCCACAAGAAGTAAACCCGGCCGGTGGTTGCTATCGCTGCTTTGCACACCGAGGAGAACCGATGAAAGTCCTGACGCACGGCTTGGGTGCCTTCTCAAGCATGGGTGTGGGCCGCCAGTTGACGGCTGCATTTGCCGTGGTGCTGGGCTTCACTGCCGTGCTCGGGGTGGTCTCGCTGCTGTCGCTGGCAAGGGTGGATGCGCAAGCCGACCAACTGGCCGGCAAGTGGCTGGTGGGTGTTGGCCACCTGGCCGATGCACGCGCGGCCATCACTGAAATGCGCGAGATGGAAGTCAAGCACAGCCGCACCCAAGACCGCAGCTACCACGCGGAATACGAAGAGAAGATCGCGGCTGCGAACAAGGCCATGGTGGGCAGCCTGCAGGGCTACCGGGCGACTGCCGCGGACGATGAAGACAGCAGGCTGCTGGCGGCGGTGGACAAGGCCTTCAGCGGCTACCAGAAGTTCAGCCAGCAGGTGCTCGGCCTGGGTCGCGACAAGAAAAGCGCCGACGCTGCCGACATCAGTGACGGCGCATCGGCCATGGCGCTGGACGAGACGGCCGGCGCGCTGGCTGCGCTGACCCGGTTCAACTTCGATGGCGGCCGGGCCGCCGCCGAGCATGCCCAATCGACCTACGACCAGGCCAAGGTGGTGATGACGAGCCTGCTGGGCGCCGCGCTGCTGCTGGGCGTGATGCTGGCGGTGCTGATCACGCGCGGCCTCGTCCGTCAGCTGGGGGGTGAGCCGCAGGTGGCCATGGCCGTGGCGCGGGCCGTCGCAGACGGTGACCTCAGCACCCAAGTCCCTGTACGCGGCGGCGACACCACGAGCCTGATGGCCAGCCTGCACGCCATGCAGCAGAGCCTGGTGGACGCGGTGCGCCAGGTGCGCCAGGGTTCAGAGACAGTGGCCACGGCCAGCGCCGAAATTGCTGACGGCAGCCAGGACCTGTCCGGCCGCACCGAGCAGCAGGCCAGTGCGCTGCAGCAGACCGCAGCGACGATGGATGAACTGGGCTCCACCGTGCGCAACAACGCGCAGAACGCCCACCAGGCCCATGCGCTGGCACGCGGTGCGGCCCAGGTCGCCACCCAAGGCGGCGAAGTCGTGGGCCAGGTGGTGCTGACCATGAAGGGCATCAACGACAGCAGCCGGCGCATTGCCGACATCACTTCCGTCATCGACGGCATTGCCTTTCAGACCAACATCCTGGCCTTGAACGCGGCCGTGGAAGCGGCGCGTGCCGGCGAACAGGGCCGCGGTTTTGCGGTGGTGGCTTCGGAAGTGCGCAGCCTGGCGCAGCGCAGCGCCGAAGCGGCCAGGGAGATCAAGTCGCTGATCAGTGCCAGCGTCGAAAGGGTGGCGCAAGGCAGCGCACAGGTGGACCAGGCGGGGCGGACGATGGCCGAGATCGTTGCGGCAATAGGCCGGGTCAGCACCATCGTGTCCGAGATCAGCGCGGCCAGTGCCGAGCAGAGCACCGGCGTCATGCAGGTCAGCCAGGCCGTGACGCAGATGGACCAGGCCACGCAGCAAAACGCCGCCCTGGTGGAGCAAAGCGCGGCGGCGGCAGAGAGCCTGAAACAGCAGGCGCAGCAGTTGGTGCAGGCGGTGGCGGTGTTCAGGCTGGCCTGAACAGCGCCGCGGAGCACCGGGCCTGATCAGCCCTTCACGGCGCCGCGCGCTGCGCCGCGACGGCTTCCTTCAGGCGTTCAGGCCTTGGCTTCGCAGTTGAACATCCAGCGCACGCCGTAGCGGTCGGTGAGGCTGCCGAAATAGGCGCCCCAGAACATGTCGGCCAGCGGCATGTCCACCTTGCCACCGGCCGCCAGGCCCTTGAAAAGGCTGTCGGTGTGGGCGCGGGTGTCGGGTTGCAGGTTGATGTGCACCTGGTTCCCGGGCGTGACGGTGAAGCCCATCGATTCGGGTGCGTCGGTGCCCATCAGTACGTGACCGCCGATGATCGGCAGCTCGATGTGCATCACCAAATTCTTGTCGGCTTCGGGCGTCGGCGGCTGGCCCGGCGCGGACGGCATCGCACCGAAGCGGTGGATGGGGCCGTTGAAGTCGCCTCCAAACACCGAGCGGTAGAACTGGAAGGCTTCTTCGGTGCAACGCGGAAAGTTGAAGTAGGTGCTGACGCTGGCCATGAGGGGCTCTCCGGATGGGTTGGGGGCTGGGGGGCTGGGGGTAAACGGTAGCGCAGGGCGGTGGCGGCCGCAACCGGTTCAGGCCATGCCTATCTGCACCGATGCCAGGTGCGCCTGCAGCTGATCCATCGTGCCGCCCCAGCCCTGCGTCATGCTGGCGTGCATGCCGTTGAACGCCAGCGCTTCGGCGGCGCTGGCATTCAGCGCGCGCCAATCCAGCGTCAGCAGGGTCTTGCCATCTTCATCAGCCAGCGTGATCACCGACAGTGTCTGCAGCGGCCACACCGGCGCCATCGGATGGCGGGTTTCACCGCCGGCTGCGTCCGAGAACGAAACCACCGTCACCAGCCGTTCGGGCGGCTTGATCTCGCGGAAGATCCACTTGCCCCAAATGACCGGTTCACCCGCACTGTTGCGGGGCCTGAGGCCGTAGTGGAAGACCCCGCCCGGGCGCAGGTCGACGCTGCAATGGCTCATCTCCATGCCCGTCGGCCCCATCCAGTGTTTGAGGTGCTCGGCCTGCGTCAGCGCCGTAAAGACAAGGTCCCGCGGCGCGGCAAAGCGGCGTTGCAGCAGGAAAGGTTCACCGGTTCTTTCGCTCACGTCTTTCTCCTTGGATTTGACGGACAGGCTGAGTTTAGGTCTGCACTGCGTGCCGCAAAGTGGGTCGCACTCAAGCCATTCGTGCACGGCGCGCATACTGCGACCCCACTGCCACGGAGCCTGAACCGCCCCAGCCCATGCCCGGTTACCAGACGAAGCAAGAGTGGGTCGAAATCGCAGGCGCAGCGCCGCTGCAGATGCGTTCGTTGCTTGACCAGCAGCAGTTCAGCGACCCGCTGGGCGCCGCCGAACGTCTGGGCATCTCGTCGGCCGCTTGGCCAATGTTTGGCATGCTGTGGCCATCGGGCGCGCACCTGGCCGCGCACCTGGCGGCGCATTTGGCGGCGTATTCAGCGGCGTATTCAGCGGCGCATGCGTTGCAGCCGCGCCAGCGCATTCTGGAAGTGGGTTGCGGCCTGGCCCTGGCCAGTCTGGTGGGCCACCGCCTTGGCGCCGACATGACGGCCAGCGACTGCCACCCGCTGGCCGCCGAATTCCTGCATGCCAACTTGCAGCTCAACGGCCTGCCACCGATGAAGTACCGCCACGGCGAATGGGACGGCACGCTGCAAGGCGGCGCGCAGCAGAAGATGGTGTCGCAGCGCTACGAACTCATCATCGGCAGCGACGTGCTCTATGACCGCGACGCCTGCACCGCGCTGGCCGGTTTCATCGGCCGCCACGCCAGCGATGCAGTGTCCAGCGAGGTCTGGATCGTCGACCCCGATCGTGGCAACCGGCCGGCCTTCACGCGCTTGATGGCAGCGCAGGGCTATGCGTTGGAGCAGACCCGCCTGGACACACCTGCCACACCTGCCACACCTGCCACTCCCGCCTCGACCGCCTACCGCGGGCGACTGCTGCGCTACTGGCGGCCGCCTCAGGCCGCTGCTGCTACTGCTGCTGCCACCTGAGTGTTCTGCGCGGCTTGCGCCGCCATCACTTCCACACGCACGGCCTCGGTCAGCTCGGCCTTCAGTTCGCTGAACGCCGGCGTCGTCTTCACCGAATAGTGCCGCGGGTGCGGCAGCGGCACCGTGCGGTCGAGCTTGATGCGGCCGGGCCGTGCGCTCATCACCATCACACGGCTGCCCATGAAGACGGCTTCGTCGATGTCGTGGGTGACGAAGAGCACGGTCTTCGCTTCAGCTTCCCAGATGCCCAGCAGCAGCTCCTGCATCAGTTCACGCGTCTGGTGGTCCAGCGCGCCGAAAGGTTCGTCCATCAGCAACATGCGCGGGTTGTTGGCGAGCGCTCGCGCCAGCGCGGTGCGCTGCTGCATGCCGCCCGACAGCTGCTTGGGGTAGTGGTTGGCAAAACCCTGCAAACCCACCTTCTTCAAGAAGCCGTGGGCCACGTCCAGTTGCTCGGCACGCGGCACGCCGCGTTCACGCAGGCCGAAGCAGACGTTGTCCAGCACGCTCAGCCAGGGGAAGAGCGTGTAGCTTTGAAACACCATGCCACGGTCGGCGCCGGGGCCGCTGATGCGGCGGCCGTCCAGCAGCACTTCGCCGGCAGTTGGCACATCCAGCCCGGCGACGATGCGCAGCAGCGTGCTCTTGCCGCAGCCACTGGGGCCGAGGATGGTGACGAAGTCGTTCTCGGCGACGTCGAGGTCGGTGGCTTGCAGCGCCAACGTCGAACCCGTGGCTGATGCGAAGCGGCGTTCAACGCCGCGCACGGAGAGGATGTTCATCGTTTTCGCGTTCACGTCCTCACTCACTTTAAAAGTTACTTTCCCAACTGCGCCCAAGGAAAGAAGCGCCGGTTCAGCGCCTTGAAGAACATGTCGCTGGCCAGGCCGATCAGGCCGATGACGATGATGCCGAAGATGATCTGGTCGGTGGCCAACAGCGCCTGGCTGTCGGTGATCATGTGGCCGATGCCGCTGCTGGCACCGATGAGTTCGGCCACGATCACATACGTCCACGCCCAGCCCAGCACCATGCGCAGCGTCTCTGCGATCTCTGGCGCAGCGCCGGGGATCAGCACCCGCCGCACCAGGCTGGCGTCGCTGCTGCCCAGCGTGTAAGCGGCCTCCACCAGGTCACGCCGCGTGTTGCCCACGGTGACTGCAATCATCAGCACGAGCTGGAAAAAACTGCCGATGAAGATGACTGCCAGCTTCTGTGCTTCACCGATGCCGGCCCACAGGATCAGGAGCGGAATGAAGGCACTCGCTGGCAGGTAGCGCGCAAAGCTGACGAAGGGCTCGAAGAAGGCCTCCACCGGCTTGTAGGCGCCCATCATCACGCCCAGCGGCAAGGCAAGCAGGGCGGCGATGACGAAGCCGCCCAGCACGCGCCACACCGTCATGCCGATGTCCTTGGCGAAGCCCATCTCCGTGAGCAGCGTGTAGCCGCTCTTCACCATCGTCAGCGGGTCGGCCAGAAAGGTCTTGCTGACGAAGCCGCTGAAGGTGACCGCCGACCACAGGGCGACGAAGAGCACGAAGAAGCTGATGCCGAGCACGACACGCGTGCCCGGCGCCACCGGGGTCAGGGGCCTCATTGCGAAGCGCTTACTTGATGAATCGTGCGTCGGCCAATTTGCTCATGTCAGGCAATGCCTTGATGATTCCCACTGACAGCAGCAGGTCCGCGGCTTCCTTGCTGAAAGCGGCGTGTTCACCGGCAAAGAACTTCTGGTTGGCGGCGCGGTCTTGCCAGCGCAGGTACTTCTGGCTGGCTTCAAAAGCCTCGGCCGTCTGCTTGACGTCGGCGCCCATGATCTCGAAGCTTTTCTTCGGTTCGGCCTTGATCATGTCCAGCGCGTCGAAGTAGGCATTCGCGAGTGCCTGCGCGGCCTTCGGGTTCTCAGCCAGGAATTTTGGCGTGCAGCCGAAGGTGTCCATCACCATCGGGTAGTCAAGCGTGGTGGCGATGATCTTGCCGGCCTCGGGCTTGGCGCGCACGGCGCCCAGGTAGGGCTCGTAGGTCATCGCGGCGTCGATGCCGTCGGTGCCGGCGATCATCGCGTTGGCCGCAGCCTGCGGGCTCAGGTTGACGACCTTCACGTCCTTGATGGAGAGGCCGTTCTTGGCCAGCATCCACGCGAGGCCGAAGTAGGGCGCGGTGCCGGGGGCGTCGGCAGCGACGGTCTTGCCTTTCAGGTCCTTGATGCTCGTGATGTGGGGCTTGACCACCATGCCGTCGGCGCCGTAGCTCTTGTCGAGCTGGAAGATCTGCGTCGTGGCGACGCCGTTCGCATTCCACACCACCCAGGTCTCCACCGTGGTGGCGGCGCACTGGATGTCGCCACTGGCGATGGCCAGGTGCCGGTCTTTCTGCGGGATCTTCTTGATGCTGACGTCGAGGCCGTGCTTCTTGAAGAGGCCGCTCTGCAGCGCCAGCGTGAGCGGCGCAAAGCCGGTCCAGCCGGAAATGCCGATGGCCACTTTTGTCTCTTGCGCGTTCACACCGAGTGCAAGGGCGACGCTGGCCAGGACGATCAAAGACTTCTTCATGCAAGCTCCTCTTGGGGTTTGAAAATTCAGACGGGAATCCACAATGCCGGCAGGCCTGGCAAGGTGCGCAAGATGCGCGCCAAGTCACCACTGCGCACCAGCGCACTGGCCGCTTCGATGTCGGGCGCCAGGTAGCGGTCTTGCATCATCGCAGGGCACATGGCCCGCAGTCGGGCGTGCGCGGCTTCCAGCGCGGCTGAACTCTGCAGCGGCCGCAAGAAGTCAATGCCTTGCGCTGACGCCAGCAGTTCGATGCCCAGAATATGCGCGACGTTGGCAATCATTGGCTGCAGCCGCCGCGCCGCGAAGGTGGCCATCGAGACATGGTCTTCCTGGTTGGCGCTGGTGGGCAGACTGTCCACGCTGGCCGGGTGTGCGAGCGACTTGTTTTCGCTGGCCAACGACGCGGCCGTGACGTGCGCAATCATGAAACCGCTGTTCAGCCCCGCGTTGGGCGTCAGAAACGGCGGCAGGCGCGACACGCTGCTGTCGATGAGCATGGCGATTCGGCGTTCTGCAATCGCACCCACTTCTGCAATCGCGCAGGCCATGGCGTCAGCGGCCAATGCGACCGGCTCCGCATGGAAATTCCCGCCGCTGATGAGTTCCCCCCCGGAGCGGCCTGCGGCCGCCTCCCCCCCAGGGGGGCGACGCCAGCGGCCTGGCGAAGCCAGTTCCGCGGCGTCCACTTGGTGCGGTTCTTCGTTGTTGTCGAAGAACACGAGCGGGTTGTCGGTGACTGCATTGGCTTCGCGCAGCAGCACCAGCGCGGCGTGGCGCAGCTGGTCCAGGCAGGCGCCCACCACCTGCGGCTGGCAGCGCAGGCAGTAGGGGTCTTGGACGCGGTCGTCGCCGTCCAGCATCTGGCTTTGCCAGGGCTGGACGCTCCCCTCGGGGGGTGGTCGGCGCACGGCGCCGGCCTGGGGGCCAGTCAGGTGCGATGCGCGGATGGCGCTGCCGGCTAGCAGTTGGCGGTAATACTGCGCCACGTCGATCTGCCCGGGTTGGCCGCGCAGCGCGTGGATGCGCGGGTCGAAAGGGCCGTCACTGCCGCGCGCTGCGTCCACCGTCAATGCGCCGATGACGAGAGCGGACTCCAGCACCGGCTCGAAGCTGAAAAGAGCGTGCAGCGCCAGCGCGGTGCTGGTCTGCGTGCCGTTGATCAGCGCCAGGCCTTCCTTGGCCTGCAATTGCAGAGCTTGGATGTTCCTGGCTTTCAGCACGGCCGCGGCAGGCTGCCGCAAACCATCCACCAGGAATTCGCCTTCGCCCATCAGCGCCAGCGTCATGTGCGACAGCGGCGCCAGGTCGCCCGACGCGCCCACCGAACCCTGGCTGGGCACGTACGGCACAAGTCCTGCGTTATGCACCGCCAGCAATGTGTCGATGACGACCGGCCGCACGCCCGAGTGCCCGCGCGCGAGGCTTGCTGCCTTGGTGGCCAGCATCAGCCGCAGCACGGCGGGTGCCAGCGGCTCACCAACCCCGACGCTGTGTGAACGGATCAGGTTCTGCTGCAGCAGGGCCAGGTCGGCTTCGCTGATGCGCGTGCTGGCCAGTTTTCCGAAGCCGGTGTTGACGCCATAGACGGGTTCGCTGCCCTCGGCCGCGCGGCGCACAACGGCCGCGCTGGCCAGGATGGCGGGCAGGGCCTGCGGGTCCATGACCAGGGGTTGGCACCCTGCGTGGATGGATTGCAGTTCGTCGAGCGTGATGTGTCCTGGGCGCAGCAGCATCAGCGGCTCGCGCACGGCGAAATCATCGGCAAGTTCAATCCCTGCTCGCGCGAGCAAGCCACGGCGATGTCGTAGCCCGCATCGGCGTGCCGCATCACGCCCGTGGCGGGGTCGTTCCACAGCACCCTTTCGATGCGCTTGGCGGCTGCATCCGTGCCGTCGCAAACGATGACCACGCCGCTGTGTTGCGAGTAGCCCATCCCGACACCGCCGCCATGGTGCAGGCTGACCCAGGTGGCGCCGCCCGCGGTATTGAGCAGGGCGTTGAGCAGCGGCCAGTCGCTGACGGCGTCGCTGCCGTCCTTCATGCTTTCGGTTTCGCGGTTGGGGCTGGCGACACTGCCGCTGTCGAGGTGGTCACGGCCGATGACGATGGGCGCTTTCAACTCGCCACTCTTCACCATCTCGTTGAAGGCCAGGCCCGCGCGGTGGCGTTCGCCAAGGCCGATCCAGCAGATGCGCGCCGGCAGGCCCTGGAAGGCGATGCGTTCACCGGCCATGTCCAGCCAGCGGTGCAGCGCTGCATCGTCCGGGACCAGCTCTTTCATCCTGGCGTCGGTCTTCTGGATGTCCTCGGGGTCGCCGCTCAACGCCACCCAGCGGAAGGGGCCACGGCCACGGCAAAAGAGGGGGCGCACATAGGCGGGCACGAAGCCGGGGAAGTCGAAGGCCTTCGCCACGCCGGCGTCGAAGGCGACCTGGCGGATGTTGTTGCCGTAGTCCACCGTCGGCACGCCCATGGCCTGGAAGTCAAGCATGGCTTGCACGTGCACGGCGCAGCTGCGGGCGGCGTCTTCGCGCAGCGCGGCGTGCTGGGTGGCGTCGGCCTGCGCGGCGCGCCAGCGCTCCACGCTCCAGCCGGCGGGCAGGTAGCCGTTGACGAGGTCGTGGGCGCTGGTCTGGTCGGTGACGAGGTCGGGTCGAATTTGCCCACTTCGGCCTCGGCGCACCAGTTCGGGCAGCACCTGGGC
>JANMKK010000033.1:0-26112 GCA_031372005.1 Rubrivivax sp.
TCGTCCGCTGTATCACCGCTCCTCAACGCCGAAGGACCGGTGCGCGTCGTCGTCACCAGCGAAGGCGCGGACGTCAGCGAGACGGCGGAACTCATCTCCGTCACCGTGCGCCGCGCCGTCAACAAGGTGCCCAGCGCCACGCTGGTGTTTGCCGATGGCGACATGCCCGAGCAGAGCTTTCCGCTCAGTGACGCCGCGCACTTCAAGCCCGGCGCCAAGGTGACGCTGAAGGCCGGTTATGGCGACAGCGAAGCCTTGATCTTCAGCGGCATCGTGGTCCGCCACGGCCTCACGATTGCGGGCAGCAACGACGCGCGGCTGGTGGTGGAATGCCGCGATGAAGCGGTCAAGCTCACCGTGGGCCGCAAGAATTCGCACCACCTGGACAAGACCGACGCCGACGTCATCACCGCGCTGGTGGCGGCGCACGGCCTTGGCGCCACCGTGTCGGGCGCCGCGCTGCTGAACGCTGAGCTGGTGCAGCACTACTGCACCGACTGGGACTTTCTGCTGGCGCGCGCCGAGGCCAACGGCTGCCTGGTGGTGGTCACCGACGGCAAGGTCGCGGTTGGCGCACCGCAGACCACTGGCGCCGCTGCACTGGCAGTGAAGTACGGCGAAAGCCTGATCGACTTCCAGGCCGATCTGGACGCCCGCCACCAGTACGCCAGCGTGCAAGCCACCGCCTGGGACATGAAGACGCAGGCCATCGTGCAAAGCGCGGCCGAGAACCCGGCCACGCTCAGCGCCCAAGGCAACATCAATTCGCAAACCCTGTCGCAAGTGCTGGGCCTTTCCACGCTGGCGCTGCAGAGCGGCGCGCCGTGGCCGAAGGCGGCGCTGGACGGTTGGGCCAAGGCGCAGCAGCTCAAGTCGGGCCTGGCGCGGCTGCGCGGGCGCATGCGCTTCCAGGGCAGCGCGCTGGCCACCGTGGGCGGCCTGATCGACCTGCAGGGCGTGGGCCAGCGCTTCAACGGCACGGTGTTCGTCACCGGCCTCACGCACCAGATTGAAAGTGGTGAATGGACCACCGAGGCCGACTTCGGCACCCCGGTGGAATGGTTCACCGAACGCGCCGACATCGCAGCACCCGCCGCTGCAGGCCTGGTGCCCGGCATCGAGGGCCTGCATGTCGGCGTCGTCGTCAAGCTCGATGCCGACCCCGCCGGTGAACACCGCGTGCAGGTCAAGGTGCCGTCGGCCGGAGTCGACACCGTGTGGGCGCGGCTGATGCAGTTCTATGCATCAAGTGCTTTTGGCGCTTTTTTCGTGCCCGAAGTGGGTGACGAGGTGGTCCTGGGCTGGTTCAACGACGACCCCGGTTTCCCGGTGATCCTGGGCAGCCTGTACAGCAGCAAACGCGCACCACCCCACACGCTGACGGCCGAGAACAACGTCAAGGCCATCGTCACGCGCTGCAAGGCCAGGTTCGAGATCAACGACGAAGACAAGGTCATCACCCTCACCACGCCGGGCAACAACAAGCTGGTCTTCAGCGACAAGGACAAGTCGATCGTGATGACCGACCAGAACAACAACAAGGTTGAACTCCACACCGGCGGCATCGTGCTTGACAGCCCGAAGGACATCAAGATCAGCGCCAAGGGCACGATCAGCATCGACGCCGTGGGTGCCATCACCATCAGCTCCAAGGCGGACGTGAAGGTCGAAGGCCTCAATGTCAGTTGCGACGCCAAGGTGGGCATGGTGGCCAAGGGCGCGGCATCGGCAGAGCTGTCGGCGGCTGGGCAGACAACCGTCAAGGGCGCCATGGTGATGATCAACTGATGCGCGGCCACGGCCACGGCCACGGCCACCCGCCACCCCACCCCACCCCGCGACACCACCCCCATTCCACCCCCATGCCACCTGCCGCCCGCCTCACCGACATGCACGTCTGCCCGATGGTCACGCCGGGCCTGCCACCCATTCCGCACGTCGGCGGCCCGGTCATCGGGCCCGGCGTGCCGACGGTGTGGATCGGCAAGCTGCCGGCGGCCGTGGTGGGCGACAACGCGGTCTGCGTCGGCCCGCCCGACGCCATCGTCAAGGGCTCGGCCACGGTGCTGATCGGCGGCAAGCCGGCCGCGCGCGTGGGCGACAGCACGGCGCACGGCGGCAGCATCGTCATGGGCTTGCCCACCGTGATGATCGGAGGCTGACATGAACCGCCCCCGAAGCGACCTGCGGTCGCCGCCCCCCCGGGGAGGCGCCCCCAGCGGCTTGGCAGAACCGGTTCCGCATCGGCCGCTGGGCTGGGCCAGCTTTGTGCAGCCCGGGCCGTGCCCATCGCTGCGGAGCTATTGAGATGCCGCTGGATGTGCTGCCCCAGAGCCCGGGCCCCGTCGACAACCGTTTTCTCGGCACCGGCTGGGCTTTCCCGCCGGCGTTCGATCTCGCCGGCAAGGCTGCGCTGATGGTGACCCAGGCGCAGGACGTGCACGAGAGCCTGCACATCCTGATGTCCACCGTGCCCGGTGAACGTGTCATGCAGCCCGGCTACGGCTGCGGTCTGCAGCGCCTGGTGTTCGAGACCCTGAATGAAAGCACGCTGACGGAAATGCGCAGCCTGATCGAAAAGGCAGTGCTGTTCTTTGAAGTGCGGGTTGCGCTGGACAGCGTGGACTTCGACACCGTTGACACGCTCGAAGGCGTGCTGCGCATCAAGCTCGACTACACGATCCGCAGCACCAACACGCGGCACAACATGGTGTACCCGCTGTACCTGCATGAAGGCCAAGGGGCCCGCTTGTGAGTGAAGGCACCGACCAGCGCGAACGCCTGCCGGTGGCCTTTGAAGAGAACGGCCGCTTTCGCGTCGATGAAATGCGCTTGTCGCAGCGCGTGGTGATGTGCGCGGGCCTGGCCGAGCGGCTGCGTTTTGTCGACCTCAACAACCAGGCGCAAGGCCACTGGCTGGACCTCTTTGACCGCGACGAATCGCTGCTGCTGGCGCGCATCGCCAGCTTCGACCGCTACCGCCGGCAGACCGACTTCCTGCGCCTGTGTGAATCGGCGCCGGTGGGCCAACTGGCGCACCAGGTGCTGCAGCTGGCGCAGCAGCTCAACGACTGGTTTGCGCTGCTGCTGGGCACCCACGTGCCCGACGCCGCCGCCGTGCGCGACGCCATCCAGCAGCGCGTGGACCGCCAGCTGGGCGGCCAGCTGGCGTGGGTGATCAAGGACCACGGTGCGGCGCGCTTCGAGGGCCTGCTGCTGCAGCAGGTGCACGAAAACTTGCACCCGATCTGGCACAGCGCCGAAGCCGTGGCCGCACCGCCGGCCCAGCAGCTGCCGAGGCAGACACTGCGCATCGTTTTCTTTTCGCTGCTCACGGCCATCGCGCAGTTGCAGCGCATGGCGCGCGCGCGGCTGGAAGCCACGCTGGACGGTGAGCACCACGAACCCGCGCCGGGGCTGCTGCTGGCCTTTCTGCGCCTGTACGGCGACGTGCAGGCGCAGGTCAACACCTTCACCGCCCGCCACATCGACTTCTACTACCGCCGCTGCCTGCAGTTGCTGCCCAGGCCGGCGCAAGCCGACCATGTGCACGTGGTGTGCCAGCGCGACCCACGCAGCGATCTCGACGTGGTGGTGCCCGCCGGTCTGCGCTTCCCCGCCGGCAAGGACGCTGCGGGACAGCCGCTGAGTTTTGCGGCGCCGCAGCCGCTGGCCCTGAGCGACGCGCGGGTGGCCGCGTTGTGCACGCTGCTGCTGCAGCGCGACGAGAAGATCGCGCCGGAGTCTGACCTGGGCTACGTCACCGGCATCAAGTCGCACTGGCTCGGTTTGCCGGACGCAGAAAGCCCGGCGGTGCCGTTCTTCGGTGGCGGCCCCGGCAGCAGCGAAGCGACGCTGGGCCTTGTTTTGGCGACACCGCTCTTGCTGCTGCAGGAAGGCCAGCGTGAAGTCGAAGTGCGACTGCGCCTGGCGTGGCCCGGGCAATCACAGCGCAGCCTGCTGCGCCAACTGCTGGACACCCGAACCCAGGCCGATTTCCAGACCGCGCTGGGGGCCTTTTTCGCCTGCTGGATGCTGGCCGATGAAGACCTGCTGGCCGACCCGCTGCAGCGCCGGCTGCTGCGCCGCCACGCGGTGTCGATGGTGGGCGCGCCGGCGGAGCCCGAGTCGGGCATCGGCTCGCCGCTGTACCTGATGTGCCGCGGTGCGGATGCGGCTGATGGTGAGTATCAGCCGCGTGAACTGGCCTTCTTCAAGTACGTCAACGACCTCTTTGAAGTCAGCTTGAGCGGCGCCGCCGGCTGGCTGCGGGTGGAGCGCATCCAGGTCGGGCGGCCGCCGCGCAGCGGTGTGGGCAAAGAGGCCCCGGCTCCGAACATCAAGACCACGAATGCGCAGAAACCCGCGCAGCAACCCGCGCAGAAACCTGCGCAGAAGCCACCCGGTGCAGGCCTGCAGCTGACCCTCTTCCTGCGCCCCGAAGACCCGGCCATCGTCGGCTGCGACCCCGCGCTGCACGGCACGATGCATGGCGCGCCCTGGCCGACGCGGCTGCCGCTGCTGCGGCTGCAGGTGAGCCCGCGCGCGCGCATCCACCCGCTGTCGCTGCTGCAGGCGGCGGAACTGCAGGAAGCCGAGCTGCAGGTGCGCGTCAAGGGCGTGCGTGACCTGGTGCTGCAGAACAACCTCGGGCCGCTGGACCCGTCGAAAGCCTTCGCCCCGTTTGGGCCCTTGCCCACCACCTCGTCGTACCTGGTCTTCGGCTCGGCCGAGGCGGCCTGCAAGAACCTGGATGCGCTGACGCTGCACCTGCAGTGGGGCGGCCTGCCGCAGGACGCGGGCGGTTTTGCGCAGCACTACAACGCCTATGGTGCAGAGCAGAGCCAGGGCCCCTACACGGCGGCTTTCAGCATCCTGCGCGGCGGCAGCTGGAAGCCTTGCGCCGGCGTGTCGTCGTGCCAGCCGCTGTTTGACGACGCGGGTGGAGGCGGCCCGCTGCGCGAAAACCAGCGCGTCGAGATCGACGAAGCCTCGGTGCGCAGCCACGCCCGCGCCACGGCCGCGCCGCTGGTGCTGGGTTCGGGCGCGCGCGATGGGCTCGTGCGCTTGCAGATTTCAAGCCCGCCCGGCGCCTTTGGCCACGCCGCCTACGCGCCGCTGCTGTCGCATGCCGTGACCGCACGCACCCGGACAAGCACGCGCCTGCTCAAACGCGGCGCGGTGGCGCTGCCCAACCCGCCCTACACGCCAGTGCTGGAACGCTTCAGCCTGGACTACAGCGCCAGCACCACGCTGCGGCCGACACCCGAGCACAACGGCCAGGCGCGCACCGAAGCCCCAGGCGACGCCGAGCGCCTGCTCCACATCCACCCCTTCGGCCTGTCCGAACTGCGGCCCGACGCCGACACCCGCTTCCACGGCGTGCTGCCGCCGATGCGCAGCGACGGCAACCTGTGCATCGGCCTGCAGGCCAGCGCGCTGGACGGCCCGTTGTCGCTGCTGTTTCAGCTGCGCGAAGACGGCGCGGCGCAGCTGCAGCGCGTGGCGCAGCGCGGCGTGGGTCAGGGCCAGGGTCAGGGCCAAGGCCAAGGCCAAGGCCAAGGCCAAGGCCAAGGCCAAGACCGCGACCCGGTGCGCTGGTTCTACCTGGCGCAGAACCGCTGGCGAGCGCTGGCGCCGCACCAGGTGCTGGCCGACACGACGCAGGGCTTCCTGACATCGGGCGTGGTCACGCTGGACTTGCAGGGCGGCGCGCGCAACGACAACACCGTCTTTGCGGGGGGCCTCTTCTGGCTGCGCGTCGGCTGCCCCAGCGGCCGGGGCAGCGCCGCAGCCCTGGTCAGCGTGCATGCGCAGGCGGTGACGCTGGTGCGTGAACTGGCAGCCGCCACCGATCAGTCGGTGCAGGCTGATGGGGACGCCATGCCTGCCACTGCTTCCACCACCACCACCACCACCGTCACCGCCACCGCCCCCACCACCCCTGCATCCGCCGCACCCGAAACACCGCTGCCCGCCGGCTTGATCACCCAGCCTTTGCTCAACGTGCCGGGCTTGAGCGGCGTGCTGCAGATCGAAGCCTCGGTGGGTCTGCGGCTGGCTGAAGACGAACGCCAGTTGCAGATCCGCGCCGGCGAGCGGCTGCGCCACAAGAACCGCGCCAGTCTGGCCTGGGACGTGGAGCGCCTGGTGCTGGAACGCTTCCCGGAAGTCTTCAAGGTGAAGTGTTTTTCACCGCACGAGATCCCGGCCGGCAGCGGCCTGCCCACGGGTGCGGTGCTGGTGGTGGTGGTGCCCAACGTGCGCCGCAACCACGCTGCCGACAGCACGCTGGCACCGCGCCTGAACGCGCGCGCGCTGCAGGCGATTGAAGACCACCTGGCGCGGCGTGCGTCGCCCTTTGCGCGGCTGCAGGTGCGCAACGCCACCTATGAACGGGTGCAGGTGCGCTGCGGCCTGAAGCTGGATCGTGGCGCGCAGACCGGCGCCGTGCTGCGCCAGGTGCAGCGCGTGCTGACCGACTACCTCTCGCCCTGGTTCGACATCGGTTACGGCCCGCGCTTTGAATGGCTGCTGCGCTGCGACGACGTCGAAGCCCAGGTGCGCGGCGTGCCCGGCGTGGCCGCAGTGGGCGCGCTGTCGCTGCTGCACGTGGCGCGCAGCGACGACGGCTTTCACCACTGGGCCGACACCGCAAGGCCCGAGACCGTGGGCCTGCCGGCGGATTCGCCCAGCGCCGATCAACTGCGCCACCGCGCGCCCTGGAGCCTGGCGCTGCCGCTGCAGGACCATCTGCTGGAGCTGCTGCGCGAAGAGCCCAGCGCCCCGTCAGCGTCGCCCGCAAAAGCCGTGAAGCGCGCCAACAACCAGCCGCCCGCCAGCGGCCTGGCGCAGTTGCGCGTGGGCAGCACGATCGTGGTCGGACGCAGCCCGCCGCAGAGGCCGCAAGCCATCGAGGTGCGCCATGACAGTGCGTGACCGCGACACCCTGTACAAGTACTTCAAGGCCGGTGAACTGCCGACGGAAGAGCACTTCCACGACCTCATCGAGTCCATGCTCAACATGCAGGACGAGGGTTTCCGCAAGACACCCGACCACGGCCTGCAGATATCGGCCGCCGTCGGTGCGCATGCGCTGCTGACCTGCTTCCGCGCCGAAAGCGCGCGCCAGGCGCTGTGGACGCTGCGCTACGGCGGCACGGGTGAACAGCTGTCGCTGCATCCGGGCGGGTCGCCCAACCCCCAGGAAGCGCTGCTGACGCTGGACACGCAGCGCCGCGTCGGCATCAACATGCGCCAGCCGCTGCAGCACACGCTGCAGGTGGACGGCGTGGTCGGTTCGCGCGGGCGCGCCGGCACCTACCCGCTGCCGGTGGGTGAAAAGCCGCCAATGGCCGACGGCGAGTGGCACCCGTTGACCGCTGCGCTGGAAGGCTGCGTCGCCTTTGAAGTCGTGGCCAGTGCCAGCGGCGCGCCGGGCCGGGGCCGCCACGCCATGCTGCACGCGGTGGCGCTCAATGCCCACAACAGCCGCGTGCGCTGGTTTGAATCAGCCCCCGACAAAAGCTTCAGGCGCCGCTTCAATGACTGGCTCAACCGCTGGTTCAACCGCAAGAACCGCATCCGCTGCCAGGACGCCTGGTTTGGCGCCACCTGCGACCGGCTGGAACTGGCCTGGCACAGCGTCAAGGCGGGTGAGCCCAAGAGCTACCGGCTGATGGTGCGCAGCCAGTGCAACTATGACCCTGCCGTGCCGATCCAGAGCCACGTCACGCGGCTGTGGCCGACCACCGAACAAACGGTGCCCGACGGCGATGCCGGCGAGGTCGGGCCATGAACAGCGCCGTGCTGCAAGACCTTGAGAGCGCGGGCGACGCCAGCCTCAAGGCCGTCAAGCCGCCTGCCACCATCCGCCGCCGCAAGAAGGCCGAGCGCGACGCCGGCTTTGAAGCCCTGCGCGCGCACGGCCTGCTGCTGCTGCAAAAGACCAGCGGCGCCACCTGGACCGACCACAACCTGCACGACCCGGGCATCACCGTGCTGGAACAGCTGTGCTATGCGCTGACAGAAATCGTCTATCGCGCTGAATTCCCGGTGGCTGACCAACTTTGCAGCGCCAACGGCGAGATCGATTTCGAAGCCCTGGCACTGCACCCACCGCAGCAGGCCTTCCCCTGCCGCGCCACGACCGCAGCCGACTACCGCCGCATGCTGCTGGACAAAGTGAGCGGACTCGACGACGCGGGCCTGTTGCTGGACGCCGACCCCGGCCGGCCCGGGCACATCGCCGGCGTCTGCCAGCTGATGGTCAAGCTGGCGGCAGTGCCGCGCCAGCTGCCCGATGAGCGTCTGAAAAAAGCATTGGCCGCCTACCGCAGCCAGCGTGGTCTGGGCGAGGACGTGGCGCCCGATGTCGTGCAGATCACCGACCGCCACTGTGAACTGCGCGCCGACATTGAAATCAGCGGCCCGCGCGACGCCACCGACATCGTCGCCGAGATGTTCCTGCGCGCCGCCAGCTTCATCGCCCAGAGCGTGCGCGTCAGCAGCCGGCGCGACCTGCTGCGCCAGGGCCTGCGGCTGGAACAGATCTATGACGGGCCGGTGGCCACGCGGGGCTTTGCCCCCACCGATGCGACAGATGCGGTGGATGCCCACAACGCCGACCCGCAGACCACGCTGTACGTGGCCGATGTGGTGCGTGAAGTTGCGGCGGTGGACGGCATCAAGGAAGTGCGCCAGTTGCAGCTGGAAACTGCCGATGAAGGCCCCACCAACGGATCGCTGGCATGGCGTGACGGCGGCCAGATGCTGCGGCTGTGGATCCCCGGTGAGCCGCCCGCCAACAGCGTCTGCGCCGACCTGCCGCTGCCCCGCATCACCGTGCGCCGGCGCAGCCATGTCGTGCCGGTGCTTGGGCACGAGGTCTGGCGCCGGGTGCAGGCGCTGATGGCCGCCGAGCGGGCCGACCGCTTGCGCCACAGCACCCTGGCCCAGCAGGACGAAAGCCAGGGTCTGCCGCGCGGCAGGCACCGCGAAGCGACGCCCTACCACTCGGTGCAGCATCACTTTCCGGCCGTCTATCACCTGGGCCGCAACGGCCTGCCGCCGTCGGCCCCGGCGCAGCAGCTGGCGCCGCCCCGGCAGCTGCGCAGCTACCTGCTGCTGTTCGAACAAGTGATCGCCAACGGCCAGGCGCAGTTGCAGAACCTGCATCAGCTTTTCCGCCAGCCCGGCGCCACGCAGCAGACCTACTGGTGGCAGCCGCTGGGCGAACACAACGTGCCGGGTCTGGACGGTCTGTGCAGCGGCACGCCGGAGCAACTGGCGAGGCAGGTCTTTGCGCCGCTGGACAGCGCTGCCGCACGCAAGTCGCGCCGGCTCGACCACCTGCTGGCGTTGCATGGCGAGACCTACAAACAGAACACCATGCGCCAGTTCTGCGGCCACCTGCGCGCCGAAGAGCTGGACGCCTTTCTGCTGGCCAACAAGGCGGCGTACCTCAAGGACATCATCACCTTGAGCCGCGACCGCGCCGGTGGCTTCGACTACAGCCAGCCGCTGTGGGACCACCCTGCAAACACCAGCGGCCTGGCACGCCGCAGCGGCCTGCTGCTGGGCTTCCGCCACGCTTATGCACGGTCGTTGACGGCCAAGCTGCAGCGTGTGCGCGCGTTGTTTGCCGACGCTGAGCCGCCTGCGGCCGAACGGGTGTCTGCCACCGCACTGCAAAGTTATGACACCGTGGCCATCGGCCCTGCACCGGCCGCAGCCAGCGAACGCGAAGGCCATCTGCAGACCCTGCTGCGGCGCGCCGATGCGCCGCTGTCGGCCGCGCTGATGCGCTGCGGCATGTCCAGTGAACGCTACCGGCTTCAATCGCACGCCGCAGAAGGCCGCACCACGCTGGCCCTGGGCCCCGACGAAAACCAGAACGTCTGGCGCCTGGGTGAATTCCCGACGCCGACGCTGGCGCGTGCCGCCGCTGCCACGCTGCGCGACTACCTGCTGCGCGTCAACGACGCATCCGAAGGCCTGCACCTGGTCGAACACGTGCTGCTGCGGCCCTTGCGCGCAGGGGCCACGCCGCCGCCACCGCATGAATCGCTGCAGTTGCAGCCGTCCTACTACGGCCTGCGCCTGACCGCGGTGCTGCCGGACTGGACCGCGCGCACCCACCAGCCGGGGTTTCAGGCGCTGGCGGAAGAGACGCTGCGCATCAACTGCCCGCCGCACCTGTCACTGCAGCTGCGCTGGCTCAACTTCGAGGACATGGTGCGCTTCGAGGCCGACTTTGGGGCCTGGCTCGCTGCGCGGCGCCAGCACTGCGAAACCCCCAGCGAAGGGCTGGCACGGCAGGTGGACGATGCGGCGCTGCGCGTCATCACCTGGCTGCCCGCGCCGCCCGCTGCGGCGCCCGACTTTTCTGATGTGGTGGGTGGCGCGGGTGCTAAGAACGGGGCCGACCATGAAGGCTGATGCCCACGTCGTGCAGGACCTGCGCTTCGAAGTCGAATTCGAATCGCAGGACCAGGCTTTTGATGAGCAAGAGCGCCTCAGTGCCTTCGCCCAGGGGCCCGCGCTGCGCATCGTCGAAGAAGCCTTCGACGAGGCCCTGGCGCCCGGTGAGGTGCTGCGGCTTGAGCTGCTGGACATCGACCTCGGCGCGGTCGACGCGGCGGACATGGAAGCGCAGTGGGCCGACCGGCTGCGGGCGCGTCTGCAGGAGGTGCTGGCGAGGCACCGGGCGCAGCAAGCGATCGCTGCGGCTGAGGACGCGCTCCCCGGCGCCAGCTGGCACACGCCCGAGCAAGCCGACCTGGAGGCGTTGCTGCACTTTCTGCAGCACGGCCGCCATGCCTGGCACAGCGCGCAGCACAGCGACCCGGTGGCGCTGGCCCACCGCGTCTGGCAGCACAGCGCGCAAGGCCTGGTGAGCCGACTGCGCGGGTTGCTGACGCCGGTAGCGGTGCTGCCGACTTCGCGTGACGGGTTGCCGAACGGTGCGTCTGATGAAGCAGCGCAACGTGTGGCGCAATGTGTCCTGCAGCGCTTGCTGCGCCAGTTGCCAGGCCCGTGGCTGCAGGCGCTGGAAGCCGCGCTGCGCGGCGCAGCCGCAGTGCCGCAGCGACCCTGGCCCGGCACACTGGCGTTGGCGCAGCAGCGGCTGCAGTTGGCCCTGGTTTCGCCGCTGGCGACTGCTGCGACGGTGCCGACGACGGTGCCGCCCGCCGCAGACACCCGTCAGCCCATGGCCGACGCCGAGCGGCGTGCCGCGCTGCACCGCCTGAAGGCGCTGCTGGTGGACGACGCGCCCACACTGTCTGCGGCCGACCAGGCTGAACTGCAGGCGCTGTGGCAGCGCCTGCAACGCACCGACGCGGCGGGCCTGCGCCAGTCTCTGCTGAGCCTGGGTGCGCTGGCGCGTGTGCGCCGCCGCATGGCACGGCTGTGGCCAGAAGCCCTGTTGCGGCAGCTGCCGGCGTTGTGGCTTGGCACTGAAGCAGCGGCTGCCGTGGCCGCTGCCGTGAAAGGCGTGCGCGGGCACGGGCGTCCGGCTGCGCGCAGGCGGCGCTGGGAAGCGGCGCTGCGCCACCTGCTGGTGGCGGGGGGACTGGACCCCTTCGACTGCCGGGTTCTCGCCGCCGCCATCGCTGCGCAAAGCCCGCCACGCGGGTCTTCGGGGCCGTCCTCGCTGCCGTCCGCCCAGCCGTCCGCGCAGCCGTCTTTGTGGCCGTCTTTGCGGCCATCCCTGCCGCCTCTGCTGCCGCCTCTGCTGCCTCTGCTGCCAGATACGACCGCCGATCAAACCCGTGCCGCGCTGCGCCTGCAGGCCAACACGTGGGCCCGCCAGCGCGTGCTGGCGGCCGTGGCCACCCGTGCCGATCTGGCCCGCTGCCTGTCTGCCTGGCTGCCAGCGGCGGACGCTGCGGCTTTGGCAGCACTGGCCTTCGACACCCTGCCGCGCGCCTGGCTGGCCGCGCAGCCCGCCGGCGCCTTGCCGCTGGATGCGGCGCGGCGTTGCCAGTGGTGCCTGCAGCACCTGGCCACCGCAGCTGATGGCAGCGTCACGGCACACAAGCTGGTGGCGGTGTGGTGGCGCGCTATCGCGCTGCAATTGCAGCACAGCCCGTCGGCGTTGCTGGCCGCACTGCAGCGCGACGCGGCCCCTGCCGACCGCAGCGACACGGCCGACAGCGCGAGCCGCGCTGCCTGGCTGCGCTGGTTGCCGGTGGGTGCAGCGCAAGCTGCCGTGCAGCAGCCGCTGCCGGCGGCAACGCCGGTTGCGCGGGGCGCTGCGGGTTCTTCAGCCGCATCTTCACGCGAACGCGCTGCTGAGCACGCCCCCGCACCCGAGCCAGGGCCAGGGCCGGAACCCGCCGCCGCGCGGCTGCGCCTCATCGTCGCGCTGTCCGGCGGCGCATGGGATACCGTGCCGCAAGACTGGCAACGGTTGCAGCGTGCCGACCCCGACACACTGCGTGCCGTGCTGCGCGAATGTGCAGCCCACGCCGCCGCGCGCAGGCACATCGCCGCGCAACTGTCGCCTTCGATGTGGTTTGCGCTGCTGACGCTGTTCCTGCCGGAGCCGGCGGCGATGCGGTTGGCAGCCGGGCTCATGCGGCTGGCGCGGCTGCAACCCTGCGCCGTCGAACCCTCGGGTGTGCGGGCTGACGCCGAGCCCGACCTGGCCGCCACCATCGAGTTGCGATCCCAGGCCCTGGCCGCTTTGGTGTGGCGGCCGGCAGAGACCGGGTCCGATGCCGGCAGTGCTGTCCTGACCCAACTGCTGCACCGCCGCGCGCGCGCCATGGCGCTGCCGCCGAGCCGGGTGGCACGGGCCGCGGCCGTCGACGCGGGGCGGCAGCCGGCACTGGCGCAGTGGTTTGAAGCCGCCGCACGGCGCGCGGACGCTGCCAAGGCCGATGCCGCTGCCGATGCCGAAGCCGAAGCCGAAGCCGATGCCGATGCCGAAACGCCAGCCACACGCCTGGCCTTGGCGCTGCAGCCCGGGGGGGCGGTGGACCTGGCGCTGGCCTGGCAGGCCGTGTTCGCGGCGGGGCCGGGGCCCGCGCTGCGCGCGTTGCAGCAACTGGCCGAGCAGACCCGCCTGCGCCACAGCCTGGCGCAGCAGGCGGATCCAAGGATGTGGCGGCAGCTGCTGGCGCTGTGCCTGCCCCCGGGGCAGGACGCCCAGGTTGAGCAGGCAGCGCACAGCCTGGCGCTTGAAATGAGCGGCACCCTGGGCCTGGACGACGCCACGCGGTTTCTGCGTGAACGCAGCCTGGAGGCCTTGCTGTGGCAGCCCGGGCCGGACGCCAGCCGCGTGGCCGGCCACCTGCTGGAGCAGACCGCCTGGCGCCTGGGCTTGCCGTTGCCGGCACTGGCACAGCGCCTGGAGTCCGGGGCGTCAGCTGCGGGGCTCTTTGCGCCCTGGGTGGCCGAACGCTCGCCGCGGGACATCGGTGTGCTGGCGCGCAGCGCCGACCGTGCGGATGGTGTCGATCGCACGGGTCGCGGACACCGGCCCGAACACCGTGCTCGCCACAAGCCGGCGCCGGCAGCCGCCTCGATCCGCCCAGTGATCGGCCCGGTGATCAATCATCTCCGCAGCCCGTATTCGTCGGCAGCAACCGAAGCCACCCAGGGTGCGCGCACCGCGCTGTTGGCCTTGTGTGGCCCTGGCCACAACGCTGGTGACCCCGCAGAAGGCCGCGCCGTCCGCCACGCCCTGGCGCGCGAACTTGAATCCCCGGCTTCGGCGCACCGCCTGGCCCACTGGCTTCAGCCTGGCGAACTGCGGAGTGTGGTGGCATGGCTGCGTCCAACCGATGCCACCGCCTTGCGCACGCTGTGGCCTGCGCTGCAAGCGCTGGCGGATGGGGATGAAGCGGCTGAATCGACGCTGTCGACTGCGTCTGCAGGTGCATCCGCCGCTGGCTCCGCTTCAGCACCCGCCCCCGCCGCCTGGCCGGTGGTGGCCCGGCAACTGCTGCGCGAATGCTTTGAAGAGGACCGCCCGCTGGATCCCGCCGGCCTGCAGCAGCGTGCACGCCAGGCGCTGCAGCGTGCCGCCGCCTTGCGGCAGCCCGTGCCCATGCAGGCCAGTGCCCGATCGGTCGCCACGCCAGCCTGCGCGCCACACACCCTGCCCGACCCGCTGGCCGACATCCCGAGTGAAGCGCTCTTCATCAACAACGCCGGTCTGGTGCTTGCGGCGCCCTACCTGCCGCGCCTCTTCGGCATGCTTGGCCTGGCAGGGGACAAGGCTTTTGTCGATGCAGCAGCGACCGAGCGTGGTGTGCTGCTGCTGCAGTACGCGGTGACGGGCGAACTGCAGGCACCCGAGCCGCTGCTGCTGCTGAACAAGATCCTTTGCGGCTTGCCGCTGCACGGGCCGGTGGGGCGCGATTTCGAACCCAGCCGCGCCGAGCGCGACGCGGTGGACGGCCTGCTGCGCGCCATCATCGGCCACTGGAAGGCGCTGGGCCAGACCTCGGTGGCGGGCTTGCGCCAAACCTTCCTGCAGCGTGAGGGCCGGCTGGAACACAAGGACGACACCTGGCAGTTGCAGGTGCAGCGGCAGACTTTTGACGTGCTGCTGGACCGCCTGCCCTGGGGCTTTGCGACCATCAAGTACCCGTGGATGCGGGAGGTGCTGCATGTCCAGTGGTGAACTCGCCCACCCCCGCAAAGGCTTCGCCGTTCCCCCTCAAGGCGGCGACCCCGGCGGACCGGCGGAGCCGGATCCGCGGCGTCCGCTTGAGGGTGCCGCTTCGCTTGCGCTTGCGGCGGGGACGGCGGCCTCGGTTGGGGCGACTGCGACCTTGGACGCCGAACTGCAGTGGCTGGACCGGGTGTTGCAGGCGCGGCTGTGCCTGCACTTTGGCCAGCCTTGTGCGGTGGCGGACGTGCGCGCGATCACGCCGCCGGCGTTGCAGGGTGATGGGGCTTACGCCACCTTGCTGCGCGGCGGCGAATGGGGCTTTGACGAAAGGGCGTTGCTGGCGCTGGCGCTGGCACCGCATGTGCGGCCGCAGTTGCTGGACACCTTCTTCGTGCGCAACCGCAACCTGGACCGCGGCTACACCGAATTCGGGGGCTGGAAGGGCCGCACCCATGGCGGCTTCCTGCCCACGTGCGAAACGGCGGCCTTTGTGCTGGCCGGTGAAGACACGGCTCGGCGCTTTGCGGTCTGCGCGATGTTCGACGACAGCCACTGGCTGCAGCGCCGCGGCATCCTGCATCTGGCGCACGACGCGCACGGTGAACCGGCCTTGAGCGCGGCGCTCTTGATGCACAGCGAATACCGCGAACTGCTGACCACCGGGCAGCACCACAAGCCAGACTTCAGCAGTTCTTTCCCGGCGCGCCTGATCAGCACCCATCTGAACTGGGGCGACCTGGTGTTGGGGCATGAGGTGATGGAGGAGATATCGGCCGTCATCACCTGGCTGCAGCATGGCGACACGTTGCTGCGCGACTGGCAGCTGGCCAAGGCCGTCAAGCCCGGCTACCGCAGCCTCTTCTTCGGCCCGCCGGGCACCGGCAAGACGCTCACCGCCACGCTCATCGGCCAGGCTGCGCAGGCCGATGTCTACCGCATCGACTTGTCGATGGTGGTCAGCAAGTTCATCGGTGAAACCGAGAAGAACCTGGCCCAGGTTTTTGACCAGGCGCAGAGCCGGCGCTGGATCCTCTTCTTCGACGAAGCCGACGCGCTTTTCGGCAAGCGCACCAGCACCAGCAGCAGCAACGACCGCTACGCCAACCAGGAGGTGAGCTACCTGCTGCAGCGGGTCGAGGACTTCCCGGGCACGGTGATCCTGGCCACCAACCTGAAGGGCAACATCGACGACGCTTTTGCGCGCCGCTTCCAGTCGCTGGTGCACTTTCCGATGCCCGACGCCGAACAGCGCAGGCGGCTCTGGGAAGGCATGCTGCGCCACACCGGCCGATTGGCCGCAGACCTGACACCGGCTGCGCTGGCCGCATTGGCCGAAGCGCATGAACTGTCGGGCGGCGCCATCGCCAACGTCGTGCGTGCCGCCGCCATCACGGCGCTGCAGGCCGGCCGCGACACGCTGACCGGGGCCGATCTGCGGCGCGGCATCACCAAGGAGCTGCGCAAGGAAGGGCGCACGGTGTGAAACTGCCATGAAGCCCCGCGCCAAACAGTCCCTCTGCCTGCCTTGCGGTCGCGTGCGCGCCGCGCTGCGCCTGCTGTGGTGGCGTCGCCATGGGGTGCTGGCTGCACTGCTGGCCGCCTTGGTGCCCGTGGCCCCGGGTGAGCCGGGTGCGCTGGCGGCTGCTGCGCCATCTTCGGCAGCGGCCGCCGTGAACACCGCGAACACACTGGTCACGGTGCCCAGCGCCGCTGACCGTGCGGCGTCTGCGGCCATCGCCGCCGCCAACGCGGCCACGCTGGCCGCGTCCGCAGCCAATGCCGCGGCTGCGGCGGCGCAGGACATTGCCAACGCCACGCGGGCGCGTGCGGGCGCCGTGCCGGCTGCGGCTGCTGCATCAGCGCCCGAGCTCATCTACACGCAGTTGATCCTGGTGCGGCTGACGCTGGGGCAGGACTGGAAGGGCCTGCCACTCGTGCGTTATGGCAGGCCGCCCTACACGCTGCAGTACGACCCGGATGCGCTGCCACCCGGCATGAGCATCAGCGAAGCAGGCGTGCTGATGGGCACGCCCACCAAGGCCGATCGTTACCCCTTCGTGCTGCGCCTGGTGGAACCGGGGCGCACGCTGGAGCAGCGCTACCGCGTCGATGTGACCGCACCCGCCGGCCCGCCGCGGCCTGCGGCGTCGGCACCGATGACCAGCCTGTCGGCCTCGCAGGCCAGCCGCAGCGTGGACACCACGCCCCACCTGCCGCGCGTCTACAGGCTCAGCAAGGCCGACCTCGCCGCGCTGCTGCTGCCGATCGAAGAATCCGACAAGCTCGCGGCGCAGGACGCCGAAGAGCCCCTGCTGCCCCCGGTGCCCTTGGTTGAACAGCTGAAGAAGATTCTCGGGCCGTTGGAGGATGTGGAATTCCCGACCGAATCGCTGCTGCGCCACGCCTTGCTGGCCAGCACCTGCCGCTACTACAAGGCCCATGTGGAAGCTGAAGCCGCCAAGGAAGGGCGCGAGGTCGACAGCCGCTGCCCGCCGCCGCGCAGCACCCGTCAGGTGGCCACGCCGTGGGACGTGTGGGTGGCGGCGGCTGCACCCGGTGCTGCGGCGGTGGCGGCGTTGCCAGCGCCAGCGCCGGCCAAGGCCAGCAGCCGCGCGGCATCGGGGTCGCGGCAGGCGGGGTCGGCAGCCGCAGCATCTGGGGCACCCGCAGCGCCCGCAACATCAGCACCAGACCGCTTGCCGCTGCGCCATTTCTTCGACGACCTGCTCAACCCCGCCTTCCGCGACGAGATCGTCGCCAAGGCCGAAAAAACGCTGCCCTTGCCGCAGAAGGCGCCGTTCAAGCTTGAAGCCACGCCCGGCTGCGGCTGCACGCCCGCCTACCCGCCTGACGAGGTCTATGGCGTGCTGGGCTACTGGCACACGCGGCTGGACAAGGGCGGCCTGGCCAAAGCCCAGCCGGCGCAGCTGAGCCTGTACACGCGCCTGAGCTACCTGGGCGCCACGCTGGACCGTCACGGCGGCATCACGGCGGCTTACGCGGGTGTGCCGGGCGCGCTGAACTTCGTGCGCGTGGCGCAACGCCACGGCACACGGGTGGACCTGGCCATCCTGCGCCGTGACTGGCGTTTTCTGGGCGGGCTGACGGCGGAGCAGTTCGACACCTTCGTCGCCCGGTCCGCCACCGAAGCCGTGCGCATGCTGGAGACGCCGCTGGACGACTTCACCACGGCCTGGCAGTCGCTGTTGATCCCCGCCTGGCGCGAATCGGACCGCGCCTTTGAAGGGCTGACGCTGTACTTCGACGACCTCGGCCACAGCGATGCGGAAAGGGCCAACTTCCGCAAGTTCATGCGCGCCTTTGTGCCCACGCTGATGGCCACCATGCGCGGCAAGGCCTTGCCGACACGCAGCGGGCCGGCAACCGCTGCTGCGGCCGTCGCGCGGCCTATGCTGAAGGCAGGTGCAACCAGTGCAACCGGTGCAGCGGGCAAGGACAGCGAGTCCGGTCGCGCCATCGAAACCCAGCGCACGCCGCGGCCCTACCGGCTCAACATCGTCGTGCCGGACCATGCCGTGCTCAACGACACCGGCTATGTCGATTGGATGTGGGAAGTGCTGAGCGTGGCTGAAAGCGTGTTGACGGCGAAGGAAGTGGAACTGCGCCGCAGGGCCCTGTACCGCGACGCCGCCAACCAGGTGGTGCCGGGGCCGGACATCACGGTGCAGTTCCTGGTGCTGCTGAACGAACCCACCACCAGCTTCAAGAAGTGGCTGCGCAGCCGGCTGGACGATTCCACCACCGTCAAGGGCCACAACCGCGTGGCCCTGCTGCAGAGCCTGGTGCCGGTGCTGCTGCACAAACGCGAAGGCGAACCGGACGGCTTGCCGCAGGAGCGCGCCGAGCAGCTTGACGACGACTTCGCCTATGCCAAGTGGAACTACGGCGGCGTGGGCGTGTGGCCCCTGCCGGTGGTGGACATGGGCCGTGGCAAGGCCGTCAATGGCCTGCTGGCTGAAAACTACGCGCCCGCCGCCAGCCTGGGCGGGTCGGTGTGCAACTTCATCTGCCCCATCCGCGTGCCGCTGCGGCTGCTGCTGCAGATGCTGCTGCTGGTGGGCGCGGTGTCGGTCAGCCTGTACGCCTGGAACTGCGAAGTGCGCAAGATCGGCACGCCGTACAAAGTCTTCCTGCTCTTGGGCGCGACATTGACCGCTGGCGTGGCCTTGGCGCTGCTGAGTTGCGACCCCGCCATGGAGTACTGGCGCCGTGCCAACGCGGTGTTGTATGTCGTGATTGCGCTGCTGCTTGTCGTCGGTGCCTACTTCGTGCTCAAGCCCAAAGAGGCGTTGCCCTGAAGCAGCGCCGCGTCGTCCCTGACCTTGCCACCACCGGAGTCTGTCGATGAAGACCTACTCAACATCCCCGGCGCGCCCGCGCCAACGCCGTGCGGCTGCGCAGCTGGAACGCACCGCCCGCAGCGCGCCGACAGGGCAGGCCAGCAACCAGCGCGACGCCGCGCAGCGGCAGCGTTTCGACTCGGCCTTCGGCGCGCCCTCTCCCTCTGGAAGTACCGCGCAACGCGCCGGGCCCGAAGATGAACTGCAGATGAAGGCCGACCCCCCGCTGCAGCGCGCCCAGGAAGAAGAACTGCTGCAGGGCCGCTTTGACGCCATCCAGCGCGTCGAGGAAGAACAGCCGCTGCAAGGCCGCTTTGACGCGGCGGCGCCAGCCGCAACAGCAGCCGGCCCAGCAGCCACCCCCACCGCCACCCCCAACCGCACCGGCATGCCCGACGGGCTGAAGAGCGGCATCGAATCGATGTCGGGCATGGACTTGTCCGACGTGCGCGTGCACGCCAATTCCGACGCCCCGGCGCAGATTGACGCGCTGGCCTACGCCCAGGGCAACGACATCCACCTCGCCCCCGGCCAGGAGCAGCACCTGCCGCACGAAGCCTGGCACGTGGTGCAGCAGCGCCAAGGCCGCGTCCAGCCCACGCTGCAGATGGCCGGCGTGGGCGTCAATGACGACGTGGCGCTGGAAAGCGAGGCTGACGCGATGGGCGCCAAGGCGCTGCAGACCAAGACCAGCGAGCGCAGCTGATGCACCCGATGCAACGGGTACACCGCATGCACTTCGGGCTGGCGCTCATCTTCAGTGGCAGCATGCTGGCCGGCTGCGCCACGCCCACGGCCGGCCCGCCGGGCTACATCGCCATGCCGCCGGCGACGGCGGGTGACGCGCGCGGCGGCCGCAGCGTCAGCGTGCCGCCATTGCCCGAACGCCTGAAATTCCTGGCCCTGCAGGAATGGACGCTGTGGGGTCGCGCGCGCTGGAACCCGGCAGCCAACACCTTTGAACGCCCGGCTGCCGAAGCGCCGAAGACAGAAGACCTGCCCGAGGCCACCAGCCGCGTGCTGCACTACTGGTTCAGCTTCAAGGGCCGCGACTTCCAGGCCGAGCGCGCGCTCTTTGCCGATGGTTCTCTGCAGCCCTGGTCGGCCGTCTTCGTGTCCTACCTGATGAAGACAGCCGGTGTCGGTGCCGAGCGTTTCCCGCAGCACGAAGGCCACTGGACCTACATCCGCGCCATCCTCGATGCGCCCAGCGCCAACGGCTTCGAGGCGCTCGATGCAGCAGCGAATGCCCCAGCCGTCGGCGACGTGCTGTGCGCCCCGCGCGACGCGGCGGCAGCCCGCTTCACGAGCTTTGCCGAGCTGTCTGCGCTGACGCGCCAGGAACGCGCCCGCCCCTACCCTTACCACTGCGACCTGGTGGTGGACATCACGCCCACCGAGGCCGGCCTGGTCGGCGGCAACATCGCCGAGAGCGTGGTCTGGACGCGGGTGGCCGTGGACGCGCGCGGCATCGTGCAGCCCACGCAGCAGCGCCCCTGGCTGGTGCTGCTGCGCAACCATCTGCGCTGACACCGTTGCCACAACATGAGGTCAAAGAGCCGTCCCGGTGTGAACAAGGACCGGCCCGCGCAGGTCTCGGTGCGCGCTGCGCTCGCCTGCCAGGGCACAGAGTCGCACACGCTGGACCACAGCCCGCGCCAAGCCTTGCAGCGCCGGCGCCTGGGTGCCGCTTTCGGTGCCGCAGCGCCGGTGCAGGCCTATGCCCGCCTGCCGGTGTCGCGGCAGAAACCAGACCACTGGGATGCCGGCGTGGACCTGCGCGTGTCCGACGACGGCAAGCTGGCCCTGGCCGATGGCACGCACCGCTTCTGGGCCACATCCGAGCTCATCGACCAAAGCGACAGCGCGCTGCGCAACCTGGGTTCGCCCTTCATGTTCAACGTCGGCAGCGGCACGCTGGTGGGCAAGGCGCCCGCAGCCGGCGGCGCGATGATGCGGCTGAACGCCGTGGTGCCGGTCAACCTGGACGACGGCACCCAGGCCGATGCGATGCGCACCATCGAAGCCTGCAGCTCACACGGCCAGCACCTGATCGGCGCCGGCCTGAACCAGGGCCCCCACCACATGGCGCGGGGCATGGCGGTGGTCGTCGGCACGGGCGCGAATGAAAGCGAGCGGCGCTATGACAAACGCGGCAGCGGTGGCCAGGGCCGCACCGACACGCGCGTCATGGGTGACCTGCGCGCCGAGGTCACCGGCGTGATGCGCGACGAGGCCGAAGAAGCCTACGGCGAGATGAACCCCGCCGACAAGACCGAGCGTGCGCGCGCGCTCGGCATCAACCAGTTTGCCGAACCCCAGGTGGGCGAGGCGCTGGCGGTGTATGCGGCCGTGGAAAAGCTGAAGGCGGGTTCGTTCCCAATGCACTTTGCCGGTGTCGTGGCGCGCAGCGGGCCCGACCATGTGACGCTGGAAAACTACGCCAAGGCGCCGGGCAGGGACCGCAAGCCCGGCGACATGGACCTGTCCAGCAACGACTGGACGGTGAAGATGTACGGGCCGGTGAAAGACAAGGACGACCAGAGCTTTTACGGCGAGCTGGCGTCGAACACGGACTACGGTGGGCGCGCCGGCGTCATGGTGCTCAAGCACCGCGCGGTGCAGGGCTACGACGAACCGCAGCCGGTGCGCGACGCCAAGCCGCTGCTGGCCGCCTGCACCGCCTTCGGCCAAGGCGTGTCGATGGCCGCCTACCCCGCCTTCACTGCGGCCTGGATCGCCTTCCGCAAGGCGCTGCAAGCAGCCCACGCCGAACTGGCGAACGCCTGGATTCAAGAGCGTGCACCCGACCCCGCAGTCTTTGGTCTGCTGGACCAGCGCGCGCACGACCTGGCCGCCTCCGACGCAGCGCGCGCGCTGCTGGCGCAGGGGGCGCCGGTGCCGGAGGTTCAACAGGATCAGCCCCAGAACCAGCCCCAGAACCAGAACCAGCCCCAAGGTCAGCCCGACCACCAGCCCGACCACCAGCCCCTGCACCCACCTGCCAAGTGAGCCGCGAAGAACCCACCATGGACGGAACCACCCACCACCTCGACCAGCGCTTCGCCGTCTGGCGCAACCTCGTCAGCATCGCCACCGGTTTGAGCGTGATCGTGGGCGTGTTGATTTCGCTGACGCAGCTGGCCGCCTGGGTGAATGAGTCCAAGCGCGCCAACCTGTCCGCGCGGTTGCAGGGCCTGTCCGAGGTGCGGGGATTCCTGGTTGCCGACGAAGCCGTGCGCCGCCGCGGCCGCGCCTTCGTGCATGCGCAGCTGCCGCAGCTGTTGCCGCGCGCAGAAGCGCTGATCCGTGCGGCCGGCAATGGCGAAGACTTCTACCTGTCCAAGGACATGGAGGACTTTGCCGCCGTGCACTACCACTACGAACAGCTGGGCGCGCTGGTGAAGCTGGAGTACGTGGAATTCGCGTTGATCTTCGAGATCATCGCCTTCCCCGACGACTACCTGGCCGCCGTCAAACCGCTGCGCGACGCCGTGGCCGCCCACTGGAAAGGCCTGGGCAAGCCGCTGCCGGACTTTGGGTCGAACATCGACTATCTGCAGAGCTGCTATGCGCTCAGCCGCAGCCAGCCGAAGAAGCCGCCAACGTGTCCGGGGCAGGGATGAGGCCGCGCCTGAAGACGCCCCGCAGGCTGCAGGCGCAGGCTGAAGGGGCTTCGCGCCCGGCACCGCAGCAGGGGGCCCCGATGGATGCGGCGGCCATGCTGCAGCAAACACCCCGCAGCGTGGCGCAGCGCAGCCGCATCGACGCAGCCTTTGGGGCTGCAGCGCCGGTGCAGAGGGTCATCGGTGCGACGGACCCCTTCGCCCTCAAGAGGACCGGACCGCAGGCCGTCGTCAAGCACCTGGAGGCGGGCGACGAAGCGGGGTGGAGCCTGGTGGCGGTCAAGGGCCAGCAGTTGCAGCTGCAGCCACCGGCCGGTGAGGTGGTGGTGGTCTATTGCGAAGACCCGGCCTACAGCCTCGCCAGTCAAGCCGCCGCCGGCCGCGACGACTTCGATGCCGGCCGCGTGGCGCTCACCGCCGCCGAAACCTGGTCCGTGCGCGCCTACACGTCCAGCCTGCACAACTTCATCAACCCAATCCTCAGAAAGCCCGCCGACAGCGAGGCCGAGCGTGCCAGCCTGCTGACCCACATCCGCGAAAACCGGCCCAATGCGGCGGTGCCGGACACGGTAGAGGGCTTTCTGCTGCTGCTGCAGACGGCGCTGGCCAAGCTGCCCGATTCAAAGGCCACCGTGCTGACCAAGGGCATCAACCTGGACGTGCACGGTGAGTCAGAGCCGCGCTACGGCCGCAACAGCCACCCCGAAGGCGCGGAATTTGCGCCGCCGGACTACACCAGCACCAGCCAGGGCAACCCGTTCACCGACCGCGATTCGTTGATCGTGTACGAGCTGCCGCCAGGCCATGGCGGCAAACCCGTGCGCACGCTGTCAGACCACCCGACAGAGCGCGAGGTGCTGTTCGGACCCGGCATGCGCTACACGATCGTGCGGGTGCATGAAAAGGGAACGGACGATTTCGCGGCGGCGGCAGAAGCGCAGGGTGTGCCTGCCGACAGCAAGGTGCAACGCATCGTCATGGTGAGGGTGCTGCCGCGGGCGGATGCTGGTGCGCAGTAGCTGGGCCAGGGACCGGACGCCCAGCGGGGTCAGCCTCAGGCCTGTTTCGCCGCATTCTTCTTCAACAACCGCAGCATCAACTCACCGGCATTGATGGCCTCGGGCCGCCAGTCGTCCGACCGGTCTTCGGCCTGTTTCAGGTAGGTTCCCGGGGCTGCCGCCGCATCACCAGCGTCGCGTCATCCACCGCATAGCCACGCACCACATCCACCTGCGCCGCCAGGTGGCGGCAGAACGCGGCCACTGCGTCCACGTCGCGGCCCACCAGCAGCGGGTGGTCGGGGAAGTGCCGGGCGTCCAGCAGGTTGAAGATGAAGACGCGGTCCGCCCCGGCATACAGCCGTGCAATGACGTTGAAGACCCAGTGCGGGTCCGCGCAGCGGTAGCCGAATGCGCCGCTGGCGACGACGATGTCGGCCCGCGGCAGTGCCAGCGTGTCGAAAGCGCCCAGCACAAAGGCGGTGTCACTTTGCCCGGCGTAGCGTGCCCGCGCGCTGTCGATGAATTCGGGCATCTGGTCCACGCCCAGGTAGCGCAGCGCGGTGAAGCGCCCGTCGAGAAAGGTTTTCAGATCGCCGGTGCCGCAGCCCACGTCCAACACCGAACAGCCGTTGAAATCAGCCGCATGGGCGATGGCTTCAAAGCGCAGCCGCTGGCTGTCGGCATGGCGCCAGCCCAGCGCTTCGGGCGTGCCGGCGCCGTGCGCGGCCAGGCGGTGGCGGTGGAAGTGCTGGACGGTGGCGCGTTCGATGGCGTCCATGGTGCGATCCGCGATTCAATCAATCCAGCAGTCAATCCAGCAATCAATCCAGCAATCAGCGCGGCAGCGCGCGTTGGCGCGCCAGGTTCACAAACCATTCGACGCTGGCCGCGTTGGCCATTGCGTCGCGGTTCAGCACCACCGCCGGGTCAGCGCCTTGCAGCAACTTCTTCACCGGCAGCTCCAGCTTCTTGCCCGACAGCGTGCGCGGGATCGCATCAACCTGGAAGATGTCGTTCGGCACGTGGCGCGCCGACAGCGCGGTCTTGATGGCGTTGCGCAAGCGCTGCGTCAGCGCTTCGTCAAGCACCAGGCCTTCGCGCAGCACCACGAACAGCGGCATCCAGCTTTCGCGGCCCAGGTATTCCAGGTCCACCACCAGGCTGTCCAGGACTTCGGGCAGCGCTTCCACGGCGCGGTAAAGCTCGGACGTGCCCATGCGGATGCCATGGCGGTTGATGGTGGCGTCGCTGCGGCCGTAGATGATGGCGCCGCTGGAACCAGTCTCTGGGTGGGGTGTGATGCGCAGCCAGTCGCCATGGCGCCACGCGGCCGGCTTGCCGTCTTTGGCGGGGTACATGTCGAAGTAACTTTCGACATAACGTTTGTTGCCAGGGTCATTCCAGAAGTACAGCGGCATCGACGGCAGTGGCTGCGTGCACACCAGTTCACCCACCTCGTCGATCAGCGCGCGGCCATCCTCGCTGTAGGCCTGCACGGCCGCGCCGAGCCAGCGGCACTGCATCTCGCCCCTGACGACTGGCAAGGTGCGGTTGCCGCCGACGAAGGCGCCGGCAAAGTCGGTGCCGCCGCTGATGGCGTTGAGCCAGATGCGCTGGCCGTCCGGCTGCAGCGGCATCTGCTGCCAGATCCAGTCGTGGCATTCGTCGGACAGCGGGCTGCCGGTGCTGCCGACGGCGCGCAGCCGGTGCAGGTCAGCCTGCTGCATCGGCACCACGCCGGCCTTCAAACAACTGGCGAAGAAGGCCGCGCCGGCGCCAAACCACGTCACGCCTGCGGCGGCGGCAAAACGCCAGAGCGTGCCCCAGTCGGCGGGCTTGCCACTCTGCGGCGCGGGGCCGCCGGGGTTGCCGTCGTAGAGGCAGATCGTGGTGCCGCCCAGCAGGCCACTGACCTGGCCGTTCCAGACGATCCAGCCCGTGCTGCTGAACCAGTGGTAGCGCTCACCACCGTGCTCACCGCTGTGCTCACCGCCTTCCTTGCCGCCTTCCTTGCCTCCATCGGCGCTGGGCGCCAAATCGTTGTGCAGCACGCCGCCCTTGAGGGCTTCAAGGATCACGCCGCCATGGCCATGCACGATGGGTTTGGGCAGGCCCGTGGTGCCGCTGGAGTAGACGATCCACAGTGGGTGATCGAAAGGCAGCCAGGCGGGTTGCCAGTCTCCAGCGTCGCCTGAAGTCCAGTCGGCGAAGGCGTGCGCCGCGCGGCCTGATGTTGCGAAGTCGGCCGCTGCAATCGCCGCACCCAGCCTTGGCAGCAGCACGACATGCGCCACCGACGGCAGCCCCGCCAGCACCTCATGCAGCACGGCACGGCGGTCGTGCGCCACGCCGCCCCAGACCTGGCCGTCCACCGCCAGCAGCACCTTGGGCGCAATCTGGCGGAAGCGGTCGAGCACGGCGACGGGGCCCATGTCGGGGCTGCACACGCTCCAGATCGCGCCGACGCTGGCGCAGGCCAGCAGCGCCACCACGGT
>JANMKK010000041.1:0-4647 GCA_031372005.1 Rubrivivax sp.
GCGCAATGGCCAGCCGGCATCGCCGCGTTCACGGTCATCTTTGCGGCCGGCCAGATCGTCGGCCCCAGCCTCACCGGCGCCATTGCCGACGGGCCGGGTGGACTGCTGCGCGGCCTGGCCTGGAGCGCCGGGGCCTTGGCACTGGGGGCGGTGCTGGCGGCGCTGCAGAAGCCGCTTTCGCAACGGCAGCGCGGTGCGGCAGCGTCGTCCGGCTAAAGGCCCAGAAACGCCCCCAGCCGTGCGCGTTCCTCGTCCCAGGCTTGACGAAACGCCGCCTCGCGTGGCGGGCGGCCTTTGACAAAACCGAGTTCACTTTGCAGCACGCCATCGCGCACGCCCACGTTGCCCCAGCCGATGACCTGGCCCTGCCACAGCAACGGCAGCGCGTAGTAGCCGCGCACGCGTTTGGGCGCTGGCGTGTAGGCCTCGAAACGGTAGGCCCAGCCCCAGAACAGCTCAAAGCGGCGGCGGTCCCAGACCACGGGGTCAAAGGGCGCCAGCAGGCGCAAGTCCTGATCCAGCGCGTGGCGTTTGCTGAGCGGGTTTTCGCCAACGGGCCAGAGCCAGGGGACGCCGTCGATGTGCACGCGGGGCAGGCGCGCCCTGGCCCGGTCCATGGCCGCGCGCCGGTCGTCGGCCCACTGCGGCGCGGCGTAGAGCAGGCGGCTCACCAGTTCAGACAGTGAACGTTCTGGCATCGGTGCGTACTTGTTCAGCACCACGTCCACCAGCGTGTCCATCGCGTTCATCGCGGCAGCGGCGTCGGTAGCGGGCGAGTGTGTGGATGCGTGTGCGGATGCGTGTGTGTGTGCGGATGCATGCGCATCGCGGGCTGCATACACGCGCACCCCGCTGTCGCGCCGCGCAATGCGCACCAGGCCCCGGTAATGCATCGCGTCCAGCAGCTGCGTGCTGGCGTTGGAATTGCCGCCGAACCAGTTCTTGCTCTTGCCGTGGTTGAAAGCCGCATCGACATCGCGCGGATGCGCCTCGCCGCGGGCACGCACAAATTCCAGCACCGCATGGGCCTGCGCCCAGCGCGCCTTGGGCCACACGCTGCGCTCGGTGCGCGGGTGCATCAAGGTGTGCGTGGCGCGTGGCAGGAAGCCGTAGTTGACGAAGAAGTCTTCTTCGATGGGCAGCTTGGCATAACGTCGTTCAAGGTCGCCAGCGCAGTAGTTGATGACGCGGTGGCGCAGCGTCAGGTCCTGCGCGCGCGCTGGGGCGCGGATCGGGTCGGCCTGCACGAAGCCGAGCCTGGCGATGGCCTTTGGCAGCGTCGTCGGCTTGAAGAGGCTGCGCGCCACGGCGTGGCGGCGCAGCGCATCAAGGGTGATGGGAGCAACTGGCCTGGACATGGTCCTCAGACAAAGTGTTGACTCAGTGTGCCGCCGTCCGACGCGCTCCAGTGCACCTTGGCGACCGAACCGTTGACCAGCAGCATCTGCGGTGGCCGGTGGCCAATGTCCACGTCCACCAACACAGGGCAGGGCAGGGTGCCGAGTGTGGCTTGCAAGGCTTCGGCGTAGCGCAATTGGGCGGCACCCGTCGTGTCCGGCGCGGCTGAACGGCCGATCAGCACACCCGCCAGGCCGTCTGCCCCGCCCAGCCAACCGGCCCAGCGCAACCGGTGGAGTGCGCGCACCCAGTCGGTGGGCGAGAGCCCCGAATTCTCCAGGTACAGCACCGTACCTTCAGCGCGGTGCCGCTGGATGAATGCCGCGACATCGCCATGCACCGTGCCGGCGGTGTGCATCAGCGTGTCGATGCAGCCGCCGATCAAGCGGCCGCTGAATTGCAGTTCGGCCTGGCCCTGCAGCGCGCGCCAGGCGGTGGGTTCGGTGAGCTGGTAGGGGGTGTCGGGCACGAGCGCAAAGTCGGTCCACTGGCGCTGCCAATGGCGGGACTGGCGCTGCGTGAACGTGCTGCCGGGTGGCGTGGCCAGCGCCGCCATCGCGCCCCGTGTGAGGGGGTCGGTTTGCCCCGCCACCAGGTCCATCAGGCAAGGCCCGTGCGCGGTGGCCCAACCCAGCCGCAGCGTCATCGGCAGCAACCAGGTGCTGGTGTCGCTGTAGCCCAGCAGCCACTTCGGGCGCGCTCGGGCGAATGCGGCCCAGTCCAGCAGGTTTAGCACTTCGATGGCCAGTTCCCCACCCCAGGGCGGGATGATGGCGGCCACGTCGTCGCGCAGCAGGGCTTGCATCAGTTCTGCAGCGCGTCTGGCTGCCGGTGCGCTGGCACTGCGCACTTCCTGGCGCAGGCAGGCGCCCTCTTCAACGACGAAGCCCTGGTTGCGCAGATGCTGCAGCGTGAGATCAAGCCGCGCATGCAGCGCCGGCTCCACGCCCGAACTGGGCGCGGTGACGAAGATGCGGTGCCCGCGTGACAAGGGGGTCGGATAGCGAATGCCCATCCGTCGATGATGCATGCCCTGCAATGGCGATGAGTGCCAATGTGAATTTGTCACTTCGGCCCTGCGGCATAGGGCACCGCGGGCCAGCGCCGCCTTGCCTAAAGTGGTGTCAACGCAGCGGCGATCCAGCGCCGCCGCCCAAAGGCAAGGCTGTCATCCGCACAAGGCCGCAAGGCCACGAGCAAAGGCGACAGGTTCAGGGAGAACCGGCAACGGGCGGGTGCATGCAAGTGCACCCGCCCCGCGACCGCTTTGCACGCCGCCAGCCCTGCCGCCCGCCCTGCCCGGGCAAGGCCTTAAGCTCAGCGCCAAATCGACACCGGGGGGCACCCAACATGCTGGCGCAAGACTTCGTGCGCAAATGGCAGGCCGGCGCGCCCGCCAACGAATTGAACGAACGCGCGGGCGCACAGGCCCACTTCATCGACCTCTGCCGCGTGCTGGCGGTGCCCGAACCCGGCGACCCCGAGCAGTACTGCTTCGAGCGCGGCGTCACCAAGACCGGCAGCGCTGCCGTGCTGGGCAAGCAGCGCACCGACGGCTTTGCCGACGTCTGGTTGCGCGGTCACTTTGCCTGGGAATACAAGGCGCCCGGCAAGAGCCTGGAAGGCGCGCTGCGGCAGCTGATGATGTACGCGCTGCCGCTGGAAAGCCCGCCGCTGCTGGTGGTGAGCGACCGCCTGCGCATCGAGGTCCACACCCACTTCACCGGCACCCCCAGCGAACGCCACGTCTTCGCGCTGGAAGACATCACCCGGCCCGATGTGCAGCAGCGCCTGCGCGCCTTGTGGACGGCGCCCGACCAGTACAAACCGCGCAAGACCAATCGCGACATCACCGAAGAAGCCGCGCGCACATTCGCCGGCACCGCCAAGCGCCTGCGCGATGCAGGCGTGCCGCCGCAAGCGGCCAGCCACTTCCTGACGCAGTGCGTGTTCTGCTTCTTTGCCGAAGACGTGGGCCTGCTGCCGCAGCGCCTGTTTGAGCGCCTGGTGGGCGTGCAGATTGCGCCCGACCGCTTGCGCACCCAACTGGCGGCGCTGTTTGCCACCATGCGCAGCGGCGGCCTCTTCGGCGTTGAAGACCTGCCCTGGTTCAATGGCGGCCTCTTTGAAACCGTGGCCGTCCCAGCACTGGCCGCTGAAGACGTGACCGCGCTCAAGGCCGCCAGCGCGCTGAACTGGAGCGCCATCGATGCCACCATCTTCGGCACCCTCTTTGAACGCGGGCTGGACCCGGCCAAGCGCAGCCAGCTGGGCGCCAACTTCACCGACCCCGCCACCATCATGCGGCTGGTGGACCCGGTGGTGCGGCGCCCGCTGCTGGCCGAATGGGCGGGCCACCAGGCGGCCATCGAAGGCGCCCTCGCAAAGAGCAAGCGCCATGGCGACAAGCCCTGGCGCGCCGCGCAGGCCACCTTTGTCGGTTTTCTGGAAAGGCTGAAGGCCTACCGCGTGCTGGACCCGGCCTGCGGCAGCGGCAACTTCCTGTACCTGGCGCTGCGTTGCCTGAAGGACATTGAACACCAGGTCAACCTCGAAGCCGAACAGTTGGGCCTTGAAAGGCAGCAAGACGTCACCGGCCCGCACAACGTGCTGGGCATCGAGATCAACGACTACGCGGCTGAACTGGCGCGGGTGACGGTGTGGATCGGTGAACTGCAGTGGCGCATCCAGCGCGGCTACGGCTTCAAGCTGAACCCGGTGCTGGAAGCGCTGGACCACATCGAATGCCGCGACGCGGTGCTGGGTGCGGATGGGCAAGAGGCGGTGTGGCCGCGGGCGGATGCGGTGGTGGGGAATCCGCCGTTTGTGGGCGACAAGAAGTTGCGCGGCGAGTTGGGTGACGTGTACACCGAGCGGCTGCGTGCGGCCTACAAGGGGCGGGTGCCGGGCGGGGCAGATCTGGTGTGCTACTGGTTCGAGAAGGCGCGCGGGCAGATTGAGGCGGGGAAGTTGTGGCGAGCGGGGCTGGTGGCGACAAACTCGATACGTCAAAGCACAAACCGAGAGGTTCTGCAGCGCGTGGCCGCCACGGCGCGAATCTTTGAAGCCTGGGCCGATGAGCCTTGGGTTAACAACGGTGCCGCAGTTCGGGTATCGCTAGTTGCTTTTGGCGATTCGCCTCAGGAGTTGAGGTTGGACGGCGAAGCTGTGACGGCCATTTATGCCGACCTAAAGCCGAATTCGGCCGCTGGCAATTCAAGCGACCTAACTGCCGCTCTGCCACTGCCC
>JANMKK010000045.1:0-23188 GCA_031372005.1 Rubrivivax sp.
GTCGGTCGCGTTCTCGGCCGGCAGCATCGCGGCGGGCGGCACCTGCACCGTGCGGGTCAACATCACCGTGCTGGACGTCGGTGCCTACACCAACGTGAGCGGCGCGGTCAGCGCCACCGGCCCGAGTGCGTTGACCGGCAACACCGCCACCGCCGTCGTCTCCACGCTCGCACCGCCAGTGGTGGCGAAGGCGTTCAGCCCCTCGACCATCGGCACCGGCAGCACCTCGACGGTGACGATCTCGATCTCGAACCCGAACGGCAGCCAGACGATCACCGGCGTCGCGTTGACCGACGTGCTGCCGACCACGCCGGGCGCGATGAGGGTGGCCGCAGTGCCCAACGCATCGGTGAGCGGCTGCGGCGCGCCGACCTTCGCGCCGGTGGCGGCCGCCGTCTCGGCCGCGTTCTCGAACGGCACGATTGCCGGTGGCGGCCTGTGCACGATCAAGTTCGACGTGACCGCGCCAACGGCCGGCAGCTATGCCAACTCGACCGGCACGGTCACCACCACGAACGGCGGCACTGGCGTGGCCACCACGGCCAATCTGACCGTCGTGGCGACCGCGCCGGTCAGCATCACGAAGAGCTTCCTGACCAGCCCGATGGCGGCGAACGTGCCGGCGGTCTTGCGCTTCGTCCTGACCAACCCGAACACCGGCACCGCACTCAGCGGCGTCGCGTTCAGCGACACCTTTCCCACCTCGCCCGGCGCGATGGTGGTGGCGGCCACCCCCGGCGCCAGCACCTCGGGCTGCGGCGCGGCCACGTTCGCGCCGGTGGCCGGTGCAGCGTCGGTGTCGTTCAGCGGCGGCGCGATTCCTGCCAGCGGCACTTGCACGGTGGATGTGAAAGTGACGGCCCCGGCTGCCGGCACCTACGCCAACACCACCAGCACCGTCACCTCGACCACGCCGGCCACCACCGGCGCGGCCGCGCTGGCCAACGTCGACGTGCTGGCCGCACCGATCATCAGCAAGACATTCCTGACATCGCCGGTGGCGGTGAACGTGCCCACCACCCTGCGCTTCGACATCGCCAACCCCAACGGCCTGGCGCTGGCGAACCTGTCGTTCACCGACCTGCTGCCGACCACGCCGGGTGCGATGGTGGTGGCCCCGGTGCCGAACGCCAGCACCAGCGGTTGCACCTCACCCAGCTTCACGCCAAGCGCAGGTGCCGCTTCGCTGGCCTTCAGCACCGCATCGGTGGCGGCCGGCGCGACCTGCCGGGTCAGTGTCGATGTGGTGGTGCCCACGGTGGGCAGCTATGTCAACACCAGCAGCACGATCAGTTCGACCAACGGCGGCACCGGCAACACCGCCAGCGCCACGCTGAGCGCGGTGGCGCTGAACGTGCCGACGCTGGCCAAGAGCTTCGCCAGCGCCGGGCCGATTGCGCCGGGCACGCCAAACGCGCTGACGCTCACGCTGGGTAACAGCAATGCCAGCGCCATCACGCTAAGCGCCGCACTGGTCGACAACCTGCCCAGCGGCATGACGGTCGCCAGCCCGGCCAACAGCAGCGGCACCTGCGTGGGCGTGACCGCCACGCCGGGCGACACCAAGATCACGCTGGCCAGCGGCAGCAGCATTCCCGCCGGTGGCTGCACCGTGGTCGCAAACGTGGTGGCCAGCACCGGCGGCACGTTCACCAACACGCTGGCAGCGGGTGCGTTGGTGACGAGCGCGGGCAGCAATGCCACGCCCGCCAGCGCCAGCTTCAGCGTGCCGTTTGCGCCTGCGGCCACCAAGTCGTTCACACCCTCCACGGTGGCGGTGGGTGCGACTTCGGTGTTGAAGATCACCTTGGTCAACTCCAACGCCAGCACCGCCGTCAGCGGCGCAGCGTTCACCGACACCTACCCGAGTGGCCTGGTCAACACCGCCACGCCAGCGGCTGCGATCAGCGGCGCAGGGTGCAGCGGCACCGTCACCGGCGCGGCCAATGGCACCTCGCTGTCACTGTCGGGCGGCGTGATCCCGGCCAGCGGCAGTTGCGACATCACCGTCAACGTGACAAGCGCCACCGCCGCCAGCTACCTGAACAGCAGCGGCGCGATCACCACCACCAACGTCGGCACCGGCAATGCGTCGAGCGCGACCTTGACGGTGTCGGTCGGCTCGCCGCTGACGGTGGCCAAGTCGTTCACCGCCAGCGCAGTCGCGCCGGGTGTCGCTTCGGTGCTGCGCATCCGCCTGACGAATCCGAACGGCGTGGCCATCACCGGCGCCACCTTCAGCGACGCCTACCCGAGCGGCCTGGTCAACACCGCCACGCCGGCCGGCACGATCAGCGGCGCGGGTTGCACCGGGTCGGTGACGGCAGGCGTCAACGGCACGTCGCTGGCGCTGTCAGCGGGCAACATCCCGGCCAGCAGCTTCTGCGACATCACCGCCAACGTGACCAGCAGCACACCCGGCAGCTATGTCAACAACAGCGGCACGGTGGCCACGACCAACGGCGGCACGGCCGCATCGAGCAGCGCGACGCTGGTGGTGCTGTCGCCGCCGACGGTGGCAAAAAGTTTCGCGCCGTCGGCGGTGTCGGTCAATGGCGTCTCGGTGCTGAAGATCACTGTCACGAATGCCAATGCAGGCACCGCGCTGGCCGGCGTCGCCTTCACCGACAGCTATCCCGCCGGCCTGGTCAACACCGCCACGCCAGCCGGTGCCATCACCGGTGCCGGTTGCAGCGGCACCGTCACGGCGGCGGCCAACGGCACATCGCTGGCCTTGAGCGCAGGCAGCGTGCCGGCTGGTGGCAGTTGCGACATCACGGTCAACGTGACGAGCGCCAGCGCCGCCACCTACAACAACACCAGCGGCCCGGTGAGCACGAGCAATGCGGGCACGGGCGCGGCGTCGATCGGCAGCTTGAGCGTGGTCAGCGGGCCGGCACCGCTCACGGTGGTCAAAGTGTTCACGCCGGCCTCGATCGGCACCAACGACACGACGCAGCTGAAGATCACCTTGCAAAACCCGAACGCCACGGCCGTGACGGGCGCGGCCTTCACCGACAGCTACCCGTTCGCGATGTTCAACACCGCCACGCCGGGTGCCGCCGTCAGCGGCGCGGGTTGCACCGGCACGGCCACGGCGGCTGCCAATGGCAGCGCGCTGGCGTTGAGCGCCGGCAACGTGCCCGCCAGCAGCAGTTGCGACATCACGGTCAGCGTCACCAGTGCTGCGGCCAATACCTACCTCAACAGCACCGGCGCCGTGACCACCACCAACGCAGGCACCAGTGCATCGGTCGACGGCACGCTGGTGGTGCTGAGCCACCTCACCGCGCTCAAGGCCTTCACACCGACCTCGGTGGTGGCGGGCGCGGCGTCGGTGCTGAAAATCACGCTGAGCAACCCGAACGCGGCGGCGTTGACGGGCGTCGCCTTCAACGATGTCTATCCGGGCGGCCTGGTCAACACCGCCACCCCGGCCAGTGCGATCAGCGGCGCCGGTTGCAGCGGCAGCGTCACCGCAGCGGCCAACGGAGGTGCGCTGGCATTGAGCGGCGGCACGGTTCCGGCTGGCGGCAGTTGCGACATCACGGTCAACGTGACCAGCGTCGCTGCAGGCAGCTACACCAACAACAGCGGCGCGATCAGCACCGCCAACGCCGGGGCCGGTGCATCGGCGGGCGCGACCTTGACGGTGACGGCGGCAACGCTGCCTGCGCTGAACGTCACCAAGACCTTCACCCCCGCATCGGTCGGCACCAACGACACGACGCAGTTGAAGATCAGCCTGGTGAACCCGAACGCCACCGCAGTGACCGGCGTGGCCTTCACCGACAGCTACCCGAGCGGTCTGCTCAACACCGCCGCGCCCGGCGCGGTCATCACGGGCGTCGGTTGCAGCGGCACCGTCACCGCAGCAGCCAGCGGCAGTTCGCTGGCGCTGAGCGCAGGCAATGTGCCGGCCAGCAGCAGCTGCGACATCACCGTCAACGTCAGCAGCGCAGCGGCCAGCACCTACGTCAACAGCAGCGGGCCGGTCAGCGCTGCCAATGCCAGCACCAGCGCATCGGTCAACGGCACGCTGGTGGTGCTGAGCCACATCAGCGCGCTCAAGGCGTTCACGCCGGCCGCAGTGTCCACGAGCGCCACGTCGGTGTTGAAGATCACCCTGAGCAACCCGAACTCGGTGGCGCTGACAGGCGTGACGTTCAACGACACCTACCCGGGCGGGCTGGTCAATACCCTCACGCCAGCGGGCACGATCAGCGGCGTGGGTTGCAGCGGCAGCGTCACCGCAGCAGCCAACGGCACTTCGCTGGTGTTGAGCGGCGGCACGGTGCCGGCCAACGGCAGTTGCGACATCACCGCCAACGTGACGAGCGCGACCGCGGGCAGCTACGCCAACAACAGTGGCGCCATCAGCACCGCCAATGCAGGCGCCGGCGTGTCGTCGGGCGCAACCTTGACCGTCAGCGCCGTCGAGCCGCCGCCTGCGCCGCAGGTGAGCAAGGTCTTCATGCCCAGCGTGATGGGTGTCAACGGCACAACGCAGTTGAGGATCACGCTGGCCAACGCCAACCTGTTCGCGCTGACCAGCGTGGCCTTCACCGACACCTACCCAGCCGCCATGTTCAACACCGCAGCACCGGGCGCTGTCGTCAGCGGCAGCGCCGGTTGCAGTGGCACGGTGACGGCGGCGGCTGGCGGCACTTCGCTCGCACTCAGCGGCGGCAACCTGCCGGCGCTGGGCAGCTGCGACTTCACCGTCAACGTCACCGCCACCGCTACGGGCTTCTACGTCAACAGCAGTGGTCCGGTCGCCAGCGCCGAAGCGCCGAACGGCACCGCCGCCAACGGCACGCTGACGGTGCTGGCCAACCCGACGCTGCTGAAGGTGTTCACGCCGAGCTCGGTGGCAGTGAACGCAGCCTCGGTGCTGAAGATCACCGTGACCAACCCGAACGCAGTGGCACTGACCGGCGTGGCCTTCAACGACACCTACCCGGGCGGTCTGGTCAACACGGGCACCGCGTCGGGTGCGATCAGCGGTTTCGGTTGCAGCGGCAGCGTGAGCGCGGCGAACAACGGCAGCGCGCTGGCACTGAGCGGCGGCACGGTGCCGGCCGGCGGCAGTTGCGACATCACCGCGAATGTGACGAGCGCTTCTGCGGGCAGCTACAGCAACACCTCGGGCGGTGCGTCCAGCACGCAGACGATCATTGCCGGCGAACCCAGCAACACGGCGGTTCTGACGGTGACGGCAGCGCCGACCGGTGTCGCGCTGTCGGGCTTTGTTTACGCAGACGCAAACCACAACCTGCAACGCGACGCCGGCGAGGCGGGCACCGGCCTGGTGCTGTATGCCAAGTTGGTGGCCGTGTCGTCACCCGCCGGGCCGGCCCTGCAGGCGGTGTCGGTGGACAGCGCCACCGGTGCCTATGGCTTCGCCAGCGTGTCGCCAGGCGAGTACTTCATCGTTGTCGACGACAACGCCGTGCTGGCCGACGTGACGCCCACACTGCCCGCCACCTGGACCGGCACCGAAGCGCCCGACCAGGTGCGGCGCAACGTGGTGGTGGCGGCAGTCGATCTGACGAATCTCAACTTTGGCCTCTTCAACGGCAACCTTGCAACCGGCCGGGTGTTCCGCGACAACGGCGCGGGCGGCGGCACGCCCAACAACGCGGTGCAGGACGGCACCGAAACCGGCATCGCCGCCGTCGCGGTCCGGCTTACCAACGCGGCGGGCACAACAACCTACGACAGCACCACCACCGACGCCGCAGGCAACTACCGGCTCTGGATTCCCGCCGTGCTGAACGGCAATGCGCTGCGCGTGGCCGAAGACAACCCGGCCGGATTGCGCTCGGTGGGCGGGTCCCCGACGGCCAGCTACGACCGCACCAGCGACAGCTTTGCACTCACCTACACGGCGGGTGTCAATGCACCCGGCCTGAACTTTGCCGACGTGGCTGTCGAGACGCTGGTGAGCGGCCAGCAACGCACCGCTGCGCCGGGCGAGGCGGTGTTCTACGCGCACAGCTTCACACCCGGCACCGGCGGCAGCGTGGTCTTCAGCGCGACCAGCAGCGCGGGTTGGCCGCAGACCCTGCTGCGCGACGCCAACTGCAACGGGGTGCTCGACGCCGGCGAAGGCGTCATCAGCGCAGCCATCACCACGACGGCCAGCACGCCGGTGTGCGTGATCGTGAAAGTCATGGTGCCAGCAGGCGCGCCCGTGGCCGCGCAAAACCTGAGCACGCTGCAAGCGGTCTTCAGCTACACCAATGCAAGCCCAGCGCTGTCGGTGACGCTGACGAATGAAGACTCGACGACGGTGGGCGGCGGTGGTGGTGCCGGACTGTCGCTTGTGAAGAGCCAGGACAATGCGACGCCGCTGCCGGGTGGCCGCATCGTTTACACCATCGCCTACACCAACCAGGGCAGCGGTGCGATCACCTCGATCCGCATCAACGACATCACACCCGCATTCACGCGCTTTTTCAGTGCGGCTTGCCTGCCGCCGTTGGCAGCAGGGCTCACCGCGTGCAGCGTCACCGGCAGCCCGGCGGTCGGCGCGACAGGCGCAATCGAGTGGACCTTGACCGGCTCACTCTTGCCAAGCGCCTCAGGCCAGGTCAGCTTCGTGGTTGATGTAGCGACCGGGCCGTGACACCGTCGCGGCCAGCATGCCTGGTATCGAAGATGCCGCAGCGGAATACTCAGGTCTATTCAGCCAGCACGACGCACTGGCGTTGAAGGCGGCTGATATCGGCATCGCGCTGGCGTGACCGGCACCGAAGCGCCCCAGGACGCGGCCAAGATGATCCTGGCCAAGCACCACGGCCCTTTCAAAGATGGCTGCGAGCCCACCAACCAGCCCACCAACCAGCCCATCAACCAGCCCGCCACCAGCCCGCTACCAGCGAATCTGCCCCGGCGCCGACAAGGGTCGCGGCGCGGCCAGCTCGGAATCCTTGAAACGGTCGGCGCCGCGCAGCGTGCCAAAGGACACGCCCGCCTCCTGCTCGATCCAGGCCAGCGAACGCTGATGGGTCTGGTGGGCGCCGAAGACAAATTCTTCTTCTTTGAGGAAGTCGCGCTGCGACATCGAATAGCCCGTGGCGCTGAGTTGACGGCTGCCGTCGTGGATGAAGGCGATGACCTTCCAGAACTGCAGCGGAATCTGCACTTTGAAGCGCACCGGGTCGTCGGGGCGCAGCACCGGGCCGGTCAGCACACACAGGCGCATGTCGTCCTGGCGCGCGTGGTCCAGCGCGTAGTCCTCCAGGCGCAGCCAGATGCCGGCGTTGAAGGCCTGCATCTGCGGCACGGTGTTGGTGACGTGCATCGAATCCAGGTTGCCCAGCCGCGCCAGTGATGGGTCGCCCCAGGCCGGGTCTTCGCGCCGCGTCATGTGGCCGCGGCTGAAACGCGGTGCGTTGCCGTAGCAGTCCTTCATGATCTGGCGATCTTCAGGGATGCGCGGGTCCAGCCGCCAGGGCCCGCGCTGGGTGCGGCGCGACTGCTGGCCGTCTATGTTGACGGCGCTGAACAGACACAGGCGTCGCTGGCTGTGCATGAGGACCGAATAATGGTGGTAGCGCAGCTCGGTTTCGTCGCGCCTGCCGCCGAAGTCGAAGCGCAGGATCTGGCTGCCGTCGCGTATCGGCAGCGGCAACGGCACGGTGAAACCGGGTCCCAGGAAATCGGGGACGTAGCCCTTGCGGTCGTTGTAGTCCTCGGGCCTGCCCTCGGGGGCGATGGGCTCGCCATCACCGCCGTCGGCATCGTCCGGTTGCGGGCCTGTGCCCGCCGGGGCCAGGGCCAGCGCCGCCGTCCGGGCTTGGGCTTGGGCTTGAGGATCCGGCAAGATGTCCCCGATGTCGACGCTGATGCGAATCGGCACCGTGACCTCGATGCGGCGCGACGATGCCAGGTTGCCCTGCGGCAGTGACTGCGGCTCAGACGATCGGTCTCGATCCAGTGTCTGTGCGGCCCCGCCTCGCGTCACCGCGTGCAGCCGCTCGGCAATCACCTCGGCCGGCACGGCGTAGTTGCTGACCAGGAAGCGGCCCGCGAAGTGCAAGCCCAGCGCCTGGCCGCTGGCCAGGTCCAGAACCACCGATCCGGAATTGCCACCCAGGGTGCTGCAGTCGTGCCGCAATTCACTGCCGCTGGATTCGGTCACCTGGCCCGGCGCGACACGCTTGCGGTCGTAGACGTCGCCGAAGAGTTCGTCCATCAAAGCAGCGTCCGGAATGCGACTGTCGCGCGCCGGGTAGCCCACCACCACCACCTGCTGTGCCGGTGCGGCGCGCTGCTGGGCCAGCGGCACCGGCAGCGCCAGGCCGGCAGCGGGGGCGACACGCAGGAAGGCGATGTCGGGGCCATCGTCGCCTTCGATGTGCAACACCCGCTGCAGCGCAAAGGCGCGGCGTTCGGTGTTGCCCAGTTCGCAGAGGAAGTCGATGCCGGCCTGCATGCGCCGCTGGTCCGGCCCCAGCTTGAAGACGAAGCCATCGTTGGCGCGCCGGGCGAAAGCCTGTGCCACATGGCGGTTGGTGACGATCACGTCGTCGCTGACGAGCCAGCCCGTGCCCACCCAGCTGTAGTCGGGATGGCCCTCGACTTCGATCCGCCCCACGGCCCGCAGCGGGGCCAGCAGCTTGGGCTGCGCACGGGTCAGGCGCTCGCGCCAGACCTCGCTCTCGGCCTCCTGGATTTCGATCTGCACCTGGTCATTGCGCACCGCCAGCACCGGCCGGCCGGTGCGCAGGACGATGGTCTCGGGAATGAAGCGGTGCGCGCGGTTCGCTGCGGCTTCGGGCAGCAGCGCCGCTTCGGGCCGGCCGGCTTCCAGCTTCTTCTGCAGTTCGCTGCCCAGTAGCGTGTCGCGCTCGCGCAGCGCACGCAAAAAGGACTTGACCCTGTCGTTGTCCATCGTGGTCTCTCCTGGCCTGGGCCGCTCGGTTCGCGTCTTGGCCTCTCAGGCCGTCTTGCCGACCTGCAGGCGCTGCCGTGCCAACGTGCGCAGCGCGTCGTTCAGCAAAGGGTTGGACTGATCGGTATGCGCAGATGCCAGGCGTTTTTCCAGCGCCGACAGCAGGCGCGTGGTTTCTTCTGCGCCCAGTTGATCTTCAGCACGCAGACGGTCGAGGAAGTCCCGCAGTTCGGACATTCCCAGCGCATGCAGTTCTTCGACCCATGCCAAATCCATCATCGAGCCCAGGCGGACTGCCGGGTAGCCCAGCAGCACCACCCGCAGACCCGGCGGGTCGTGTTGCACGGCGCCACGCACCAGCATGCCGATCAGCGCGTCGGTGTCGGGCAGGTCGATTTGGTCGAGGTCATCGATGGCCAGCAGGGTGGGTGTCTGCTGCCTGGCAAAGGCCGCCAGCAGCCAGCGCGCCAAGCTCGGCACCGGGTTGCCGTAGTGCGCCGTCGGCAAGGTGTCGGGCGGTAGCCCGAGCCTGATGCCGATGTCGCGGGCCAGTGCCGACGCATCGGCCCGGGGTTCAAGTGCCACGGCCAGAAGCGAGAAGGCCTGGGTTGCTTCGGCCACCGCGCCCATCAAGCGCAAGGAATAGCTCTTGCCTGAGCGCCGTGGCCCGTTGACCACCAGCAGGCGCGGTGCGTTGGCCTCCGGCAGCAGGCGCAGGAATTCCCGCAGCCTGGGCCTGCCGAGGAATGGCAGGCCGTCTTTCAGCAGCACGGTTTCCACCGGCCAGGGCGCCGCAGCGGTGGTGCTGGCTGGCGGTGGCGCCGGGCTTTGTTCGGCGGCGGCCGGCAGCATCACCTGCCGCAGCAGCCGCAGGAAGGCTTGCTCTTCCGTGGCGGGCAGATGCGGCAACTGGCCCATCAGTTCATCGAGCAGGCGGCCGTAGGTGTACGCCAGGCGGCCGTACTGCGCCGTGCCTTCTGCGCTTTCGAGCCAGGCGTTGGCGGCTTCGTCGCGGCTGCGGGCAGGCAGTTGCGCATCGACGGCACGCGCCAGCTGGGCCAGCAGGTCGCGGCAGCTGCGGTGCGAGGTGCCCAGTTCGGACACGGCAGCAGACGCCAGGCCTGCACCCAGCCCTTCCGGGCCCAGGCGTTCGCGCACGCGTTCGGGCCAGCCTTCGTAGAGCGCGCCGACGAGAAAGAAGGCCAGGCCGAAATTCTCGCCATCCGGCACGCTGGACGGCTGTTGCGCCCACAGGTCCATCAGCCGCTGCTGCAGTGAGCCGGCGGCAGCGTGCACGGTGTCGTTGCCGGGCAGCCAGGCCCAGACTGCGGCCAGCGCCAGCGCACCCAGTTCCAGCAGCCGCGCGCTGTCGACGTGCAGCGCGGCGGTCTGGTCGAATGCGGCGACAAACGCCAGCGGCGAATCTGTCGGCGCCTGGCCCAGCCGGGCCTGCAGTTGCACCCGGAGTACCAGCAGGTGCAGCAGTTCTGCATGGCCGCCCTGGCGCGCGGCCTCAATGGCCTCGTCCATCGCAGTCAGCGCCTCGGGCAGCCTGGCCAATGCCAGCAGGGCCTGCGCCTGCAGCGCCCACAGCCTGCTCTGCGGTGCACGCTCGCGGCGCTGTTCAAGCACCCGCAGCGCGGCGTCGGGCTGGTCCAGGGCCAGGGCCTTGCGCACCTCGGCCAGCGCCAGGCGCTCCCAGGTGTCGGGGTCGGCCTGCGCCATCACCTGCTCGTCCACGCCGGCCCCGGCCAGCGTGCGCAGGGTGATCTGGGCGCTGACGGGCAGCTCTTCGTAGGACGGCCAGAGATCCCTTTCGACGCCGTCGAGCCAGCGCGTGCGCAACTCGGCCAGACCCTGACCCAGCATCAGGCGGTGATAGATCTCCTCCGCCCGGTCCGGCGGACTGCTGCGCTGGTCGTAGTACTGCACGGCCGCGGCGTGGATGGACGCCACGCTGAACCTTGTGTCGGCCACCAGCAGCGGCAGCATGATGGAGCGCAGATCAGGCCGGTGGCGCAGGCTGCCGTCGGCCATCTGCTCCACCACCCAGACACAGTTGCGCAGCTGGTCGAACAAGACTTGCGCTTCATCTGCGCCGGTCAGCTCCAGGCCGCAGTGTCCGGCCAGCAGGTGCAGGATGATGTCGGGCGTCACCCGACGCAGCACCAGCCCGGGGTGGGCCAGCTTGAACAGCTGCTTGTCGCGCAGCCCCAGCTGGCCGAGCAGGCGTTCGTACAGCATGCCCTGCACCAACGCCGCGTCCAGCCGCATCAGGAAAGCGTCTCGGGTGCGCACGCTGTCCAGGGCCTGCAGGCCGGCGTCTTCCTGCACGAGCCTTGCCGCCAGGCGCAGGCACAAGGGGTGGCCCGTCACCTTGTCGAAGATGGTCCGCGCCAGGACGGGGTCGGTGACGCCCAGCGACGCCAGGTGCACGAAGGCCGCTTCGTCGTCGAGGTTGCCGATGGGCAGCAGCGTGATCTCCGGCCGCTGCACCGGCGCCCGGCCGGACAGCACGACCCGCACGCGCGGTTCGTTCTGCCGCAGGCGCTCGAGGAACCGCCACAAGGTGTCCTCGGCCTGCGGACCGCGGTGCTGCACCAGCTCAAAAGTGTCCAGCACCACCAGCACCGGCGTGTCGGTTCTGGCGACCCGTTGCAGCAGGCGGTAGATGGTCTCGGTGAAGGGCGCTGTGCTGACCGGTACATCGGCCTCTGGCGCACTGCTGCGGCGCCGTCTGTGCGTGGTGTGCAACTCGGCCAGCAATGCGGCGCGCAATTCCAACGCGTCGGCACGGACTTCCGGGAACTGAGCCGCCAACTGGCGCGCGGCTTCGGCCACCAGCGTCACCGGCTCTTGCGGGTTCAAGTCGCTGCGGTCGAAGTCGAGGTAGACGTACGGGAAGCGGAACTCCGGCGGCGCCTCGATGTGTTCCAGCAGGAAGTGGGCAATCAGCGTGGATTTGCCCACACCGCCCAGGCCGTGGACCATCAGCGCCTGGGGCTGCGACCGCGACACGCCGCGCCAGACGCGTGTGATGCCACGCGAGACACGGTTCTTCAGCGTGGTCGGCGGCAGCACGCCGACAAAGTCGCGCAGCGCGCCAAGCTCTGTGCTGCGGCCTGAAAAGTGCCGGTCGGCCAGGGCGCGCAGCGGCAGCAGCAGCTGGTCGCGGTCGAAGTGGGCCTTCAAAACGTCTTCACTGGGCACGTTCTCCAGCAGGTCTCCGGTCCATTCGACGACGCGCGCAACGGCCTTCATGCCGGATGCGTCTTGCTGCTCGAGCGGCAGGCTGCCGCCCCGCAGGTAGGTCTCGAAGACCTCCTGGATGCCGTCGTGCGGCCGCACCGGGTTGGCTTCCAGTGCCTGCAGCATGGCTTCACGCGTGCCCAGGCGCTGCAGCACCTGTTGGCGCACGTCCAGCCGCAGGCTCCATGCCGGCGGGGCGCCTTCGTGGCGCATCACCGTGCAGTCGGCCAACAGTGCGCCGAAGTCGGCGTCTGTGGCCGTCGGGTAGGCAGAGCGGATGCTTTCGGGGTCGAACTGCGACAGCACCGCCGCTGCGGCGTGGTAGCCGCTGGGCGGCGGGTCGTCAGTGGTGGCTGTTTGCAGGTCCATCGCGGCACCTCAACCGGGAAAGAGCGTCAGCATGTGCGTCTTGGCGGCGCGGCTGAGCGTGGGCAGGAAGTTGGGGTCTTCACGCGACAGTGCCACTTTGCCCATCAGTTCACGCGCCAGGTCGGGCGCGCTGCTGGCCGGCACCAGGTTCTTGTGTTCGTGGACACGGGTGAAGAAGTCGGCGATGTCGGTGTCGGTGGGCAGGCCGAGCTGCTCTTCGTCGATGATTTCCCCTGCTTCTACTGGCAGTTCGGCGCCCGGGTAGCCCACCAGCACCAGGCGCAGGCGGTCGCTCACCATGGCGCGCTGTGTCAGGTGGCCGATGAACTGGCGCACTTCGTCGGGCAGCAGCTTGGCGTCGAAGTGGTCCAGCGCGATGCAGAAGACCTGCTCGCGCTTTTCGGCCAGCGACACCAGCCATTCGGCCAGCACCTGGTTCCAGTGCACCGCCTGGCCTTCTGGCTGTGGCACCTGCGGCGCCTGTTCGGGGTCGATCTGCAGCAGGATGCGCTTGACCAGGAAAGCCACCTCGATCTGGCTGCTGCGGTGCGACTTGAGGTCGATGTCGGCCAGGCGGAATTGGGGCCCGAAAGCCGCCCGCTGGCGCGCCAGGAAGGTCAGGAAGCGCACCGAGTACGACTTGCCGGTCAGCGGTGCGCCGTTGATGACCAGCACCCGGTAAATGCCGCGCCCCAGCAGCTGCAGTTTGCTGCGCAGGGGTTGGCGGTCGAAAAAGGGCGCACGGCCCTGCAGGAAGCAGGTGTCGAAGGGCGAAGGCGGCTGGTACCAGGTGTCGTCGCGGCCGCCATTGGCGCGGCGCTGACGGACCTTGATCAGCAGGTCGCCCGCCAGCGCCTGCAGCGACCGGTGCTGCGGCGGATAAGCCGCCAGCACCGTCAGCAACCTCTCGAACTGGTCATGCGCCTCTTCGCAGCGGAATATCCCGAGCAGTGCCATGGGCAGGCGCCTGTCGTCGGCCACCTTGTCAAGCGGATAGCCCAGGCGCATGGCGGTCAGCACATCCAGCTCGGCATAACTCGGGTAGGCAACTTCCATGAGTGCCGACAGGTTCTGCCGTTCGTCCAGGGTCAGCATCGCCTGCTCCTTACGGGCCCGGGGCCATCAACAGTGCCCCGCCCGGGCCGGCTTGCAGGGCCGGCAGCACGGCCGTCATCGGCACTGCGCGGTTTTCGCCGGCGGCGTCGGACCCGTGGTGGTGCAGGGCTACCAGGTCCCAGTGCGCATTGAAGCAGGGCGCGCCAGAGGAGCCGGGCTCGGTGTTGGCCTTGTGCCAGAGCCGCTCTGGCGTGCCGCGCAGCACAGGGCCCATCGACAGCGACAACGGCCGCCCGGCCGGGTGCTGCAGGATGACCACGGTTTCGTTGTCGTCGAAGGCATAGGCCTTCGGCGCCAGCCAGCCGCGGCGCGGCGACTGCGTGGTGCCTGTCTGTTCGTCGCCCGGTGCGCCCTGCAGGCGGAAGAGCGTGTAGTCGAGCTGGTCCATCGGGCTGCGGTCCACCAGCCAGGCGTCGCCGTCGGACAGCGGGTAGCGCACGCCTTCGCGCAGCGGCTGACCCTGGGCGTCGGCCTTGTAGTCGAAGCGGGCCTGCACCCGGGCGCGGTCGAAGCCGGGCGCGCGGATGCCGTTGAGTTCGAAGACATGGTCGCAGCTGAGCGCCAGGTCCGGGCCCACCAGAAACCCGGTGCCGATGCCAAGCGGCTCGGCGCCTGGCACATCGACTTCGATGCGGAAGATGCAGGGCTCACGCTGGCCCATCAGGGCGCGCCAAGGCTCCGGGTTCTGGAAGCCTGCCTGTTTGACCACCACAGCCTCGTAAGCGCCGCCGTGGGTTCGCAGCGCCAGGCCGATCATGTCGGCCACCTTGCGCAGCCGCGCATTGCCGGGGTTGTCGGCGCGCGCCGCCAGCACCAGGTCGAGCACGCGGTCCTGCGCCAACGCGTAGGTGATGATGTGCGACACCGCCACCCCATGCTTCGCGCCGGCACCCACCACGTCGGCGAAATTCGCGCCATAACCTTCGCGCACGAGCACATCAAGCATGCCCATGTCGGGGAAGGCCGCTTGGAGGGCCTTGAACAGCGCCTGACGCTGCTCTTGGGTGAGATCCGCCATTCTGTTGACTCCCGCGTGCTGACTCGACTCCCGCGTTCCGCTTGCAGCTTGCAGCTTAAGGCGTGGCGGGCGTTGGCGTCATCCCACAGATTGCACAGGGCTCGGCGCGTGGCGCGGCCCGTGATCATCGGACTTAGGGATGCGTGCGGCGAATGAAGTTGGTTACAACCGCAGGCCCCCTAACGCCAGAAGTTGCGCCACTGCCGCAACGGGAGAAACGTCATGGCCCGCTGTCCCTTCGCAACCTGGCACCCCATTTCTGGCTCATCGGGCCCGCACGTGGGCGGACCTTTCAAGATCGTGCACCACACCACCGAAGGCAGCACGGCCGAAGGTGCGCTGAGGGCTTTTGCGCAGAACCGGTCCGACCCGCACTTCACGGTCGATGCCACACGCATCTTCCAGCACATCGACACCGCCGAAGGCGCCCGCGCGCTGCGCAACGAACCGGGTGGCGTTCAAACGAATCGCGACTCGGCGATTCAGATCGAACTCGTCGGGTTCGCCCACTTGGCCAAGGACGTGCGCGCCCTGACGCTGCTGGCTCGCCTTTGCCGCTGGATCGAAGCCACGCACGGTGTGCCGCGGGTCTGGCCGGCTGGCCTGCCGCGGCCGGCCAAGAACGGCCGTGACCCAGGCGGCCACAACCGCGACGCACCCACCTGGGACGGCACCAGCGGCCACTACGGCCATTGCCACGTGCCCGAGAATTCGCATTGGGACCCGGGCTACAGCCCACAGGAAGTGGCCTTCCTCATGGACGCCACCTTCGATGCCCAGGGCGGGCTGGTGTCGCCAGCGCTGCCGGCAGCGCCTGCCGTGGCTCGCAAGGCGCCCGTTGCCAACCGGTCGCGCAAAGCGCCCGCCGCCGAGTTGCGGTCCACCATGCCTGACCATGGCGAAGTGCCCGTGGGCCTGTCGGCGTACATCCACAACCTGCCCTTGCCGAAGGTGCAACCCTTTCCTGGCGTGCCGGCTGCAAGCCGGCGCCGGCGCAGCACGGCCCGTGCGGCCCCTGCGGCCCCTTCAGCCTCGGGGCCCGCCGCGGTGGTCGATGTCGGCAGCCTGCTGTGTTTCACCGACGGCGTGCCGGCGCAGGACCGGGAGGACATCCTGTATTCGGTGCAGTTGGCGCAGCGCGGCGCCAGCGGCGCCTTCGATCGGTTCACCGAAACCCAGGCCTGGTACGGCAAGTACGTGGAGGTTCTGGAGAACCTGGGCTGGGCCACCGAGCAGATGGCCTTTTCGCGCTTCGACCAGAGCGAAGGCCAATTCCGCATGGACCAGGCGGCGCTCGCGATCATCACCGCCATCGCCAGCCAGAACCAGCTGGCGGTGTTGCAGCAATCGGTGACTGCGCTGTCCAAGCTGGCCGAGAGCGACGGCTCGATCAGCCTGTTCGATTTTCATTCTTCAACCCAGGGCAGCGGCAACTTCCAGCTCGGTGCCGTGCAGCGCAGCGACAACGGCGCGCTGACGATGGCGCTGGGGGCTTTCTACTTTCGCAGCGTCGATGAAAGGCGGCGCTTCCTGTTCTTCAAATGGGGCGCGCAGGAAGTGCACTTCTGGACTGCCGCGCAGCGCATGACGCTCAACACCACCTTCTACGCCCGCCGCCGCGCGGAGGTGCTGGCCCGGCTGGAAGCCGATGCGCCGCAGTACATCGCCAACCTCAAGTTCGGCGTCCGCTGAAAAGGGCATGAGGTCCACCGCCATCGCCTGCAGGACGCGCCTGCTGACACCCCGCCAGGCGGCGCTCAGTTCGTCGGCGATCGGACCCGTCGGCGCCGGCTCACGAGCGATGAGGCCCTGGGCCCGCAGGATCTCCAGCACCGGCATCAGCGCGGCATGCCGTTCCGTCGGTGTGCGCATTGCACCACCCAGGGCAGCCCGCCACGCAAGGCTCGCTTGCCGACGCACAACCCGGCATTGCACAAACAGCTGGACGCGGCCGTGCAGGCGCTGGCGACCGCGCAGCGACCGGTGTTGTATGGCGGCGGCGGGCTCGTGAATTCGGGCTTGGCGGCGTGCGCCGCCTTTACCCGGCTGGCCGACGCCACCGCGGCACCCTGCACGCTGACGTTGATGGGACTGAGGGCTTTTCCCGCATCGCATCGCCAGTGGCTGGGCATGCTGGGCATGCATGGCAGCCTGGAAGCCAACCGGGCGATGCACCACCCCGATCTGATCGTCTGCGTAGGCGCGCGCTTTGACGACCGGGTGACCGGCCGACTGGAGGATTTCAGCCCGCAGGCCAAGGTTGTGCACATCGACATCGATCCGGGGTCGATCAACAAGGTGGTGCGGACCGACGTGCCTTTGCTCGGCGATTGCGCGCAGATCCTGCGCGAGCTGGGCGCGCGGATCGAGTGGCGATGCATCGATTCTGATGAACATCCAGGAGCTGTCCACCGCCGTGCAGCACCGCACGCCGGTCAAGGTCGTGCTGTCCAACAACGGCTACATGGGCATGGTCCGCCAGTGGCAGGAAATGATCCACGGCAAACGCTACAGCCACAGCTACACCGCCGCGCTGCCGGATTTTGTCGCCGTGGCGCAGGGTTTCGGCTGGCAGGCGGCGCGCGTGGAACGGCGCGATGAACTCGATACCGCGCTGGCACGGTGTCTGGCCAGCGATCAGCCGTACTTTCTGGATGTGCGCGTGGCTGCCGAAGAAAACGGCTATCCGATGATTCCGCAGGGCCGTGGCCACCACCAGGTTCTGCTCGGCCCTGGCCGGCACTTTGTGGACACCGTTGCCGAGGTGCAGTCGCCGGAGAGGATGCACTGACTCAGCGGTCGGTTCGATCGAACCGGCACGCGCCTTTCAGGAGCGCAGACGCTGCGGCGACAGTGCGGCGAGGTCGACGCCGGCAGCGACGATGTCTTCGGGAACCGGGCTGCGCGATGCCAGTGCCGCAGCAACGCGGCCCAGTGCCGGGGCGGTTTGGATGCCATAGCCGCCCTGTCCGACAAGCCAGAAGAATCCAGGTGCCGACGGCTCGAAGCCGACCACCGGCGAGCGGTCGGGGCTGAACACACGCAGTCCGGCCCAGCGACTGCGGATACGGCCGACTTGCCGCCCGGTTGCGGTTTCAAAACGATCGACCGCAATCGCGATGTCGAGTTCTTCGGGCTGCACGTCGCAGGGTTCGCACAGTGTTTCGTCGGCTGGCGACAGCAGCAGCAGCCCGGCGTCGGGCTTGAAATAAAAGCTCTCGTCCACCGCAATGGCGGTCGGCATGTCGGCCAGGCCGGCCACATCCGGCGCATCGATCAGCAATGCAGTACGGCGCATCGGCTGCAGGCCCACGGGTGCGACGCCGGCCAGCCGCGCGACTTCGTCGCCCCAGGCGCCGGCCGCATCGATGACCACCGGCGCGGTGAAAAGCCCCTGCGACGTAGCGACCGACCAGCCGCCGCCGATCGGGTCGATCGATCGAATCGCGCATTCGAGCCGCACGCTGGCGCCCAGCGCACGAGCGCGGCGAAGAAACCCCTGGTGCAAGGCATCGACATCAAGGTCAGCGGCGCTGGCGTCGAGCACCCCACCGGCCAGCTGCGAGGCGTCGAACACCGGCAGCAGCGCTGCAGCGGCCTCGGCGGAAACCTCCACGGTGCCGCGTTGGATATCGCCTGCGGCGCGAAATTCGCGCAGCGCCTGGCGCTGATGGGCCAAGCCGAAATAGAGCACCGCGCGCTTGTGCACCAGCGGGGCTGCGGCAAACCCAGGCGGTGGCTCGAACAAATGCTGGCGGCTGGCGCGTGTCAGCGCACGGATCACGTCGTTGCCGTACATCTGCGAATAAACCGCCGCCGAGCGGCCGGTTGAGTGGTAGCCGACAGCGGTCTCACGTTCGAGAACGACCACGCGGCCCCGCTCGGCCAGCGACGCAGCGGCTGACGCGCCCGCGATGCCGGCGCCGATGACGATGAAGTCCGCTTCAAATGTTTGCGACAAGACGCTCTCCAGCGCGCAACAGGTGCACCGATCCTATCCCACAGTGGAGAAACTTTCTCCAAATTGGAAATTTCTGTTCATCACCCGATGCTCGGTTGACCGCGTTGCGACGCGCTGACAAAGGTCTCGATCATCCGGTCGTCGCTGCCACCGCCAGCGCAGATGGCCAGCACGCGACAGGGTCCTTCGGCGGCTTTCAGGTAGGCATGGCCCATGTCGCTGTCGAAATAGACCGAGTCGCCCCGGGTCAGCCGCAGCGGTGCGTACAGCTCGCTGCGCAGCTCGATTTCGCCTTCCAGGACAAGCACGAACTCTTCCCCGGGATGGCGGATGAAGCCACCAAATTCGGCGGTGAACTCCTCCATCGTTGTTGCCCGCACCTCGGCGAACAGCGGCGTAAAGCGCTTGTTCAGCAGCTCGGTAGCCACGTACAGCTGGCGATAACACTGGGTGTCGACGGCCTGCCCCTCGCCAGCGCGTTGCACGACACGGCGGCCCGAACCGGTGGCACCGCCGGCGGCGTGCGGCGCAGTGCCCAGCAGTTCTGCCAAGTCGACACCGATGGCCCGGCTGATCGCCACCAGCTTGTCGTACGACATGGCGGCGCTGCCTTTTTCCAGCTTGGACAGCGTCGACACCGCCAGGCCGGTGCGCTGGCTCAAATCACGCAGCGTCAGCCCGCCGCGCTTGCGCAGCGCGCGGATCGCCTCACCAGGCGCCGACGCCGCCGGCGCGGTGGCGGTATCCGGGCTGCGGGGCGGGCGCGAACCGTTGGAAAAACGCGACTCTTGCGGCACAGAGTTTCCCCCAAAGAAAAATGTTGCTCAAAAAGAAAATGATGCGATAGCATTCTGACACGACGGACAACAGGAACGTGCGATGAACTACACCAACGCGACCCAACAACCACCCCAGCCGATCACGCCGCTTCGCGCTGCGCTGTTGTTGGCGCTGACCATCGTCGCCAACGAAGGCCGCGCACAAGCTACCGCGCCGCCAGCCAGCCCGTCGGCTGCCGAGTCGTCGCGTGCCGACACCACCGAACGCATCACGATCACCGCGACGCGACGTCGCGAGCCGGTGCGCGAAGTGCCGGTGCAGATCAACACGATCGATGCCGAGCAGCTCGAACGCGAAGGCGCCCGTTCGCTGACCGACTACCTGTCCAACCAGCCCGGCATCGACGTCAAGACCACCGGTGGCGCTGGCCGCGGCGCAGTCTCGATCCGCGGTGTCTCCACCGGCGACCAGATCAGTGCCACGGTCGGCACTTATGTCGACGATGTCGCTTTCGGTTCGAGCAGCGCCTTTCTTCTCGGCGCCACCACCGCCCTCGACCTGACGATGCTGGACCTGCGCCGCATCGAAGTGCTGCGCGGCCCGCAAGGCACGCTGTATGGCGCCGGATCGATGGGTGGCCTGCTGAAGTACGTGACCAACGAACCCGATACCTACACGCTGGCCGGCAAGGTCACGCTGGGCGGCTCGAAGACCGAGTCCGGCGGTACCGGCTACACGCTCGGCGCGATGGTCAACGTGCCACTGAGTCAGGGTGTCGCCGGGCTGCGCGTGGTTGCGATGCAGGACAAGGACGGTGGTTATGTCGATGCCGTAGGCCCGGCCGGCGGCAAGGACGTGAACGGCGGCAAGACCCGCGGCGCGCGTGCGTCGCTGCTGCTGTTGCCAGCGCCTGGCTTGAGCCTGCGCTTCACCGCCACCGCCCAGGAGATCGAACGTGACGGTGTCGATGCGATCGACTACACGATGGCCGGCCAACCGGTCCAAGGCGAACTGCTCAAGAAGCTGGCCGTGCGCGAGCCCTACAAGGTCAAGATCGAACTGACCGCAGCCGAAATCCAGTACGACCTGAAGTGGGCGCGTTTCGATTCGATCACGTCGCTGCAGTACCTGCGCCTGGATCAGCGCAGCGACTTCACCTATGTCTACGGGCCGTTGCTGGTCAGCTTCGGCTTCCCCGCTTTCGCCACGATCCCGCTGGATGCTTTTGCCCACACGCGCAAGAAGACCCAGGAATTCCGGCTGACATCGCAGACCGCCGGTGCCATCGAATGGCTGGCCGGGCTGTACTACACGAATGAAGAAGGCGTCAACAGCCAGCTCGTCACCACCACGCTGCCCGCCGGCGGCGGCGCTGGCCCTGAACTTGCAAAGGCCACGCTGCCCAGCAAGTACACCGAAACCGCGGTGTACGGCAACGTCACGTGGAACCTGAGTCGCGCGCTGGCACTGACCGGCGGTGTGCGCGTCTTCAAGAACCGCCAGACCTTTCAGCAGGACACGGCGGGGCCTTTGCTCGGCGGCGTCACGTCGATCACCAACAATTCGGAAGAGACGAGCGAGACCTACCTGCTGACCGCCAAGTACAAGCTGACCGAAACGAGCAACGTGTACTTGCGCGCCGCCAGCGGCTACCGTCCCGGCGGTCCGAACCTGGTCGTGCGCGATCCGAACACCGGCGCCTTCCGCGCACCGCCAACCGTTGAACACGACTCGCTGTGGAGCTATGAGGCCGGCTACAAGGCCGACCTGTTGGACAAGACGCTGTCGGTCGAAGCGGCGGTCTACCAGATCCGCTGGGACAACATGCAGCAGGCCGCCGCGGTCAACGGCGTCAGCGTGCTGGTCAACGCCGGCAAGGCGCGCATCAACGGTGCCGAGTTCAGTGCACGCTGGCGGCCGACGCAGAGCTGGACCCTGGGCACCAGCCTGGCTTACATCGACGGTGAGTTGACCGCCGACGCGACCGGACTGGGCTCGGCCGGCGCGCGGCTGCCGAACAGCCCGCGCTTTGCGGCAACGGCCAGCGTCAACCACGAATTTGCGATCGGCGGCCGCGCCAGTTATGTCGGAGCCAACTTCCGACATATCGGGCAGCGCAATTCGGGCTTCGAAGGCAGCACGTCGGCGCGCAACTACAGCCTGCCGGCCTACGACATGGTCGATCTGCAAGCCGGCATCGATTTCAAGCCGCTGCGTCTGAGCCTGTACCTGCGCAATGCGCTCGACAAAGCCGCGCAAGTCAGCGCTTCGACCGCCGCAGTGCCGCTGGGCGGGTCGGTCAGCGTGAACCAGGCGCGTCCGCGCACCGTGGGCTTCAACCTCGAAGCCAGCTTCTGAACGCCGGCGCCGGCAGATCAAAGGACTCTCGTTGAACGAATTGCCTGGCAACCCTTCAAGGCGCCCGTTGAAGGTCTACGTCGCGGCACTGGCGCACGAGACCAACACGTTCTCGCCGCTGCCGACTACGCTGCGATCGTTCGAAGAAGGCCTGCTGCACCGGCCGGGTGACACCGCCAGCCAAGCACCGGCGCTGGGCTTTGCCGGCTACGGCGATGCGCTGGAAATCGCCGCACAAAACGGCGACCTCGGCATCGCTGGCTTGTGCGCGTGGGCGCAGCCGGCCGGCCCGGCGCCACAGCCGGTGTACGAAGCGCTGCGCGACGAGCTGCTGGCCGGGCTGCGCGCTGCAGGGCCGGTCGACGCGGTGTTTCTGGTGCTGCACGGTGCGATGGTGGCCGGCGGCCACGACGACTGCGAAGGCGACCTGCTGCAGCGCGTGCGCGCCGTCGTCGGCGACGCCACGCCGGTGGGCGCGCTGCTCGACCTGCATGGCAATGTTTCGCGCGCCATGGCCGACAGCGGCGCCGTGCTCGTCGCTTGCAAAGAATACCCGCACACCGACTACCCGCAGCGTGCACGCGAGCTCTATTCGATTCTGACGGCGATGGCACGTGGCGCCGCGCGGCCGCGCACGCTGCTGCATCGCGTGCCGATGCTCGGTATCTTCGGCACCACCGAAGGCCCGATGCGCGAACTGGTCAGCATGATGAAGGCTGCCGAGACGCGGCCCGGCATCCTGTCGGTGTCGGTGATGCACGGCTTTCCGTGGGCCGACACGCCGAATACCAGCGCCTGCGTCATCGTTGTGCACAACGACGACGCGGCCTCCGCAGGCCAGGCTGAAACCGTGGCCAGTGAATTGGCCACGGCGTTTTTTGCGCTGCGCGCGACGACGCCGAAGCGGCTGCCGATCGACGAGGCCATCGACCAGGCCTTGCGGCTGGCACAACCGGGCCGTCCGGCCGTTATCGGCGACGGCTCGGACAACCCCGGCGGCGGCGCCGCCTGCGACAGCACCTTCGTGCTCGACGCGCTGCTCTCGCGCGGCATCGAAGGCGCGGCACTGGGCATGATCTGGGACCCGCAGGCAGCGGCAATCGCTGCCGACGCTGGCGTCGGCGCACGGATTGCACTGCGCATCGGCGGCAAAGTGGGCCCGCTGTCGGGGCCGCCACTGGACGTGTTGGCCGAGGTGCTGTGCGTGCGTCGCGACGCCCACCAGCGCGGCCTGGGCCGCGAGGCAGACGAGCCGCTGGGGCTGACCGTGGCACTGCGTGTCGGCGGCACCGATGTCGTCGTCAACAGCTTGCGCCAGCAGGTGTTCTCGCCGGCTTGCTTCAGCGAGCTGGGCATCGACATCGCAAGCAAGCGCGTGTTGGTCGTCAAGTCGACCCAGCACTTCCGCGCCGGCTTCGACCCGCTGTGTGCTGCG
>JANMKK010000072.1:0-7539 GCA_031372005.1 Rubrivivax sp.
CGCCGCCCGCCGTCGGCTCGGCCTTGAAAGGCGGCGGCACGTTATTCGTCAATGCCGCCGGGCTGACGGGCGCCACGTTGCCGTCGGGCGTGTTCAGCACGATGCCGCCCAGCGCCCGGTCGGCCATGCCGTACACAAAGCGGGTGCTGCGGCTGACCTTGGTGATCGCGTCCTTCACCACCCCTGGCGTCTGCGCCAGGAAGGCGAGTGAATAGAAGAGGCTGCTGGTGGTGCTGGCGATGTCCTGACCGATGCCAGTCAGCACCGCGTTGGCGCTGCTGTGCGGCGAAAACGCCACCTGCGCGTCGATGCCCTTCAGCCCCAGTGGCTGCCAGCTGGCCGAGGCCGAGCCGCTGAAATCAGCCACGGTGCCCGGTGCGTGATAACTTTCGAATGCGGCGGTGTAGAGCCGCACCGCCTTGCGCCCCTGCAGCACCACGGCGTTGTTGGCCTGCACATACAAGCCGCGCCAGGAGAAGTTGGTGGACCCGCACAACACCTTCTGCACCGCGCTGCCGGCGACGACGATGAACTTGTTGTGCTGCAGCTTGCCCATGTGCTGGCGCTGCACGTGGGCGGCACCGGCGCTGGCGACCAGGCGCTGTTCAGCCTGCGCCTCGCCCGACGACTTCTTGCCGTGCGCACCGTCGTCATCGAGGATGATTCTGAGCCTGGCGCCCAGGCCTTCCAGGCGCTTGACGATCTCGGGCTCGTTCAAGTCGTAGGCCACCACAGACACCTTGGCAGTCGTGTCGGCCAGTGCCTGGTCCAACAGTTCCAGCAACGCGCTGCGGGCTTCGAAACCCATCCACGCCAGCGCCTTGGCGGCCTGCGGATTCGTGGGCTTGAACACCAGGCCCTGCTCGGCCTTGGCGGGCAACAACGTGCTGATGCCATCCTGGTTGGCAAAGTGGTCCACGAAAGCCTGTGACGACACAAAGCCGCGGGTGAAGCTCACGTTCATCAGACCCGGGAATGTCTCGCGCCGCAACTCGATCGCCGCTTCCTGCGCCAGGCCTTGGCTGAGTTCGTCGCGGGCGTTCATGAACAGCGGCGTCACGCGATAGACAAACTCGCCGGGCATGTCGGCGTTGAACGGAAAGTGCACCCAGCGGAAGGACTGGATCGGCGACACCAGCGTCGACAGCTGCACCGTGCTCGGCGGCCCTGCCGTGCTTTCAAACGCGAGGCGGTTCTTGAGCGTGAAGAAGCGCGTGCCGCCGGGTTCGCGGTACTGGATGGCAAAGCCCACAAAGTCCAGTGGCGGCGTGCCGCGGCGCCAATTCATGGCCAGCAGTGCCATGCCTTCACCGCGGTGGATCTTCAGCGTGAAGGGCGCGCTCGCGTTATTGCCGCTGACCTGGAATTCGGTGGCCATGTTCTCGCCCGTGAAGTGACAGTGCGCGGCACGGTACTCCCGGTCAGGCAGATGCGCCATCTGCGAACTTGGGGACAGGCCCGATTCGCTCAGTTTTGGTGAGCGCCGGCGGGCGGCGGCCGCGTCGCCGTGCACAACAGCAGTTGATTCGGGCCGACCCACTCAGCGCCACAGTTGAAGCGCTGCAGCTGCTGTTCGATGTCCAGCCATGCCGCAGGAAGCGACGGCGCAGGAATTCGCTGAAGAGGCGTGGAAAACATACGTGGTGCCGGATGAACCTCCGCGCCTGTCGGTGAAAAGACTCGGCGCCGCCAGCCTTTCCAGCAGGTTGCCAGCGAGTGCGTAGCCGCTCAATTCGGCCGCCATGTGCTCGTTCAGCCCGGCAGGTACGCGGCGGTGTACAGGGCCCGCAATTCGTTATGCGGCATGCGCGACAGGACTTCTTTGGCAAAGCAGTCGAAGATGCGTTCACGGGCACGCTCGGTAGGCACGGCGGCGTGGCTGGGCGCACCCAGCAGCATCAACGTCATGCCACCGGCACTGCAGGGGGTTTGGTCTGCATGGTCTGCCCGCTGCATGGTGCGGGCCGAGCCCTGCGTCTTCAGGCAAAGCGCCCCTGCAGGAACCAGTGCGGTTCACCCGGCGCATTCAGCGCGCTGGGCAGGCGGCCGCGGTAGACCCACACCAGCGAGCCGTCTTCGTCAGCCGCGATGAAGTAGTCGCGTGCCACGCTGTCACCGTCCCACCAGCCGGTTTCGATGCGTTCGGGGCCGCTCAGAAGTTGCAGCGGCCGGCCTTGCAGCAGCGGCCATGCATCGCGTTCAGCCAGCGGCAACGGTTCGGGCAGCAGCCAGGCGGGGCGGTGCAGCGGCAGCGTTGATGCGGCGGCGGCGACCAGGGCAGCGGCGAGCGCGGGGGGATGCGCAAGGCACCGCGCCAGATCTTGGACAGAGGCATGCGGGGATGCGCGGGTTGATGTTTGCGCAGAGCCCAACACCGGCACCGCGCGGCTGGTGTGTTCGGGGCGGTAATCGGCCACCGGCACCAGGTGCAGCACCTGCTCATCGCCCAGGCGCGCACGCAGGCGTTCAAGCAGCCGCGTCAGGCCTTCTGCTTCGCTGGCTCGGGTGGGGAAGAGTTCGGCATTGGGCAGGTGGCCAGCGACGAGGTCGCTGCAGTGCAGCTGCAGGTCAAGCGTGGGTGCGATCAGTTCCAGCCGCGCCAGCCTTTCGCGCAGCAGGCCTTGCAGGTGCCCGGCGGCCAGCGCGGGCTCAGTCAGTTCGATGCGCAGTTCAGTGGCCGCAGCGGTTGGGGTTGAGGTGTGGCGGGCCTTCTCATGCAGCATGCGCAGCGTGAAGGCGGCCACGCGCGCATGCCGCGCCTGCGCCCAGGCCACCAACCGCGCCAGCAGCACGCTGGCGCCGTAAAGCACCTGATCGGTGGTGTCGGCGCGGGCGAAGAGTTCGAGCCGGCTGTCGAAGGTGGCCGGCAGTTCCAGCCATTGCCGCGGGTCGGGCTGCAGGCCTAAGGCACGGTCAAGATCGTCGAGCAAGGCTTCGCCGAAGCGCCGCGCCAGACCGCTGCGTGGCAGCGCGCGCAGGTCGGCCAGGGTGTGCAGGCCCATGCCTTGCAGCGCGTCGGCGTGTTCGCGGCCAGAGCCGGACGCGCCGCCGGGCCGCCCCAAGGTCCGTCCACCCCCTCGGGGGGCGGGCTCGGCTTGCCGAGACCTGGGGGCCAGGAGCAAGCCCACGGGCGCTTCAACCAGCAAGGCTTGCAACGCCGGCAACTGCGTGGCATGCGCCCCCAACACCAGGTCATCGCGACCGGGTGTTGGCCTGGGGAACCACTGCGCCAGCAGCGTCGCACCCAAGGCAGTGGGCGCAGCCGCCATCTGCACGCAGTGGCCCAGCGGCGCCAGCGCGGCCTGCAGTTGCTGTTGCAGCGCGGCCAGGCCCTTGAAGAGGCGCAGGCTGCCTTGCACGTCCAGCAGCACGGTCCGCGCGTCGTGCAGCGTGACGGCCGGCGTGAAGGCCAGTGCCACGTGGGCCACGGCCTGCAGCGCGGCGGCTTCGCGGCCCGGGTGGCTGTCGGCCAGCAGCAGGTCGGCCGCCAAGGCCAACGCAGTGGCACGCTGGATGCCGGGGCGCAGGCCCCGTTCAGATGCCGCAGTGTTGACCTGGCTGACGCGGTGGTCGGCCAAAAGCGCTACCGGGCGCGCCGCTTCAGCCGGCGGCAGCGTGGCGCAGAAGGCTTCCAGCGGCAGCAGCGGCAGGTGCAGGGCGAGCCAGAGCATGGGCGGGTTTTGCTGCAGGGGTGACGTCATGAGGCATTCGCACAGATGCAGTCAAGACGAACGTTATGCCATTTTTCAGGACAAGGTGTAGGCCATGTCGTAAAAGTGTTTGCCTTCGCTGACGCGGATGTCCAGCCGCCCTTGCAGCCCTGCCAGTTCACCACTGCCCGAGTCGGGCACCACCGTGATGACCAGTTGCTTCTCTCCGCGGTTCATCAGCCCGCTGTGCTGCAGCACAAAGCTGCCTGCGCGGCCATGCAGCGTGCCAGTGACGTGTTCAATGGCCACGTAGCCAGCCGAACCCGTGGTCGGCGTCAGGGCGCTGAGCATCTGGCCCCGCGCCGTGGCCTGCAGGTCACCTTGGTAGGTCTTGTTCAGCAGCAGGCGGCCCAATGTGACACCGGATGTGGCACTTGGCGTTGGGCTTTCATCGGCCGCTGCCTGCGGCTGCATCTGGACCTCGAAAGCGCCGCTGGCTTGGTGGGTGGTCATGGGGAAATCCTCTCAGGGTTTGAAGATCAAAACGGCTGTGGATCAAAACGACGGACGTCTGGCAGCCGCAGCGGAACGGCAGACTGCGACACGGCCGGCACCGTCAGCCGCAAAGCGCGCGCCAGCGCAGGCGCCGACAGCACCGGCGCCAGTGCGAGTGTCAATGCGGTGGCCAACGGCGGGCCGCGGCGTTTGAGCAGTTGCACGCGCAGCAAATCGGGGCCGGCACTGGCCAGCAGCAAGCGCAGCGGGGCGGGGCTCGCGCGGGTGCGTTCCTGCACGTCGCGCAGCAGGAAGACCGGGCCATCGTGCGCTTGCGCGGCCAGCTGCAGCCGACGCAGCGCGTCGGCCGGCAGCCGCGCCGGCAACCAGGCCAGCGCGGCGCCCAGGTGGCCGCTCTTGAGTGCGTGTTCCAGCGCCCACAAAATGTCGGCGGCCGGCAGCTTGCTGCGCGCCGCGCCCTTGACACGCCCACTGAGCGCCTGCCGCGACCGCACCACCACCAGTTGCCGCATGTCGATGCCCAGCGCCGACAGCGCCCAGGCGCAGGGTGTGGCAGGCGGATCGAACCACATCACGCCGCGCTGCTGGCCCTGCAGCGCGCCCAGCACCGGCGCCAGCAGGCGCAGTTCACCGACGCCGGCGTGCGGCAGCAGCAGTTCAGTCAGCACCCCCGCCGGCCAGCCGCCGCCGGGCAACTGGGCGTCGAGTTCGGCGTGGCCGCTGGCAGCAACCGCAGCGCCGGCCTGGCGTGGTGAGCCGCCGGATGAGCCACCAAATGATCCCCCCAAGGAGCCGCCCATCTGGTGCGCACGCCATAGCGCCGGGTGCATGTCTTCCAGCGCTGTGGGTGCAGCGGTGGCGGCATCAACCGCCGGCAACACCCGCGCCTGTGGCAACGCAGTTGCAGGCCTGGACGCGACGGACTGGGCAGCAAAGTGGGCGGGGGAAAGGTGGACCAAAATGCTGCAAGTTCATTGGACGTATCCATTTGGCTCCAGCGAAGCCAAAAGACTGGATATGCATAAGGGGCATCCATTTAGATCCAGTGACACCGTCGCCACTGGATGAAAACCCAGTCCATCGTAACGCCAGAAGCGGGCCGTGACTACCCCGAAACGGACCTGACTAACAAGAATGCTCAACCAAGCAAATTGTGCGCAAGGGGCAAGCCTTTGTGACGCATGCGGCCCGGATTAGCCGCGTGAAGCTACCCGCGAAGGCAGTTTTCAGGTTGCCAAACACTGTATTGACAGCCAGGAAGTGCGGGCTCTTGACGCAGGCCGCGCCACCGCCAGTGATGTGTGGCTCGTGGATGATGCCTGTGCCCTGTACGGCAGTGAAGCAGCCCAGGCCGTGGGAAACCAACGTTGGCCGGGGCTTACCGCCGCGGTGCACCCCCCGAGGCAGGCGTCATCGATCTCGACCTGCCCAGTGAGCTGCCGGGAGTCTTCGCGCCAGGAGCAGCAGGTTGATCCAAATTTTTGGTTGACCCGCGGCAGGCCCTTGCGTCGCGCGCCGACGCGCCCTTTTTTACTGCTTCGCGCCTTCCACCAGACGGCGGCCCAACGACACTGCGTAAGGCGCGGCGCGTGCGGCCAGCATGGGGTCGTCTGAGGGCTCCACGCCCTTGGGCAGCAGCATGGGGTTGAAGGTGACGTTCAAGCACGCACCCCCGGCGTCAGCGGACACCGACTTCACCACCAACTGGCCCAGCGTCACCTTTTTGCGCCCGGCAGGCAGCGGCACCACAGCACTGTCGAGCTTGTCGCCCGCCTCGGCCAGTTCCAGGTTGAAGTTGAAGACCACACCGGCAGCGCCCACTCGCTGGCGCAGGTCGTCAATCAGGAAGTCGGGGCCCTTGGCTTTGGCTTCGTCGTCGCTCAGGCTCTGGGTGCCGCCTGCGGGCTCGAAGACCCATTTGCCCCATTGCTTTTTGCCGTTGGCAGCCACAAAAGCAAAGGCGTGCACCCCCCAGTAGTTGACGCTGCCGAAGCTGGCCGGCACGGGCTGGCTGGCGAAATAGCGGCCCTGCATCAACACCTCGGGGTTGGCGTCGGCAAAGGCCTTCACCTTGTCGGCGTTGACCTTTTTCGTCTCTGCATCGGGTGCCAGCGACTCCAGCCGCCCCAGCATCTGCTGCGGCGAAACGGCACCGAAGATGGGTGCAGAGATGTTGCCCATCTGCCAGATTTCGCCATCGGGCAGGTTGAACTGCAGAGCCAGGTTGCGCTGGCTGCGTGCGTTGTCAGGCGCTTTGGGATTGGCACCGCCGACCGAAAAACGCACCACCACCGGCACCGGCCGGCCGCTGAAGGCCGAGGCCGTGGAAAGCGCGCGGCCTTCGCTGCTGCCGATAAATTCGCCCGTGGCGCAAATGCCCTTGGCACCCGAGCGCCGAAAGCCGGCGAACTTGGTGTTGACACGTTCAAAGGTGTCCACCATCAGGTTGGGGTCCACCTGGGCCCGCGCGGGTGTGTGGGCAGCCAAACTGGCGCAGAGGGCAGCCGCCGCCGTTGCAGCGGCTGTGGTCAAGGTTGTTGAATGCATGGAAGGGGTCTCTTTGGGGTTGGGCGATGGATAAGAACTCGTCGGGGGGGCGTTAAATCTTGTGCTTTTTGAACCAGTCACTGGCCAACTCTTGGGCATAAGTGGCGGCAAGCTTGTCGTAGCTGGGCCTGTAATCGGCGTTGAAGCCGTGATCGACATTGGGGAAGACCACGATCTCTGACCCGCTGCCGCTCTTGTTGATCAGCCCCCGCATTTTGGCGATGGTCTCTTGCTTGACGAAAGCATCAATGCCGGAATAAAGGCCCAGCACCGGCACCTTCAGGCTATCGCCAAAGTCGATGGGGTCCAGCGGCCGCAGCTCCGGGTTCTTCAGGCCTTCCAGCAGCCCGTAGTAGGCGACAGCAGCACCCAGCTTGGGGTTGTGGCGGGCGTACACCCAAGCCGTGCGGCCGCCCCAGCAGTAGCCCACCAGGGCGGTGCGGCGCACGTCGGCCTTGCGGCTGGCGCCTGCAAAAGCCAGCGCCGCGTCCAGATCGGCACAGACCTGGGCGTCGGGCACCTTGGACACCACCTGCGACAGGATGCTGGGGATGTCGGTCATCTTGGACACATCGCCCTGGCGCGCAAAGAGTTCAGGCGCGATGGCGTAGTAGCCCATCTTGGCGTAGCGGCGGCACATGTCCTTGATGTGTTCGTGCACGCCAAAAATCTCTTGCACCACCAGCATCACGGGGTACTTGCCAGGCGCAGCGGGCACGGCGCGGTAAGCAGGAATTTTGCCGTCGGCCACCTGCAGGCTGACCTCGCCCGCTTGCAAGCCTTTGCTGTCGGTGACGATAGCCTGCGCCAGCACGGGATTGGACGC
>JANMKK010000090.1:0-4611 GCA_031372005.1 Rubrivivax sp.
CGATGTCGATGCCGGTCACCAGTTCAGTCACCGGGTGTTCGACCTGCACACGGGTGTTCATCTCGATGAAAAAGAACTCTCCATCTTCAACCAAGACCTCGAAGGTGCCCGCGCCTCGGTAGCCGATCTTCTTGCACGCCGCCGCGCAGCTTTCGCCGTTCTTGTCAATCACGCGCCGCGGGATGCCCGGCGCCGGCGCTTCTTCAATGATCTTCTGGTGGCGGCGCTGCATGGAGCAGTCGCGTTCGCCGAGCCAGACTGCGTTCTTGAAGCTGTCGGCCAGGACCTGGATTTCAATGTGGCGCGGGCGCTCCAGGAACTTTTCCATGTACACGGCCGGGTTGCCGAAGGCGGCACCGGCTTCGGCGCGCGTGGTCTGCACGGCGTGGATCAGCGCCGCTTCGGTGTGCACCACGCGCATGCCGCGCCCGCCGCCACCGCCAGCGGCCTTGATGATCACGGGGTAGCCGATGGCCCGCGCCTGGCGGATGATTTCTTTCGGGTCGTCGGGCAGCGCGCCTTCGCTGCCGGGCACACAAGGCACGCCACTCTTGATCATGGCCTGCTTGGCCGAGACCTTGTCGCCCATCATGCGGATGGCGTCGGGCGTGGGGCCGATGAAAACGAAGCCGCTGCGCTCCACGCGCTCTGCAAAGTCGGCGTTTTCGCTCAGGAAGCCGTAGCCGGGGTGGATGGCTTCGGCGTCAGTCACTTCGGCCGTCGAGATGATGGCCGGCATGTTGAGGTAGCTCAGCGCGGATGCGGCAGGCCCGATGCACACCGCTTCGTCGGCCAGCTTCACGTATTTGGCTTCGCGGTCGGCTTCGGAATAGACGACCACCGACTTGATGCCCATCTCGCGGCAGGCGCGCTGTATCCGCAAGGCAATCTCGCCGCGGTTGGCGATCAGAATTTTCTTGAACACGCAGCCGCCCTATTCGACGATGAACAAGGGCTGCCCGAATTCAACGGCCTGGCCGTTTTCGCACAGGATGCGCAGCACCTTGCCGTCGCAGTCAGCCTCGATCTCATTCATGATCTTCATGGCTTCGATGATGCACACCGGCTGGCCCACCTTCACGTTGTCGCCCAGTTCCGCAAAGGCCTTCGCGCCCGGGCTGGCTGAGCGGTAAAAGGTGCCCACCATGGGTGACTTGATGATCTTGCCTTCAGCCTCGGCGGCTGCTTCTGCAGCCACGGCGGCGGCGGCGGACGCTGCCGCCAGCGACGCGGCGGTGGCCACCACCGGTGGGGCCAGCGGCGGGGCGGCCATCAGCGGCCCGGCCAGGGCGGCCTTGACGATGCGCACCTTGCCTTCGGCTTCGGTGATTTCAAGTTCGGAGATGTTGGATTCAGACACCAGGTCAATCAGCGTCTTCAGTTTTCGCAGATCCATCTTGGAAGAGTCCTCGGTTTCACAGGCCTTGCGTGCAGGCCCTGGTTGTTATGGGGGCCGGCCTCGAGCGCTGGCCTGACGCGCTGGCCTGACGCGCTGGCCTCATGCGCCGGTGTTCGGCCGCAGCGACAGCGCATGCGCCAGCGCCAACCGGTAGCCGTTGACACCCAGGCCGACGATGACGCCGGCGGCAATCTCGGACAGGTAGGACTGGTGGCGGAAGGCTTCGCGCTGGTGCACGTTGGAGATGTGCACTTCGATGAAAGGCAGCGCCACGGCGGCCAGCGCGTCGCGCAGCGCCACGCTGGTGTGCGTCAGGCCGCCGGGGTTGATGATGATGAAGTGCGTGCCGTCCAGCCTTGCGGCGTGGATGCGGTCGATCAGCCCGCCTTCGTGGTTGCTTTGCAGGCTTTGCAGCGTGGCGCCGGCATCGGTGGCGATGCGGGCCAGTTCTGCGTCGATCTGCTGCAAGGTGTCGTGGCCGTAGACATGCGGTTCACGCGTGCCCAGCAGGTTCAGGTTGGGACCGTGGAGGACGAGGATGCTCATGCGTGGAAGCTGGATCTGACCAAGTAACACCCGGCAACGATTGGGAAGAGCCGCGACTTTACGCTTGTTGCAGGGCGTTCACGGCTGCTGGCAGCAGTTAGGCAGGGAAACCCTAATGGGCAAAGTTCAGCGCGCCTGCGCCCAGCGTGTCAGCTCATCCAGCGTGGTGGCCCCCGCCTTGCGCTGCAGGACGTTGCCGCTGGCGGCAAAAGCCACCGTGTAGGGCAGGCCGGACGCGTCGTTGCCCAAAGTGCGCGCCAGGTCCGAGCCTTCAAAACCGGCCAGGCCGATGGCATAGCTGACGGGCGCGCGGGCCAAGAATTCGCGGACCGCCTTGGGGTTGTCCACCGCCAGGCCCACCACCTGCCAACCTTGGGCCTTGAACTGGCGTGCAAAGCGGTCGAGTTCGGGCATTTCTTTCACGCACGGCGGGCACCAGGTGCCCCAGAAGTTCAGCAGCAGCGGCCGGCCGCGCAACGCGGCCATGGACAGCAAGCCACCTTCTGGTTTGTCAAAAGACATCGTCCACAGGTCGACAGCGACCCGCCCAGCAGGCCCAGCCGCCACGTTCGGCTCAGCTGGGCGGCTGCTTTCGCGCCAGCGCTGCCAGCCCAGACCCGCAGCGGAAGCCGCCGCCCCGGCGCCGATCAACAGCCCGTCGCGGCGCTTCATGCAGGCTTCGCCAGCAGCCGCTGCAGGGCCGCGATGTCACCGCGCCAGCTGCGGCCACGCGCGTCGGGTTTGAGGGCGCCGCGCTGGTCGTCGGCGTCATGCAGCATCAGGTGCACGGTGACGGGTTCGCCCAATGCCGCGCTCTTGGAGCTGACCGTCAGCACGCACAGCGGTTCACGCCCGGGCCGGTTCAGGCTGCCCACGTCGTAGTGGACGCCGGCGTTGATGAGCGTGATCTCGGCCGCCTTCGGGTCGTCGCAATACAGGTCCACGTGCGCCGAAGACAGCCGCGTGGCGGTGCCGCGCCAGGCGGCGCCCGACAGGTGCGGGCGGTAGTCGGCCAGGCGCTGCATCCACAACAGCGCCACTTCACGCAGCGCCTGCAGTTCGGCCGGCTGGGTGTCGGCGCAAAAGAGGTCGATGTGCTCGTGCACGGCGTCTTCCAGTTCTTCGTTGCTGGGCAACGAGGCGCGCGGGCCGAAATTTCGCGCGGCCCTGCGTTTGGCAGCGGCGTATTCCATGCCTTCATCGACCACCAGGCGCGCGGCCGCAGTGGCGATCTCGGCGGCGATCTCTTGCGCCGCATTCATGGCAAGTTCGTCATGGCAAGTCCCTCATGGCAAGGCCACCCCGCCCATGCGCGCCTGGATGGTGGCCGCGCGGCCGACAACGTAGGCCGAGCCCGGCCGCTGCTCGAAACGCTTCGGCGCTGGCAGCATCACCGCCAGCCGCGCTGCCTGCTCTGGCCCGAGCTTCGCGGAGTCGACGTGGAAATAGTGGCGCGCGGCCGCCTGTGCGCCGAACACCCCTTCGCCCCACTCGACGTTGTTGAGGTAGATCTCCAGGATGCGCTCTTTGCTCAGCAGCGCCTCCAGCGTCAGCGTCAGCACCAGTTCCTGCGCCTTGCGCAGCACGGTGCGCTCGCCAGACAGGAACAGGTTCTTCGCCAGTTGCTGCGTGATGGTGGACCCGCCGACGACCTTGGCCAACACGGGCTTTTGCGGCGATGTGGCTTTGGCGGTCTTGTGATCAACCTGGCGCGTAACCTGGCGCTCTACCCGTTCCGCCGCCTTCTGGTTGCGGCCCCAGGCCTTTTCCACGGCGGCCCAGTCCACACCGCCATGATCCACAAAACCGGCATCTTCGCTGGCGATGACGGCACGTTTCAGGTTGACCGCGATGCGGTCGCTGGCCACCCAGTCATGGGCCCAGGCGATCTGCTGCTTGTCCACCAGCAACCGCCACGCTTCGCTGCGCTGGAAGGTGGTGGACTGCGGGTCCAGCACGGTCATGAACGCGATGCGGACGATGAACACGATCTGCAGCGCCACGGTGCACAGCAGCAGCAGCGCTGCGATGCGCAGCGAGTTGCGCAAAAGCTGCCGCAGCCAGGCCGGTTGTGTCTTCATCCGCCGCCCGCCATGTCAGCCCACCATGTCAGCCCGCACGGCGGCCAGCACCGGTGCGGTGAGAGGGCGCACACCGCGCCAGAAGTGAAAGGCCTCGGCCGCTTGCTCCACCAGCATCCCCAGGCCGTCGCGCGGCACCGCGCCGGCCTTGCTGGCCCAGGCCAGGAAGCCCGCAGCCGCCGGGCCGTACATCAGGTCCAGCGCCAGCGCGCCAGGCGCCAGCACGCGGGGGTGCACGGGCACGGCAGCGCCTGCCAAGCTGCTGGCGCTGGCGTTGAGCACGACGTCGAAGTGCTCGCCGGCAGCGGCCAACGACGCGGCCGTCAGCCTCACGCCGTATGCCGCGGCCGCTGCGGCATGCTGCCTCACCAGCGCCTCGGCCTTCGGCACGGTGCGGTTGGCCACCACCAGGGCTGCGGGCCGCCCCGCCAGCAGCGGGCCCAGCGCGCCGGCGCTGCCGCCGCCGGCGCCGATCAACAGCAGGCGCTTGTTTGCCAGCACCACACCGGCGCCGTCTTCGATGTCGCGCACCAGGCCCACGCCGTCGCTGTTGTCGGCCCACCAGCCGCTGGCGTCCAGCCGCAG
>JANMKK010000116.1:0-8200 GCA_031372005.1 Rubrivivax sp.
GAGGTCAGCCTGACCGAGGTGCAGATGCTGCGCGGCCCCGTCGGCCTGAACCTGGGCGGCCGCACACCGCCCGAGATTGCGCTGTCCATCGTGGCCGAGATGACGGCCGTGCGCTGCGGCACGCCGCTCGGTGTGCTGGCCGACTGGTCGGGCTCCACCACCGCCTGCCGCACGACCGTTTGAGTTCGAGCGGGACAGACTTGAACCCCGTGAATCCTGTGAAGGTTGGCGTAGACCACCCTACCGAGTTTGCCGGCGACGACGGCGAACGCACGATGATCCGCACCACCAAGCGCGGGGTGCCGCAGGTGCTGACGCGTGAAGGCTGGGTGCACTACCTTGTCTATGCCGATGAACTCGGCACCGCGCAGCGCCTGCGTCTGCTGCCCGGTGCGTCGGTGCGCATCGGCCGCCGCGCACCGTGCGAACTGATCCTGCGCGACTCTGAAATCTCCGGCGTGCACTGCGAAGTGCTGCTGCGCGGTGACGATCTGCTGGTCAGCGACCGTGGGTCCACCAACGGCACCTTTGTCGATGGCAAGCGGGCGTTCGCCAACGAAGCCGTGCCGCACGGTGGCGTGCTGCAGGTAGGCCGCCAGATGCTGAAGCACGAATTCCGCGACGAAGCCGAACTGGCGCAGAGCCAGGAACTGGACCGCGACCTGTCCCGCGCCAGCCACTATGTGCAGGCCCTGCTGCCGCAGCCGCTGCGCAGCGGGCCGGTGCGTGTGGAGTGGTATTTCCAGCCTTCGGCGCAGGTGGGTGGTGACGGCTTCGGCTACCACGCGCTGGACGAACACCATCTGGTGCTGTACCTCGTTGACGTGTCGGGCCACGGCGTGGGCGCGGCGATGCACGTGGTCACGGTGTTGAACACGCTGCGCCAACAGAGCCTGCCCGACACCAACTTTGCCAATCCGGCGCAGGTGCTGTCGCGCCTGAACGCGATGTTCCAGATGGACAGCCACGGCGGCATGTTCTTCACCATCTGGTACGGCGTGCTGGACCAGCGCAGCGGCAACCTGCGCTACGCCTGTGGTGGCCACCACCCGGCTTACGTGCGCCCGCCCGGCGGCGGCGGCGCACTGCGCGAGTTGCATGCGCGCAACCTGGTCATTGGCGCCATGCCGGATGTGGAATTCAACATCGGCCAGGCCGTGCTGGCGCGTGGTGAAAAGCTGTACCTGTTCAGCGACGGCGTCTTCGAGATCGTCACCGCCGACGGCCAGACATGGGGTCTGCCGGACTTCCTGGAACTGCTCGGTCGGCCTCATGATCCGGGGGTGTCCGAGCCTGAGCACTTGTTCCGGGTGGTGCGGGGTCTTGCGCGGGCAGGGCCGCTGGACGATGACTTTTCGATGTTGGTGGCGCATGTGCTGTAACCGGGCTGCAAGGCCCGGGTGTTGTAACCGGGCTGCAAGGCCCGGGTGCTCTAGCCGGGCTGCGATGTTCGGGGCCTGCGCCGCCCAGCTTGACCAGGGGTGAATGAATGGAAATGAACGTCGGTGAACTGGGCCCCGGCCTGCTGTGCGTGGCGCTCCTGGGCCGCATGGACACCGTGGGCGTGGACCAGGTCGAAGCCCGCTTCACGGCAGCCGTGGCCGGCAGCGGCGGCGGCGGTGCTGCGGTGGACCTGTCCGCGGTGAGCTTTCTGGCGTCGATGGGCGTGCGCATGATCATTGCCAACGCCCGCGCCCAGCGCGCGCGCGGCCACAAGCTGGTGCTGTTTGGCGCCCGGCCGCTGGTGCAGTCCACGCTGGAGATGGTGGCGCTGGACCAGATCATCCCCATCGTGCCTGACCGAGAGCAGGCGTTGGCGCGGTTGGCCGGCTGAAGCGTTGGTTCACGGACCCCCGCACCCACACCGCCCATGCCGAGAGTCTCGCCTTCGCTGCTGATCCCGATGGCGGCCGACATCGGCGGCCTGGAAATTGCGCGCCTGCAGGCGCGCCAGTTTCTGGAAAACAACGCCGTCGATGAACACGCCGTGGCGGCGGTTGAACTGGTGCTGGAAGAAGCCATCACCAACACCTTGCGCTATGGCTACGAAGGCACGGGCCTGCGTGAGGTCGAGATCGACCTGCAGGTCGATCTGGACGAAGTGCAAGTGCTCATCGTCGATGACGCCAAGCCTTTCGACCCGCTGGAAGTCGATGCGCAGTTGCTGCCCGATTCGCTGGACGACGCGCAGGTCGGTGGCCTGGGCCTCTTGATGATCCGCAACACCGCCAGCCGCATGAGTTACGAACGGCGCGAGGGCAAGAACCGCTTTGCGCTGACGATCGCGCGCAGCTGAAATTCAGCGCAGGTCGGGCGCGTCCGCCAACTCGTTGGGATTGGCATCCCCTGCGGCCAGCGGGAAGTGGCGGCTCAGGATGCCGTCCACCGCGTCCACCGCCTGCATCAGCCCGCGCTCAAAACGCCCGCTGCGAAAGTCTTCGCGCATGCCGGCTACCAGGGTGTCCCAGGTCGCTTGTGGCACCCGGCGCGTGATGCCGCGGTCGGCCACGATTTCGATGGCGTGTTCGGCCAGCAGCAGGTAAATCAGCACGCCGTTGTTGTGTTCGGTGTCCCAGACGCGCAGCTTGCCGAACATCGTCACGGCGCGTTGGCGCGGCGTCGCGTCATGCCACAGGTACGACAGCGGCAGGCCGGCTTCGATGCAGAGACGGATTTCGCCGCTCTGCTTGCGCTCACTGGCCGCCACGCGCGCTTCCAGGTGCGCCAGCGCGTCAGGGCCCAGCGCACGCGCGGCGTCGGTCTCGTCGAGCCAGCGGTGTTTGAGGATGCGCGACAGGCGGGTCCACAAGCGCATCACCAATCCCCCGAGGCGCCACCGCCGCCAAAGTCGCCACCGCCGCCGGACGAGAAGCCGCCACCGCCACCCCCGCCTCCAAAGCCACCGCCGCCAAGGCCGCCACCCCAGCCGCCGATGTGCGGCAGCCCGCCGCCCCTGCGCGACCCCATGCCAGCGCGCTGCAGCGCCGAACCTATGCCGAAAATGCCCACCACCAGCAGCGACACGAGCCCCGCGCCCACGGCCACCAGCGCGCTGGCCGTGAACCACCAGGACAGGCCGCCGGCCGCGCCCGCCGTCAGCGCCGAGCCAAACTTTCGGCCGAACAGGCCCGTCAGCACGGCGCCCAGGATCGGCACGGCCACAAAGAAGAACATGCCCAACTCTTCAAGGCCCAACCCCTGTTTGCCAAAGCCCTTGTCGCGCGCTGCGGGCGCCGCCAGGCCTTCGCCCTGGATTCGCAGCACCAGCTTGTCGATGGCAGCGTTCAGGCCCCCGGCATAGTCATCGGCGCGGAAAGCAGGGCGCACGGCGGTGTCAATGATCTGGCGCGCAGCCAGGTCGGGGATCGCGCCTTCCAGTGCCTTGGCGACTTCGATGCGCACCTTGCGGTCGCCCTTGGACACCACCAGCACCACACCGTCGCCCACATCGCGGCGGCCGATCTTCCAGACCTCGGCGACGCGCTGGGCGTAAGCGGCAATGTCTTCCGGCGCGGTGGTGGGCACCAGCAGCACGACGATCTGCGGGCCCGACTGGGCTTCAAAGGCCGCCAGCTTGGCTTCGATGGCCGCGCGCTGTTCGGGCGTCAGCGTGGCGGTCTGGTCGATGACGCGCGCTGCCAGCGGCGGCACGGGCAGCACATCTTGCGCCCAGGCCAGCCCGGCCGCACACAGCGCCCAGGCCAGCAGCAGCCAACGCAGCAATTTCAATGCAGGCTTCCGTGTTTACTTTGAAGCCGCTGCAGCAGGCTTGGGCGCGGCCACCGCAGGCTTGTCAAAACTCACCGCCGGTGGCGTGGAGATTTGGGCTTCGTTCTGCACCGTGAAGTTGGGCTTGACGCTGTAGCCGAAGACCATCGCCGTCAGGTTGTTGGGGAAGCTGCGCGCCAGCACGTTGTAGTCCTGCACCGTCTTGATGTAGCGGTTGCGCGCCACGGTGATGCGGTTTTCGGTGCCTTCCAGCTGCACGCGCAGATCCTGAAAGCCCTGGTTGGCTTTCAGGTTGGGGTAGTTCTCGGTCACGACAAGCAAGCGGCTCAGCGCGCTGGACAGTTCACCCTGCGCGGCCTGGAACTTGTTGAAGGCTTCCGGGTTGTTCACCAGTTCTGGCGTGGCCTGGATGCTGGTGGCCTTGGAGCGCGCTTCGATCACCTTGGTCAGCGTTTCCTGCTCAAAGTTGGCCTCGCCCTTGACGGTGGCCACGATGTTGGGGATCAGGTCGCTGCGGCGCTGGTACTGGTTGAGCACCTCGGCCCAGCCGGCCTTGACCTGCTCGTCCAGACGCTGAAAGTCGTTGTAGCCACAACCGCTGAGGCCCAAGGCGAGGGTGGCGGCAGTCAGCCAGGCGGCCATCCGTCCGGCCCAGCCGGTGCGCGTGTGCAGAAGGATCATTCGAATCTCCAAATCAGGATAGGCGGGCGCATCGTACCCGCGGCTCCTCATGTGGGGCATGACAACGGCCCTTCAAGACCAGCCCAGGCTATGGACACACTGCAGCAGGGCCTGTGGCGACGCTGGGTTTCGAGCCCCTGGTGTTTCTGCGCGCCGCTGCAGCGTTTTGCCGGTTGGTTGCTGCAGCAGTTGAGCTGGATGGTCGCCATAACGCTCGCCATAATCGCGCCGCATGTGGCCAACCCTCCAGAACGACACCTTCCTGCGCGCATGCCTGCGCCTGCCCACCACCCACACGCCCGTGTGGCTGATGCGCCAGGCCGGACGCTACCTGCCGGAATACAAGGCCACGCGCGTGAAGGCCGGCAACAGCTTCATGGGGCTGGCCACCAACGTGCAGTACGCCACCGAGGTGACGCTGCAACCGCTGGACCGCTACCCGCTGGACGCCGCCATCCTCTTCAGCGACATCCTCACCGTGCCTGACGCCATGGGCCTGGGCCTGAGCTTTGGCGCCGGCGAAGGCCCGCGCTTCGCGCACCCGGTGCGCGACGAAGCGGCGGTGGCTGCGTTGCAAGCGCCCGACCTGGACAAGCTGCGCTACGTCTTCGACGCTGTCACCTCGATTCGCCGCGCCCTGAACGGCCGCGTGCCGCTGATCGGCTTTTCCGGCAGCCCGTGGACGCTGGCCTGCTACATGGTGGAAGGCGCGGGCTCTGTTGACTACCGGCTGGTCAAGACCATGCTCTACAGCCGGCCCGACCTGATGCACCGCATCCTGCAAGTGAATGCGCAGGCAGTGACGGCCTACCTGAACGCGCAAATCGACGCCGGCGCCCAGGCCGTGATGATCTTTGACAGCTGGGGCGGCGTGCTCGCCGACGGTGCCTTCCAGCGCTTCAGCCTGGACTACACGCGTCGCGTCGTGCAGGGCCTGCAGCGCGAAAAGGGCGGCCAGAAAATCCCGGTCATCGTCTTCACCAAGGGCGGCGGCCCTTGGCTGGACCAGGTGGCCAGCTGCGGCGCCGACGTCGTGGGCCTGGACTGGACCGTGAACCTGGCCGACGCCCGCCGTCGCGTGGGCGAGCGCGTTGCTCTCCAGGGCAACCTCGACCCCAATGTGTTGTTTGCGCCGCCAGACGCGGTGGCGCGTGAAGCGGTGGCGGTGCTGGAAAGCTTTGGCCGCCCGCAACGCGCCGACGGTGGCTGGGACGGCCACATCTTCAACCTGGGCCACGGCATCAGCCAGTACACGCCGCCTGAACACGTGACCGCGCTGGTGGAAGCGGTGCACCGCCATTCGCGGCTGCAGCGCGCCTGATTGGCCGACCGGTTGTTGGATTGTGTTGGGGCTGTTCTGGGGGCTGGTCTCGGGCTGGTTTCGGGCTGGTTTCGGGCTTTTCTCGGCCTGCACTGCGCCTGATCGGCAGGCCCTTGGCACAAACCCTTGAAAGCACCAAAGAGTGATTGCCCAGGTCTTGACTTATCCCCAGTTTGCATGTTGCGGCGCAACCTGCGGCCTGGCCGGTATGGCGTCCGCCGAAAATCACCGTCTTTCGTGGCAAGTTGTTGATTTTATTTGTATGTTTGGCGTGCTCACAAAGTGGGGCAACGGCCGAGGTTGTACGCAGAATCAAGGACTTGGCGCTTCTGGCAGCAGGTTGCGCACATAGTTATCCACAGTTCGGTGCGCAACTTGGAAATCCCTTTGTGATCATGCACTTGGCGCGTTTATCTGAGGTGTTGCTTGCGCTGGGTGCCCCGCTGCAATGCGCAAGGGGCCGGGGATGCTGCTGACGCTGCCGGTGGCGGTTGAAGCGCCGCGGCATGCGTCCTTGGGCTCCTTGCTGGACTACACAAGTGAGCAGCCGCTTGCGCCGGGGACGCTGGTGCGCGTGCCGCTAGGCCGTCGCGATGTGCCGGGTGTGGTGTGGGACGAAGCGGCCAGCAGCCTTCCGGAGACGGCTGAATTGCGGCCTATCGGCGCCGTGCTGTGCGCCTTGCCGCCGCTGCCTGCCGACTGGCGTGGCCTGATCGACTTTGCGGCCGGGTACTACCAGCGCAGCGTGGGCGAGCTGGCGCTGGCCGTGCTGCCGCCGGAGTTGCGCAGGATGGACAACATCAGGCTGCAGCGGCGCGTGGCGCAGCTGATGAAGCCACTGCCTGTTCCCCACCCGGCGGTGACGACGATTGCGGCAGCCGCGCCCACCCTCAACGATGAACAGCAAGCCGCGCTGGCTGCCATCGCCAGCGCCGACAAGCCCATCCTTCTGCACGGTGTCACGGGCAGTGGCAAGACCGAGGTTTACCTGCACGCCGCCGCCAGCGCGCTGCAGCGCGGACTGCAGGCGCTGGTGCTGGTGCCCGAGATCAACCTCACGCCGCAGCTGGAAGCCCGCTTTGCCGAGCGTTTCCCGGGCCACGTGATGGTCAGCCTGCACAGCGGCCTGACACCGGCGCGGCGCCTGCGCCACTGGCTGCTGGCGCACCTGGGGCTGGCAGACCTGGTGCTGGGCACGCGCCTGGCGGTGTTTGCACCACTGCCGCGCCTGGGGCTGATCGTGGTCGATGAAGAGCACGACCCGTCATTCAAACAACAGGAGGGCGCACGCTATTCGGCGCGCGACCTGGCGGTCTGGCGTGCCCGCCAGCGCGCCGTGCCGGTGGTGCTGGGCTCGGCCACGCCGTCGCTGGAAAGCTGGCAGCGCGCGCTGGAAGGCAAGTACCAGCGCGTGCCGCTTGCCGCACGCATTGGCGGCGGCGCCATGCCGCGCGTGCGGCTCTTGAACATGGCGCAATTGCCCAAGGTGGACGGCGTTGAACGCGTGCTGGCGCCACCGCTGCTGGAGGCCATAGAAGAGCGCATCGCGCGCGGTGAGCAGAGCCTCTTGCTGCTGAACCGCCGCGGATATGCCCCCGTGCTTCACTGCAGCGCCTGCGGCTGGAAAAGCGGCTGCCCGCACTGCAGCGCCTGGCGCGTCTTCCACAAGTCAGACCGCACGCTGCGCTGCCACCACTGCGGCCTGAGTCAACGGGTGCCGCGCGCTTGTCCGGACTGTGGCAACCTGGACATCGCCCCCATCGGCCGGGGCACCGAAAAGCTGCAGGAGCAACTCAGCGCGCTGTTGCCCTCGGCCCGCATCGGGCGCATCGATGCCGACAGCACCCGCGGCGTCGGCCTGCTGGAACAGCAACTGGCCGCCGTGCACGCGGGCGACGTCGACGTGCTCGTCGGCACGCAGATGGTGGCCAAGGGGCATGACTTCCGCCGCGTCACGTTGGTGGCCGCCGTCAACCCCGACAGCGCGCTCTTCAGCAGCGACTTCCGCGCGCCAGAGCGCCTGTTTGCGTTGCTGATGCAGGCAGCGGGCCGCGCCGGCCGCGACGCCGAACAGGCCGCGCGCAGCGAGATGTGGGTGCAGACCTGGAACGTCCGCCACCCCATTTACGCGGCCCTGCGTGCCCACGACTACGAGTCCTTTGCCGCCGCGCAACTGGCCGAGCGCCACGCCGCCGGCCTGCCGCCCTTTGCCGCGCTGGCACTGGTGCGCGCCGACGCGCGCACCGCAGACGCCGCCACCAGCTTCTTGCAGGCAGCTTCAGCGTTAGCCCAGGCCTACGAAGGCGTGACCGCGTACCGCCCGGTGCCGCCTTTTGTGGCCAAGGTGGCTGACGTGGAACGCATGCAGATGCTGGTGGAGTCGCCGTCGCGCACGGTGCTGCAGCGCATGCTGACCGACTGGTTGCCTGCGCTGCAAGGCCTGCGCGCGCAGCACAAGGGGCTGATCCG
>JANMKK010000308.1:0-15900 GCA_031372005.1 Rubrivivax sp.
GCCCGGCGACCAGGCAGCGCTGGACGCACGCGCTGCCATCAGCGCGGCGGCACCTGCCGACCGCGTGGCCGCGGCGGCTGCCGCACTGCACCACTTGAGCGTCATCGACAGCATCGCCGAAGTCAGCGCGCAACCCATGGACCCCGACGACAGCGACGGCCACCTCTTCCCGGAAGCCGGCCCCACCACGCTGGCGCTGGCAGACCTGGGTGGCGTCACGCTCACACCCACCGGCACTGGCGTCCCCGCAGGCAGCACGCTCAGCGTCGCCACCGTGGACATGGACGTGCGCAGCGTGCTGCTGGCCACGTCCACGCTGCAAGCGCTGGGCGGGGCCTTGCTGGCTGCGCTGGCCTGAAATCCATCCGCTTTTCATTCATCACGGGAGCCCAGCCATGGCCACCACGCGAACAACCCGCTCCGACCCCGACACCGTCGTCCTCATGACCCAGGCCGCCGGCATCGCACTCATCCCCAAGCCCACCGCACTGACGCGGCTGAACTACTTTGACGGCAAGTTCCTGCGCGCCGCCGACCTGCAGGCCGAACAGGAATACCACCGCCGGCTGCAACAGATGGCCACCAGCGCAGGCGGCAGCGGCGTGGTGCATGGCTTTGACTTGCAGCTGCTGGCCGGCGACCAGGTGGAACTGTCCGCCGGCCTGGCCATCGACCCGCAAGGCCGTGTGCTGCACCTGCCGATGGAAGCTGCGGTGCAGGTTGAAGAACTGCTGAGCAGGAGCCGCAGCGACACGGTGGTGCGGGTCGGTGGCGTCAGAGGCTCTGCGGTGTTCACGCTGTGTGAAACGGCTGCCGTCACGGCCGTCACACCGGTGGTCGGCGGCACCAGTCTGTACGTGCTGGGCCTGACGCATGCAGAAGCCCTGTGTGGCCAGGAAGACGTCTTCGGAAAGCCCTGCGAAAGTGTCTGCGCCAGCGGGACTGAAAGGCCGCAGCGGCTGGAAGGTGTCGTGCTGCGCGCGCTGCCCTTGCAACTGGCAAGCCCGCTGCCAGGCTCTAACGCCGAAGTGATGCAAACGCTGCACCTGCGGTCACGCGTGGCGTCGGCCTGGTTTGCCGATGAAGCACGGCAAGTGGAATCGTTGATCTCGGGCGCCGGCTTGTTGTCCAGCCTGTGGTGCCGCGGCGCGGCGCCAAGCTCTGGCGACTTCGTGCCGCTGGCGGTGCTGGCGCGGGCGGGCGGCCACACCGTGTTCATCGACAGTTGGACGGCACGCCGCGAACACATTGATGGCCCGCCGCGCCGCTACTGGCAATGGCGCATGATGATGCGGCCCTGGGACGTCTTTTTGGCGCAGGTGCTGCAGTTCCAGTGCCAGTTGCGCGACGGCCTGGCGCGCACGCCGAACCCCGACGACGACCCCTGTGCCGACCTGCGCAAGGCGGTCGTCGAAGTCGGCGACATCCTGACGCAACTCGACCGCCAGTACCAGGCCAGCAGCGCCCGACTGGCTGCGCGCGATGCGGCCAACGTGAGCGCGGCCGACAAAGCGACGGTCAACGCCACGGTCAGCGCCACGTTCAGCGCCACCGACCCCGTGCCGATCAGCCGCACGCTGCTCACCAGCGCCGTCAAGCGTGCCGGCACCGCACGCGGCACCTTGCAGCTGCAACCGACCGACCGCCTGCTGATCCGCCGCGGCATCGTCGAACTTCCTGCCGCCGGCTACCTGCCGGTGGCGCCGGGCTCGGCCTTCCCGGTCAACGAACAGGTGCGCAGGCTGATGGGCGACGGCGTGGACTTGCGCTTCTGCGTCGTGCGGCCCGACTTCGTGGCCCACGCGCTGGAAGAAGCGCAGCACATGCAGCGCATCAGCCTGCTGCGCGGCCTGGACAACCCGCAGCAGAAAGAAGAGGTGGACATCCTGGTGCCCGACGGCCAGATCCTGTCAGCTGCCAACAGCCAAGGCGCGGGCTGGGAAGTGCGCCTGGCCACCACCGCCAAGACCAATCTGATTGTCGCCACGCGCACCCAGCGCGACGTGATGACGGGTGCCGCGCGCAGCGAACGGCGATCCGATGGCGCCTTGAGCTTCTTCTTCGCCGGCCTGGTTGAAACCGCCAGCCGCGACGCGGCGCTGGCGGCCTTGAAAACGTGGGCCGGTGAACGCGACAACGGCCTGGAGCAGACGCTGTGGAAGTCGGTGGACCTGCAGCGCAGCAGCCTGGCCGCAGCCGCTGCGGTGCCGGTAAAGAAAGCGCGCTCGACGGCAGCGACCGCAGCCGCAGCGGCAGCCGCTGCCGACCCCACGCCGCAAGAACTGGCCTCGCGCTTCAGCGCCCTGCGCGAAGAAGCCGTCGCCTACCGCATGAAGGCGCTGGAAAGGGTGGCCAACACGGCCACCACCGCGGGCATCCGCCACTTCGAAGGCCTGAAGGCGGCGTCGCTGGTGGGTGCCGTGGCCAAGAACAGCGACCACACGGGGCTGTGGCTGGCGCTGAAGAGTGAAACCGATCCTTTCGCTGCCGCAGAAGGCAGCCGCGTCGATGTCAGCCTGGACCTGAGCTTGATCAGTCCGAAGAGCGGCGGCACGCAGTTCATCGACATCGGCATCGTTGGCGCGCAACTGGTCGTGGACAGCCGCGTTGCCAGCGGTCAGCGTCTGGTGGTGCAGGGCACGTTGCGTGGTGCGGCAATCATCGCCGGCCTGGTTGGCACGTTGGCCAATTCACAGCGCGGCTTGCAGTTCAGCGTGCCGGTGATCATCAGCACCGAGCCCACCGACGAGGGCGGGATTCCGCAAACCCGCACGAACGTTGAAGTGGACTTCAGCGCCCTGCTCTTCGACAACCGCGGCTTCCTGGGCATGGACCGCCTGGGTGTGAAAGTGCTGAGCGCGCAGAACGGGCAACTGGCATCGGTGCAAGTGCAGATGTCGGCCCAGGGCACCGACCTGGACATCGGCGCGCGGCTGACGCGCAACGACGCCGTGCTGCGCCTGGGCCACCCGCTGCGGTCGGCGTCCGAAGCGGCCATCGACGTCATCGCCACGCGCGAAAGTGCCACCAACTTTGCCACCCAGGCACGCAGCGACCTCTTCGGCCAGCGCGCCCCCCAAGCCGACGCCATCACCGTGCGCGCCACGCTCGACTGGGTGCTGTTCCACCGCCGCCGCAACAAGCAGTGCGGTGCCGCGCCCAGTGCGCCGGTGCTGGAAGCGCGGCGCTATGAACTGCACCACCTGAAGGTGAAGACCGACGAGCAGTTGCGCGCGGCACGCGCCGCCGTGCTGGCGGGCAACGCCGCGGTGATCCGCAAGCTGGGCTTCGCACCCATCGGCGCGGTGGCCTTCGACGGCGGGCGCAGCAGCATCCAGACGCCGACGGCAGAACTGCTGCATGACTGGCAGGCCGCTGACCCCGGCACGCGCATGCGCTTCGGTGCCATCGGCTCCCAAGGCGCGGCACAGGGCGAAGGCGACGCGCTGGCGCAGGCGCGGCTTTCCGGGCTGGAGCTGACGCTGGCGCAAGGCGAGCTCGACCGCGCCTTGGAAAACCAGGTGCTGCCGGTGCTGCCGGCGCTGAACCTCGCGGGCTGGGACGGGGCGGTGTTTCTCATCACCGAAGACGTGGTCGTCATCTGCCACGACGTGGTGGCGGTGGACAGCGAAGCGCTGCTCACGCGCTTTGCAAGCCTCGTCAAGAGGAGCGGCCTTGCGTCGGCGATGAAGACCTTGCAGCTGCAAACCCTGGCGCGCGTCAACTACCAGACCAATGGCAAGACCGTGGAAACCGCCAGCGCGCAGGCACTGAAGGGCGCGTGGGCTGAAACCGGCAGCAGCGGCCCGCCGCAGAACCTGGCGCTGGTCTATCACGGCAGCACCACCGTGCCGGCGCTGGCGCAGCAGCGCACCAGCGCCTTGATGCAGGTGCTGGGCAGCCCCGGCGACAAGGTGCAGCCCTTTGCTGCCAGGGACCTGGACCAGGTCACCGACTGCGCGGGCTTGAGCGTCATCGTGCGGCAAGCCGTGGTGCAAACGCGCAACGACACCGTGCTGATGGCCTTCGTGCCCTTTGACGGCCGCTTCATCATCAGCGCCAACACGCAGTTCGGCAAACACGCCTTCAAGGACTTCAAGCCCGCCGATGCGGGTGACTTCGACAACCAGCTCAAGGCGCTGGTGTTTGGCGCCCGGCCCGCACGCAACAGCGTGGGTGTGCAGGCAGCGGCTGAACTGGGCAACGCCGATGAAGTGCTCAAAGCCGTGCAGGACCAGATGACGGTGGTCGGCTACACGGGCATCCGCAACACCAACACCGAGGTGCTGACCGAAGCCGCGATCAAGTCCATCGAGGACCGCGGCTTCCCCCGCGCAACCTGGCAGTTTGCAGTGCTGCTCAACAACCGGGGCTGAGTGCAGCCTGGCCATGCGCCGACACGCACCCCAGGTCAGGCCCGCCACGCGGGATACCGGTCCACGCGTGATGGACGCATCGCCCGTTGCCGCATCGCCTTCCCCAAGGTCCGCGGCAGGGGCCGCGCCCGCGTCGCCGATGGCTGCGCCAGCGGCCTCCTGGTTGAGCGGAGGTCCGAGCAACGCGACACCCCCCACAAGTCCCTTGAGCCCCTGCCAGGCCGAGTTGGACGCAGCGCAAGCGTGGGCCGGCGCGGGCCCGCACCCGCCGACACCGGTCAGCATGCCCGGGGCCGGAGGCATTGGCGGTTTTGCGGCGCAATACCTGCCTGAGGCTGTGCAGGGCGACGGTGTGCTGCAGATCACCCAGGGCGTGGCTGTGTCCTTCAAGGACACGCTGGTGATGAGCGGTGGCACCGTCACCGCGCACCCTGACCTGCCGTCCTCGGATGCCCTCAATGACATGGCGGCGCAAGTCACGGCGCTGACCGACCCCGGCCAGAAGGCCACCGTGCTGGCCGCCTTCCAATGGGCACCGGCTGAACACGCACCGTGGATCGCGACGCTTGAGCCGCTGATCGAACAGGGCTGGGGCGGACAGCACGAATTCTTTCTCAACAAGCCACGCTGGGAATGGCTGGGCGCCGCGGTGGCGGTGGACTTGAAGATCGGCGAGCGCGTCAAGCTGGCCACCGACCACATGGCCCTGGACGCCTTCAAGACCCCCGCCGACCTCAGCCTGAAAACGTGGGACATCGACCACGAAGTGCCACCCGGCAGCCACACCAACCCCTTTGACCAGCGCATGCGGCTGTCCAGCAGCAGCCTGGGGCCGAAGGAATATGAGTTGCTCAAGAAGAGCGTGCTCTTTGAATTTGGCTCTTCGGCCTTGACACCGGATGCCAAGGACACGCTGGACAAGTTCGTCGCCAAGTTCGACGGCGACAACACACTTGCCGCGCACCAGGAAGTGCGTGTCGACTTGATCGGCCACGCCAGCGCCAGCGGCGAAGAGGCCTACAACCAGAAGCTGTCGCAAGCGCGAGCCGACACGGTGCGCGCCTACCTGCACGCGCAGGGGTTCCACAACGTCGGCACCCGCGTGATCAGCGAAGCCCGCGGCGAACGCGAAGCCGACCCTGGCGACCCGCGCAAGGCAGCCGACCAGCGTGTCGACCTGCTGGTGGACGGCGGCGCGCGCATGGTCACTGCGCTGCACGAATTTGGCCACGCCTTTGGCCTGGAAGACGAGTACGGCACCGTCGGCGACCCGGTGGCGCACGACCAGTGGGCGCGCGAGATGAGCGACGCCAGTGGCAACCCGCTGCCCGGCGCGGTGACCGAACACAACGGCGGCATCATGTCCCTGGGCAACCAGGTGCGGCCGCGCCACTACGCCACCTTTCACCATGCGCTGCAAAGCGTCACCGCCCAGTCGCCGTGGGCGCTGGGGCCGCACAAAGCCAAGTGGCAGGTGCGGATGGAATGCGGTGAGCCGTCGCCGCCGGGAGACTGGAACGTGCCGGGGCCGGACGACGGCACGCGGTCGGCCTGAAGACCGGCAGCGCCAGGGAAGCACCAGGAACGACGGGCATGGGCCGACCCAAGCAGACTGCAACGCCACAAAGAGTGGCGCCATCGCAAGGCCGGTTGACGACTGCGCCGTCCAGACCTGAGACGGTTGCGGCCATCACCAACCCGGCCTGGCTCGACCGCGTTCTGGGGCCACAACCGGGGGCGCATGCACCAGTTGTCGCATCGTCGCCCGAGACGTTGCCGCAAACGTCGCCGATAACGCGCTTCGAGTACGGCCCTGCAGCCTTCGCATGCACCGCCGACGAGCCACAGTTCTGCGAAGACCGGGGTGCGGTGCCGGCCCAGCCGCTGGCCGAGTACTACTTGTTGTACGCCGCACTGCCGACCGATGACATCGCCACGCTGCACGCTGCAGCGTCGCGGCGCGAAGCGCTGCGGCGCGACCTGCCGGTGCCGGCCGATGCACCCATCGAGGCCATGACAGGCGTCTGGGCCACCCTGGCCGACCTGCTCGACCCCGACACCGACTTTGTCGGCCGCGACGAGATGCTCAACCAGTTTGAACCAGCCTTCGACAGCCAGGTCGAAGCCGAAGTCCAGGCCGCCGTGGCCGCCGTCGCGCGCAACGAAGCCTTGCGGCTGTACCTGCAAGATCTGAACAGCCGGGCGGTCTTCATCGAACTGGCCGATCCCGAAGCCTTGTCCGACGAGCCTTCGCGCTTGCGCTTCAGCGTGGACGGTGTCGAACTTCTGGACAGCCATGGTGGCCTCCCGGTGGAGAGCCTGGACGCCATCGCACCAGTGCCATTGCGCGCAGTGGCCTGGGATGCCGGGCAATCGGCCGCGCAGCGCGCGCTGGCGGCGGAGTTCGAGCGCACGGGCAACCAAGCCGTGCTCGAAGCCTTCGACATGCCGAAGGAAATCGATGCCCACCCGGGTGGTTTTGCCTACAACGACGTGAAGACCGTGACGGACATGCTGGCCGCGTACCTGGTGCGCGTGCGCGTGTTGCGCCAGACGCTGGCCGCAGACAACGCCGATCTGGCAGGCCGGCTGGACAGCGTGGACATCAACGGCAGCAACGCCACCCAAGCCTTGCGAACGTCGCTGAACGGGTTGCAGAACTGGCAGCAAAGCAAGATGCCCGACACCACCGCCGGCGAGATGTGGACGGAGATGAAGGACGAGACCGAAGACGCCATGTCACGCAACATCGACAAGGGCGGGGTGCACTACCTGAAGCTGGTGCCCAACGGGCTGGAATGGATCACGGAAACCATCTACGACACCTGCGGCAACATCGTGACCGGCGGCTACATGGGCCGCGAAGAGCGCAATGCAAAGCGGTTTCGCCAGGGTGCCATCTCCTACGACACCTATGACGACAACCAGTGGTGGAACTTGGGTGCGTCGATGGTGACCGCACTGGTCACCTTGCTCACCGCCGGCTGGGGCTCGCGCCTGGGCGCGGCGCTGGGCTTCGAGGCCAGCACTGTCGGCGGCATGGCAGCCGCCGGTGCGGCCGAGGGTTTTGTCAGCGGCGCCACCACGGCGCTGGCCGGTGACATCTACAACCTGGTGGTCAGCCAGGCGGCCGGCAATCCGGGCGTGGCGGCGTACCACAGCGCCGCCATCGTGGGCCCGGGCGGCTGGATCTTCTCGGGCATGGAAGGGGCGGTCACCGGCTACGGCATGACCGGCATGATGGGTCGCTTCGGGCCGAAGGAGCCCGCCAGCGCCACGCAAACGGCCGCTGACGAAGGCGCGCCGCCGGCAAACGCGGCCCCCGACAACTTGCCGCCCGACGCCGTGCTGCCCCAGGGCCCGACACCGCTGGTGCTGGAGCCGGCACCTTTCAGCATGCTGGACCCGCCCGGGCCGATGGCGCCACCGCCATCGCTGCCCGAGCCGGTGATGACGATGCCCGGGACGGTCAAGCCGACCGCGCCCGACATTGCGCCCGACATTGCGCCCGCTATCGCGCCCGACGCCGCACCAAACATTGCACCCGGCGCGCCGCCCAGGCTGTCGCCCGTGCTCGACGCCAGCGGCCAGCCCTACGGCGCGGCCGACTACCTGGCCAGCGGCGCGCCGGCTGCGCGCCCGACGCTCTACGACGCCAGCGGTGCCCGCGTCATGCCGCCCGGCGCCCCGGTGCCCGAGGTCACGCTGTACGGCCCGACCCAGCAGGTGGTGGTGGGCCCGCAGCCCAGCCCCGCGCGGCCGGTGGTGTTGGATGCGGCTGGCAACCCTGTCTTCGATGCAGGCAACGTCTTCGTCGGCTATGAACCCACGCTGCGTGTGTCCGGCACACCCGGCTATGAACGCCTGCCGGGCAACGCCACCGCCGCGCGCCCTGGGCTTGCGCGCTCATGGCAAGAGTACGAAGCGCAGGCGGCCGAGCGCCGCGTTGCTGCCACCGGGCCCAGCGAAACGCAGACCGAAATTCCTCTGATGCGGCCGACGCAGTTTTCCGGCCGGCCCGATCCCCAGCAAAGCGTGATTCCTGACTACCGCGCCATCGGACGCGACGTCTACGGCGACGCCAAGATGCGCAACTGGAGCAGCCCCAACCCACGCTTTCGCGCCAGCAATGCCGCCGATCTGGCCGGCTCGATGGAACGTCTGTACATCGCGTCGATGACCGAGGGCATGGTCAACCCAGCGGCCTTGTCAGCACGCTTTGAAATCGTGACCGCCCGGCCCATACCCGCAGCCACGCACCGCCTGGCAGTGCGCACGGCTGCGCGCTGGCTGCGCGACGCCGGCTTCAGCGCCGCACACATCTCGGACTTTCTGGGCCGTACCCAGTTCATCTACATGCGCATGAACCGGCCGTGAAGCTCGCAGTGCCTTGACGCCGCCACCTTCAACGGCCCTGTACGATGGATGCGCCGACTCGGATACCCCACCATGACCGACAACCTCTGTTTCCTCAACGGCGACTTCATGCCCATCTCCGAGGCGCGCATCCCGGTGCTGGACCGCGGCTTCATCTTCGGTGACGGCATCTATGAAGTGGTGCCGGCCTATGGCCGAAAACTCTTTCGCTTCGACGAACACCTGGCGCGTCTGAATCGCAATCTGGCCAAGCTGCGCATACCCCAACCGGCCACGCGCGATGAATGGTTGGCGCGCTGCCGGCAACTGGTGGCGGCGCGGGCCGAAGAAGACCAGGTGGTCTACATCCAGGTCACACGCGGCGTGGCGCCGCGCGACCACGTGATGCCGGCCAACCCGGTGCCCACTGTCTTCATGATGAGCAACCCGCTCAAGGCCGCAACCCCTGAGCAGCGCCACGCCGGTGTGGCCTGCACCACGGCACGCGACTTCCGCTGGGAGCGTGGCGACATCAAGAGCACCAGCCTCTTGGGCAACGTGCTGGCGCGGCAGATGTCGGCCGACCACGGCGCGCTGGAGACCATCCTGTTCCGCGACGGCTTCCTGACTGAAGCCGCGGCCAGCAACGTCTGGGTCGCACACGAAGGCGCGCTGCTGGGCCCGCCGAAGAGCGACCATGTGCTGGAAGGCATCCGCGTCGAATTGCTGCGTGAACTGTGCGAAGACTGCGGCGTGGCCTACAACCTGCGGCCCATTTCAGAAGCCGACGTGCGCGCAGCCGATGAAGTGCTGCTCAGTTCCGCCACCAAGGAAGTGCTGCCGGTGACGCACATCGACGGTGAACTGGTGGGCCACGGCGCGCTGCGCGGCAAGCCGGGGCCGGTGTACGCCAAGCTGTTTGAGGCCTACCAGCGCGCCAAGGTGACGATGTCGATCTGATCGCGATTTGAGCAAGCGGCCATGGCAGACATACCCCCAGAACAAAGCCTGATCGAATACCCCAGTGCCTTCCCGATCAAGGTGATGGGGCTGCAGCTGCCGGACTTCGAACCCGCGATGATCGCCATCGCGCACCTCTTCGACCCCGCCTTCGACGCCAGCACGATCGAGCGCCGGCCCAGCAAGGCCGGCAACTACCTGGGGCTGACGCTGACCGTCACCGCCACCAGCCGCGAACAGCTGGACGAGCTGTACCGCACGCTGAGCACGCACCCACTGGTCAAAGTGGTGTTGTAGTGCTTCGCGCGTCCAGTTCCTTGACCTTGGCCGGCGCCGCTTCATCGCCGTTGCGCGCCGCGATGTCGTACCAGTAGCGGGCCAGGCGCAGGTCCCGCTCGACACCGTCGCCCTGTTCGTACATCGACGCCAGCAGATACATCGCACCCACGTCGCCGCCCTTGGCGCCTTCGCGGAACCAGCGGGCAGCACGCGCAGCATCTTTCGGCCGGCCCCGGCCAAGGTAGAAGGCGGTACCCATGGCCACCTGAGCTTCGACGCTGCCACTCTCTGCCGCCACTTCGTACCACTGGTGCGCCAGTTTCAGGTCGCGGCGGCCGAAGTCGCCGGTTTCCAGTGCGCGGCCCAGCATCAGCTGCGCGGTGACGAAGCCGCCGCGTGCAGCGCGGGTCAGCAGCTGTTCAGCGCGTTGGCGGCTGGGGTTGGGCAGCTCACTCTTGAGGTGCATCACCGCCAGGTTGTAGTCGGCCGCCGGCAAGCCGCGTTTGGACAGCGCTTCAAAAGCCACGCGCGCGGCGTCGAGGTGGCCGGATTCGTAGTCGATGACGGCGGCGTCAAGCTGCGATTGCAGGGCGGGTTGCAGCGTGGGCTGCTGTGCCTGCGCGGGTTGCAGACCCATCGCGGAAGCGAGCCACAGTGCAAGCACAAAGCAGTTTTTCATGGTCAACATCCACAGGAGTCGTTCACGATAGCCTGATCTGACATAGCCGGCACGCGGGCCTGCCGGGGCAGTGCGGCATGGTCCAATCGCACCATGGCCGAACGCCCCAAAATCAGCATCAAACCGAGCGCACCCGCGCGCGACCCGCACCGCCCGCGCGTTCGTGGCGTGACCTCGCCACGGCCACCGCAGCCGCCCCGGTCACCGCCTGAAGCGCGTTCCGAAACGCCGCCGGCATCATCCGCAACACCCTCTGCGCCGTCCCCGCGCCCACCGCGTCGCGATGCACCGCCCGACCCGCGCCGCCATGCCGCTCCCCGCCCCGCCCCGCGTGACGCGCATGGCCCACGAGACGCCCGTGGCCCACGTGACACGGCACCGCGCGTCGTCAGCGCCACACCGTCCGCCGCCGCCCAGCGCCCGCTGGCCAACCCGGCAGCCGCCGAAGGGGTGCGCATCTCCAAGCTCATCACCGAACGCGGCCTGGCGTCGCGCCGCGAAGCCGACGACTGGATCGCTGCCGGCTGGGTGCGCGTCGGCGGCAAGCTGGCTGAACTGGGCCAGCGCGTGGCGCCCGACGCCGCCATCGACATCGACCCGCGCGCCCGGCAAGAGCAGGCGCGCCAAGTGACCGTGCTGCTGAACAAACCCATCGGCATCGTCAGCGGCCAGGCCGAGGACGGCTATGAACCCGCCGTCACGCTGGTCACGTTGGCCAACCGCTGGGAAGGCGACACGTCGGGCATCCAGTTCCACCCCGGCCACCTGCGCCACCTGGCGCCAGCGGGGCGGCTGGACATCGATTCCACCGGCCTGCTCGTCTTCACGCAGGACGGGCAGGTGGCCAAGCGTCTGGTCGGCGACCAGACGCGGGTGGAGAAGGAATACCTGGTGCGCGTGGCGTACGTCAAGGGCGGCGCATTCCCCGACGAAGAGATGGACAAGCTGCGCCACGGCATGACGCTGGACGGTGTGCTGCTGCGCCCTGCCGCCGTGAGCTGGCAGAACGAAGAGCAGCTGCGCATCGTGCTGCGCGAAGGCCGCAAGCGGCAGATTCGCCGCATGTGCGAACTCGTCGGCCTGCAAGTGCTGGGGCTGAAGCGCGTGCGCATCGGCAGCGTGCCGCTGGGGCAGCTGCCGCTGGGGCAGTGGCGCTATTTGCGTGACGACGAGCGGTTCTGAACCGGCAGCGGACGGTGGATTTCAACTGCCCAACTGTTCCAGCCGTTTGCGCGCATCGTCCAGCGACGACTTCTGGCCCTTGCCGGCGGCGATGAAGCGTGTGAACGACGCCTTTGCCGCGTCGTTGCGCTTGAGCTGCTGCTGCGCAATGCCGATGCGGTAGGCCACCGGCCACTCGGCAGCACCTTTGAGGCCTGCCGCCACTTCATACAGCCGCAGCGCGTCGGCCCAGTCGCCTTGTTCGCCCTTCAGCCGCGCCAGGCCATAGGCGCCTGCACCGTGGCCGGGATGGTCGCGCATCTGGCGTTCAAACCAGGGCTGCGCCTTGGCCGCCTGGCCGCTGACGACCAGGCCCAGGCCCGCCTGCAGGCCCCAGCCGCGCACGTCGGCAGCCAGCGCCGGCTCCAGCGTGGGCGGCAGCGCCATGAAGGCCAGGATGGCGGCTTCGAAGCGCTTGTCCTGCATCGCCAAGCGGCCCTGGAGGGCGCTGACCTGGTCAGGCCGCGGCGCGCTGCGTGCCAGTTCGACCGCCTTGGTGGTGCTGCCGCCCAGCATGCCGGGCGCGGCCAGGTAGAACTCCAAAAGCGCGCTGCGGCCGGGGTACCAGGTGGGGTCGATCTCGTGCGCGGCGGCCAGCGCCGCCTGCACGGTGCCGGCGCTGCGTGCGGCTTTCATCATGCCTTCGCTCATCGCCTGAATGCCCAGCAGCACACCGTGCGCGTACTGGCAGGGTGCTGCGCGCGGCTGCTTGTCTGCACAGGCCTCGGCACGCGCCAGCGCCTGGCGGCGGGCGGCGTTGTCGTCGCGCTCCAGCGCCACAAGGGCGAGCGCCAATACGGCCTGGGCATCGTCGGGCTGCGCGGCCAGGCGTTGGGTGGCCAGGCGCTGCAGGTCTTCTGATTTGTCGGCCACGTACAGCGCTTCCAGCGCCGGGTCTTTCAGCGTCTGGGCGACGAGGGGCGATGCGGCCAGGCACAAGGCCAGACCGATCATTTGCAGACGCTTGCGCGGTGGTTTGCGGGGTGATTTGTGGGGTGCAACAAGCAGGTTCATGGGCAGCGGATTCTGTGGTCAAGGCCTGCATGATGCTGCCACCGTGAAGTGCCCGCGCGGCCTGGGCGACGAAGCGCGCATTGGCGGCGATGATGCGCAGCAGGCCCCTGATAACCTCGGATCAGATGACCGCTGCACCTACTGCATTGCCGCAAACCGCACCCTTCGCGGTGTGCCTGGCCGGCCCGACGGCTTCCGGCAAGTCTGCCGTAGCGATGGCCCTGGCACAGCGGTTGTCGCTGGAAATCATCAGCGTCGATTCCGCGCTGGTCTATCGCGGCATGGACATCGGCACCGCCAAGCCCAGCGCCGCCGACCGCGCCGCAGTGCCGCACCACTTGATCGACATCCTCGACCCACTGGACAGCTATTCCGCCGCGCGCTTTGCCGCCGACGCGTTGCGGCTGGTAGGCCAGATCCAGGACCGCGGCAATCTCCCGCTGCTGGTGGGCGGCACGATGCTGTACTTCAAGGCACTGCGAGTCGGCCTGCACCCGATGCCCGAAGCCGATGCCGGCGTGCGCGCCGACATCGACCGCCGCGCCTTCCAACACGGCTGGCCGGCCTTGCACGCCGAACTGACGCGGGTGGACCCAGTCACCGCAGCGCGGCTGGCCCCCGCCGACGGGCAGCGCATCCAGCGCGCGCTGGAGGTGTTTCAAATCAGCGGCAAGCCCCTGTCTGAATGGCACGCGTCACGGGCCGCGGCGGCCGCACCGGCTGCGGCGCGCTGGCCGATGGTCTCGCTGGAGCCCATGTCCCGCGCCTGGCTGCACGGGCGCATTGCAGAGCGCTTCTACGCCATGCTCGACGCCGGCTTCCTGGCTGAAGTGCAGGCGCTGCGCGGCCGGGGCGACCTGCACCCGGGCTTGCCGGCGATGCGTTGCGTGGGCTATCGACAGGCCTGGCAGGCGTTGGAAGAGGGCCGGGAAAAGCGAGCAGGCAGCAGCAGCGGTTTCGACGCCGAAGCCATCGCCGCGACACGGCAACTGGCCAAACGCCAGCTGACCTGGTTACGCTCAATACCATCGCGCCAGGTGGTCGCCTGCGACGCCAGCGACGCCCTGGCGCAGGCCCTTGCAGCCCTGCATGCATGTGCGCAAGCGCACCGAGCGCCAGCGCATCCTGGCTGAAAATGAAGCTGTCGTTGTGCCGCCATGGCCCCGAACTTGCTGCCATGCGACAGTTGCTTCGCAGTACCGCGCGCAGGCCCTTTGCCTAGGGTGATGCCCCGGGATGAGCGTTCAATTCTTCGCGATATAGTCGCCCGCCTCGGGTGCATCCATCGGGGGTGGCTCACGAGGCCCTGATCAGGATACGTGCACTGCCAAGCAGCACAACGGGTGCGGCTGAGGTGGTTGGAGGAACGAGTGGATTTTGCCGAACAACAACGCAATCCCGGCAAGCACGTGGTGGGCATCGGCATCGTGCTGGTGCTGCACCTGCTGCTGGGATGGGGCCTGCTCAATGGCCTGGCGCAACGCATGATCGAAGTGATCAAGGCGCCGATCGAAACCAAGATCATCGAAGAGACCAAGCCGCCGCCCCCGCCGCCGCCTGAGAACCTGCCGCCGCCACCCAAATTCGCGCCGCCGCCGCCGTCCTTCGTGCCGCCGCCCGAGGTCAACGTGAACCCGCCGCCCAACCCGGCGCCGACCATCACCACGACGACCGTGGCGCCGCCGCCGGCACCCTTCACGCCCGCACCGCCGCCAGCGCCGGCGCCAGTCATCGCAGCGCCAGCGCCCGCCGCACCGCGCGTGGCAGCGCGCCCGGCTTTTTCGAATCTGCAGGAATGCAAGCCCTCTGGAGACGACTACCCATCAGCAGCCCAGCGCTCCGAAGCCACCGGCACGACGAAGATCCGCTTCAACATCACCGCGGACGGCAAGCTCGCCGGTGCCGAGGTCGTGCGATCGGCAGGTTCCACACGCGAGCACAAGATGCTTGACCGCGTGGCGCTGGCCAAGCTCAGCGAATGCGTGTTCAAAGCCGGTGCCGACGAAAACGGCCGCCCGGTGGGCGCGTCATTTGAAGTCGACTACGTCTGGAAGCTGGCGAACTGAATTTCCAAACAAGTTTTCAATCGAATTTCCAATTGATGTCCCGCCTGCGCGCGGCCCCGGGCCGCGCGAGCCCGTCCCCCCTGGAGTCCACATGTCTATGAACCAAACCATCGCCGCCCGTCCTTGGGCCACCAAGTCACTGGCTGCGTTGCTGGCCGGCTTTGTGCTGAGCCTGAGCATGCCCTTGCAGGCCCTGGCCCAAGCGGCATCCGAGCCCGCTTCGGCAGCTGCGCCCGCACCGGCGCCTGCACCCGCTGCCGCCCCGATAGGAAAGCCCGGTGCCATCACCGAAGAAGCGGTGGACAACCCCTACGGCCTGAAGGCGCTGTGGACGCAGGGCGACGTCGTCGCCCACACCACGCTGATCATCATGGCCATCATGTCGATGGCCAGCTGGTACGTCATCTTCACCAAGCTGATCGAACAGCGTTCCATGCTCAAGAGCGCCCGCGCCTCGGCCGACACCTTCTGGAAAGCCAGCTCGGTGAAGGCCGGCGTCGGCGCACTGGAAGAAGGCTCTGCCTTCCGCTTCATTGCCGAACAAGGCGTGAAAGCCAGCGAACACCACGAAGGCACGATGGTGGAGAGCATCGACAAGCACACCTGGATCAGCATGTCGGTGGACCGCTCGGTGGGCAGCATCCAGAACCGCCTGCAGGACGGCATGGCCATCCTGGCCACGGTGGGTTCCACCGCACCGTTCGTGGGCCTGTTCGGCACCGTCTGGGGCATCTACAACGCCCTGGTCAAGATCGGCATCAGCGGCCAGGCCTCCATCGACAAGGTGGCCGGCCCGGTGGGTGAATCGCTCATCATGACCGCCATCGGCCTGGCCGTGGCCGTGCCTGCGGTGATGGGCTACAACTGGCTCCTGCGCCGCAACAAGGCCGTCATGGACCAGACCAAGGCTTTCGCCGGCGACCTGCACAACGTGCTGATCGCGGGCAAG
>JANMKK010000194.1:0-9425 GCA_031372005.1 Rubrivivax sp.
CAGAATTGGCAGTGGTACGACGCTTCGGTATTGCCGACTGGCCAGATTGACCTGTTGGTCATTGACGGACCGCCGATGACCACGCAGCCTTTGGCTCGGTACCCTGCAGTTCCTGTGCTGGCCGGTCAGATGGCTGACGGCGCAACGGTGATGCTTGACGATGCAGCGAGACCCGACGAACGGGAAATTGTTCGACGCTGGATAACCGACCATGGCATGTCAGCGGCTGACACGTTGTACGCCGAAAAAGGGATTGCCAACCTTCAGCGGCGTGTCCGCTGACGGCCCCTTTGCTTTCGTTGTAGGCTTTGGGCACTCGATGCAACCTTCTAGTCCTATGCAGCAGTGCTCACCCCCAAGGAGGTCTTCATGACACCAACTCCAAAGCCCCGGCGGGCGATCATCTGCGCTGCTGCAGTGGCCCTGGCCACCCTCGCCGGGGCCAGCGCCGCTGCCCCGCTTGGACCGAGACGGGTTCCAAATGGCGTGAGCTGGGGTGAACTGTCCGTGCTCCCCGAGTATTGCAAAGACGCCAACGGCATCGTCTATGGCGACAAGTACTACAACGCGTCGCCGGAGGCTGGGCGTTGGGAGGCGCTGATGGGGGAGGACTTCTGGCACGTCCACCACTACTGCTATGCCTTGGCCAATTTGCGCCGGGCTGAGGTCGAGCCAAACCCCACAGCACGTCGTTTTATGCTTTCCAAGGTTGTCGGCGACTACAACTACATGATCCAAAATTCATCGCCGCAGATGATCCTCATGCCCGAGATCATGGTGCGCATGGGCGACGTGCAATTGCTGCTGGGAAGCGTCGCTCAAGGCCTCGAAGCCTATGGGCGAGCCATCGAACTGAAGCCGGATTACTGGCCTCCCTACAGCCGGTGGGCCGACACCTTGGCCAAAGTCAACAAACGCAAGGATGCGCTGGCGATGCTGGAGCGCGGTATTCAGAATATCCCGGGCTCAGAAGAATTGAAGGCTCAATACAAAGCGCTTGGCGGAAATCCGAGCAAGCTTGTGTCACTCAGGCCGGCTGCGTCTGCCAGCGCGGCTTCTGCGAATCACTGAACCGCAAACCAGAGCGCACCTGTCGCTGGCGTGACTTGTCACCCAAGAGGTTCGTTGGCGCGCTGCCACAATTCTTCGCCCCGGGTGTCGAGCGCCTTGTCGTGAACCACGGTATATCGCGCCCATCCAAATCTGCACCATCAGCACCAAACTCTCGTGGACCCCACATTTTCATTGCTGAACGGATCGCCCAAGTTCCGATCGAACGAAGTTGTCACGTCTGACCAGGCGGCAGGTTCGGGACCGATGTGGAACCGAGTTTTCGCTGCCGGCCCGACCGCACTGTCCAAAGTCGATGGCCCTTTCGCCGTGGCCCTGCAACGCGATCAGGGTCGCACCGACTTGGCAGTGGACCGCTTTGCGATCGAAACCCTGTGCTGGACCCAGCGCAACGGCGCGTTGCAGGTCGCCGAACGAGCCGATCAATTCGGCGCCACCGACCTGGACCCGCAGGCCATCTATGACTACCTTTTCTTTCACGCGATCCCGTCGCCGCGCACGATCTTCAAGGATGTGAACCGCTTGCCCCCGGGGCACCACGGCGTGTTTGACGGCAGCAAGATGACGGTCAAGCCCTTCGGCCGTCTGCACTTCAAGCCTGACGCTTCACCGTCCTACGATGCACTGAAGATCGAATTCCGCCAACTGCTGACCCAGGCGGTGAAGAATGAATTGGAATCGGGCGTGCCCGCCTGTTTTCTCAGCGGCGGCACCGACAGTTCCACGGTGGCGGGGCACATCAAGCAGGTGGCTGGAGAGGTTCACACCTATTCGATCGGCTTCGATGCCGAAGGGTATGACGAGATGGAATACGCGCGCCTGGCCGCGCGGCACTTCGGGGCCCAGCACCACGAGTACTACGTCACCCCGGACGACCTGGTGCGCAGCATCGCCGATGTGGCCGGCTCCTACGACCAGCCCTTTGGCAATTCATCTGTCCTGCCGGCTTACTACTGCGCGCTGCGGGCGCGTGAAGATGGTGTCGGCAAGCTGTTGGCAGGGGACGGCGGTGATGAGCTTTTCGGTGGCAATTCGCGCTATGCGGCGCAGAAGGTTTACGGCTATTGGGATCAGGTGCCGGGCTTCTTGCGCTCGGGCTTGATTGAGCCTGTGCTGGCCATACCCGGCGCGGACAAGATCGGTGTCTTGCGCAAGGGGCGCAATTACGTTCGCGACGCCAAGATCGGGTTGCCGGACAGGCTGCACCACTACAACCTGCTGCTGCGCTTGGGCGCGGACCAGGTGTTGAGCAAGGAATTCCTGGCCCAGGTGCGGCCCGAATCCGTCGCGGATCAGCAGCGGCATGTGTGGTCGCTGGCTACTGCCACCAATCAGTTGGACCGCATGCTGGCCTATGACTGGCGCTACACGCTGGCCGAATCCGACCTGCCCAAGGTGCGCGGCGCCACAAATCTGGCCGGCGTGAAGGTGGGTTACCCGCTGCTGGACGATGCGCTCACCGACTTTTCCATGCGCCTGCCGGAGTCTTACAAGCTGAAGGGCTCCAAGCTGCGCTGGTTCTTCAAGGAAGCGCTGCGCGACTTCTTGCCTGAAGCCATCATCACCAAGCAGAAGAAGGGTTTCGGGTTGCCCTTTGGTGTGTGGGCCACGAAGCACGCGGCGCTGAAGGCGCTGGCGTCTGATTCGGTGCGCAGCTTTGGCACGCGCGGGGTGGTGCGGCCAGACTTTGTGAAAGCGCTGCTGGAACAACACCTGCCCGAACACCCCGGCTATTACGGCGAAATGGTGTGGGTGCTGATGATGATGGAACAGTGGTTGCGCGTGCACGCGCCAGACTGGCGATTCAGGGGCGCAGACCAGTGAACACAGCGCCACCGCCGGGCGGTGGACAGCACCGCGTGCAGCACGGTGCGCAGGGCGGTGCCAAGGCCAGCGGGCCGCGGCTGTTTGCGGTTGACGCCCTGCGCGGACTTGCCGCCATGGCGGTGGTGCTGTTTCATTACACGACGCGCTATGTCGAACTCTACGGCGGTGCGGGCAGCCCCAGCATGTCGTTCCCTCAAGGGCATTACGGCGTCAACCTCTTCTTCATCATCAGCGGCTTTGTCATTTTCATGACGCTAGAGAAGACGCGGCGGCCGATGGACTTTGTGGTTTCGCGTTTTTCACGCTTGTTTCCAGCGTACTGGGTGGCGGTGGCCCTGACCTTTGCCATCACCAGCACCTTCGGGCTTGCCGGCAAGGAAGTGAGCGCGTTGCAGGCACTCGGCAACCTGATGATGGTGCATGCCTTCTTCCACATCCCGCACGTCGATGGCGTGTACTGGACGCTTGAAGTCGAGATGCTTTTCTACGCCGGCATGCTGCTTGTCTATTCGACAGGGCGTCTGAAGCAGATTCACACTTTCCTGTTGGCCTTGCTGGCGCTGCGGCTGGCGTATGAACTGGTGTTGCGGGCATTCGGGGTGGACTTGCCGTGGACGCTTTCCCGCGTCCTGATCCTGAAGTACATCCCCTGGTTTGCGCTGGGCGTCTGCGTGTACCAGACGGTGATGGCCAAGTCGCCATCCCGCCAGGTGGTGGCCACGGTGGTGTCCGCTCTGGCGTGCCTGGCGGTGGTGGACGGCTTGGGCCTGGCCCTGTTGGCAGCCGCCTTGGCGGCTTTGGCCTGGGCGGCTGCCGCTGGCAGGCTGCCATGGTTGGGTCACCCCGTGCTGGTGTTTTTTGGCGCCATTTCCTATCCGCTCTATCTGCTGCACGAAAACATCGGGTGGGTGGTGCTGCGTGAATTGCAGTCTCGTGGGTTCACTTTCGACATGAGCGCGCTCGCGGCGCTGGCCGTGAGTGTCCTGCTTGCCAGCGGGCTGACATTCCTGATTGAGCGGCCCGCGATGCGGGCCATACGCGGTTGGTACGCCAGTCGTGCTGCCGCCATGAAGACGTGAGCGGCCGAGCCTGGTGGTTGTTGCCGCTGGCACTGGTGGTGGTGGCAGTGGCCGCCCGGCAGAGTGGGACAACGGCCACAAGCTCGGGTGACCTGACGGCACGCATTCGTGGCGTCGTGCCCCAGCGGGACGGTCCGCTGCGCCGCTGCGATGTCCGCAAGCCAGGGACTGTGGTGCTGCTGGTGCTGGGCCAGTCGAATGCGGGCAACCACGGGGGGCGGGCGAAGAACGGTCCTTCCGCAGCCAACCCAACGGTCACCGTCTTCAACGGGTCGGGCTGCGCAAGCCTTCAAGACCCGCTGCCCGGTGCCACCGGCCAGGGCCAGAGCATCTGGTCGCACTTGGAACCCGCCTTCGCGCAGCGCGGCCGCGCGAGGGACGTGGTGCTGGCGGTGGTTGCCGTGGAGGGCACTTCGATGGAAGAGTGGACGGCAGATGCCAGCCCGCTGAAAGCGCATTTGCAGAATCGGCTTGCAGCCTTCAAGCAAGCGGGCCTGGTGCCCGACCTGGTGCTGTGGCAACAAGGCGAGGCCGACGCGCGTGCCGGCACACAGGCCGCAGCGTACGTGTCACGCTTTGAAGCGTTGCGCGCACAGCTGCGGGACAGCGGCGTGCGGGCGCCCATCGTGATGGCGCAATCCACCATGTGCAACAACGGGGGCAGTGCGGATGTGCGGCAAGCGATTGCGCAGCTCAGCGCCCGGCATGCCGACCTGCGCGTCGGGCCTGACACCGACACCCTGCGTGGCCCGATGCGGGACGATGGTTGCCACTTTTCAGAGGCTGGTGTGCAAGCAGCCGCGCGGCTGTGGGCAGTGGCCATAGAAGGCGCACTGCCATGACGGCCGCCGCAAACGCGCCGTCCACCCACGGGCCGAAGCCCGTCGTGAGCGTCATCATCCCCACGTACAACGCGGCACGCTGGTTGGAGCAGACGCTCAGGGCCGTGTTGGCCCAGACGATGCAGGCGCTGGAGATCATCGTCGTCGATGACGGCTCGTCTGACCGCAGCACTGACTTGGCAAGGGCCGTCGCACCCGCAGCCCGGGTGCTGACGCAGGCCAACGCGGGCGTCAGCGCAGCCCGCAATGCTGGCCTTGCAGTGGCGCACGGGCGCTACGTGATCTTTCTGGACCAGGACGACGTGTGGCACCCGCTGCAATTAGAGCGCCAGGTGCAGTGGCTGGAGTCGCACCCGGACTGCGGTGCCGCGGTCACCCCATATCGACATTGGTACCCAAGTGGCGAGGCTGCGCATGGCGGCTACGCACTGCCTGCAACGCTGTGGCCGGTCGACACGGGCCTTGCGGTATCCCCTGACTTCACGGGTTGGGTGTTTCACCAGTTCTTGTTCGACTGCTGGGCCCTGACCAGCGGCACCCTGCTGCGCCGGGACCTGGTGCTGGCCAGTGGCGGCTTTGACGTGTCACTGAGCTACAGCGAGGACTGGGACTTGTGGCTGCGGCTGTCTCAGCGCACGCAGTTCGCGCTGCTGGCATGGCCGCCGATCCTGTACCGACAACATCCCGTGCAGGGGTCCAGGGCCGTGAGGCAAAGGGATTTTCGGCTTGAACTGCTGACCAAGTACGCCAGGCTGCATGGCCTTGCCAGCCGCGACGGCCGTGCAATCGATCCTGTGCGCTTCAGCGAGTTGCTGGCAAAGTATCAATTCGAGTTTGGCCACCACCATCTGGTCCACGGTGATCGCCTCACTGCGGTCAAGTCGCTCTTCAGCGCATGGCGTCGCCGCCCCCGGCACGGCCGGCGGCTTGCGCTGGCGCTGGCCGGCGCATTGGGCTGGCGTCCCCGCGACAAGGCGCAACCGCCGGCGGTTGCCATGCAGAAAGAAGCGCGATGAAGATCGCGGTTCTTGGGGGCTGCGCAAGGGCATCAGCAGCGACCCGTGCATTGGCCCCCACTTTCTTTGACGGCCGCAACCTGGCCCTAAAATGCGCGGTTCGCTGAAGCGCATACCGTGCGCTTGACCGGCTGAACCCCTGTGCCGCGCCCCGCTGCACCTTCCAAGGACCGCCCCGTGTTCATCTCCTCCGCCTACGCCCAAACCGCCCCCGCCGCCGCCACCGGCGGTGCCGAATCCACCCTCTTCAGCCTGCTGCCTTTGGTGCTGATGTTCGTGGTGCTGTACTTCATCATGATTCGGCCGCAGATGAAGAAGCAGAAGGAACACAAGGCCATGATCGAGGCCATTGCCAAGGGTGACGAAGTCGTCATCGGTGGCGGCGTGCTGGGCCGGGTGGCGAAGATGGGCGACAGCTTCATCAGCGTCGAGATCGCCAGTGGCGTCGAGGTGCAGGTGCAGCGCGGCGCCGTGGTGCAGGTGCTGCCCAAGGGCACGGTCGGCTCTTTCAAGTAACCCGCAACGCACGCGGCCTTGCCTTTGGTGCGGCAGCCTGCTGCGCCCGCCGCCGCCGGCTTCTAGGAACCCTATTCGCATGAACCGCTACCCCTGGTGGAAGTACACGATCCTTGGCGTTGCGCTGCTGGTCGGCCTGCTTTACACGCTGCCCAACTTTTACGGCGAAGCGCCTGCCGTGCAGTTGTCGGCCGGCAAGTCCACCGTCAAGGTCGATTCGGCTTCCGTGGCCCGGGTGCAGCAGGTGTTGCAAGACGCCAAGATCACGGCCGACTTTGTGCAGTTCGACGGCAACTCTGTGCGGGCACGCTTCGCCGACCCCGACACGCAGCTGAAGGCCAAGGACGCCATCAGCAGGGCCTTCAACCCCGACGCCACCGACCCGCGCTACATCGTGGCGCTGAACCTGGTGTCGCGTTCGCCCGAATGGATGGCCAAGCTGCACGCCTTGCCCATGTACCTGGGCCTGGATCTGCGCGGTGGCGTGCACTTCCTGATGCAGGTGGACATGCGCGCGGCGCTGAAGCAGCAGGTGGACAACTACGGCAGCGAGGCGCGCAACGCGCTGCGCGAAAAGCGCATCCGCTTTGCCGGCATCACGCGTGAACCCAACGGCCTGACGGTCAATGTGCCTGACGCCGCCAGCGCCGGCCCGGCGCGCGACCTGCTGGCGGACCGGCTGCCGTCGATGCAGTGGGCCGTGGAAACCACCGCAAGCGGAAGTACCGAAGGCGCGCGCGTGACGGGCCGGCTGTCGCCCAAGGCGGTCAACGACATTGGCACGCAGGCGCTTTTGCAGAACATCGAAACCCTGCACAAGCGCGTCAACGAACTGGGCGTGGCCGAGCCGGTGATCCAGCAGCAGGGCCTGGACCGCGTGGTGGTGCAGCTGCCGGGTGTGCAGGACACGGCACGCGCCAAGGACATCATCGGCCGCACGGCAACGCTGCAGTTCCGCCTGGTGGAAACCGACAGCGCCGCCGCGGCCGAAACGGTGCCGCAGCGCATGGCCGTGGGCGAAACGGTGCCGCGCACGGTGGGCCTGAAGCGCGACGTGATCGCCACCGGTGAGCAGCTCAAGAAGGCCAGCGCCATCATCGACAAGGACCAGCGCCCGGCCGTGAGCGTGACGCTGGACGATGTGGCCGGCCGGTCGATGCGCAACGCCACGCGCGAAAACTTGGGCAAGCCGATGGCCATCGTGCTGTACGAGAAGGGCAAGGGCGAGGCGATCTCTGTCGCCACCATCCAGGGCGAATTCGGCACCGACTTTCAGATCACCGGCAACTTCACGCCGCAAGAAACGGCCGACATGGCGCTGCTGACCCGGGCCGGTGCACTGGCTGCGCCGATGGAGATCATTGAAGAACGCACCATCGGCCCGAGCCTGGGTGCCGAAAACATCACCAAGGGTTTTGAGAGCGTGACGTATGGCTTCATTGCAATAGCCGTTTTCATGTGCTCGTACTACCTGCTCTTTGGCGTGTTTTCCACCGTGGCACTGGCCTTCAATTTGCTGTGCCTGGTGGCCGTGCTGAGCATGCTGCAGGCGACGCTGACTCTGCCCGGCATTGCGGCCATTGCGTTGTCGCTGGGCATGGCCATTGACGCCAATGTGCTGATCAACGAACGGGTGCGCGAAGAACTGCGGGGGGGTGCTTTGCCGCAGGCGGCCATCCACGCCGGTTATGAAAAGGCCTGGGGCACGATCCTGGATTCCAACGTCACGACGTTGATTGCCGGTGTGTCGCTGCTGGCCTTTGGGTCGGGCCCGGTGCGCGGCTTTGCCGTGGTGCACTGCCTGGGCATCCTGACGAGCATGTTCTCGGCGGTGCTGTTTTCGCGCGGGCTGGTCAACCTCTGGTACGGGCGGCAGAAGCGCTTGAAGTCGGTGTCGATCGGTCAGGTGTGGCGGCCGGACGGCGGCACCGCCGTCGTGCCGTCTGAAGCCGACGAAGTCAAAGCCTGAACGGGAGCAAGCAGCATGGAATTCTTCCGCATCCGAAAAGACATCCCGTTCATGCGCCATGCGCTGGTGCTGAACGTGGTGTCGTTCATCACCTTCGCGCTGGCGGTGTTCTTCCTGGTCACGCGCGGCCTGCACTTGTCGATTGAATTCACCGGCGGCACGCTGGTGGAGGTGTCGTACACGCAGACGGCGGACATCAACCGCACCCGCGCCACGGTGGAGGCGCTGGGCTTTGGCGAAGTGCAGGTGCAGAACTTCGGCACGTCGCACGACGTGCTGAGCCGCCTGCCGGTTTCTCGCAAGGACGGCGACGACGTCAAGCAGACAGCGGTCTCAGGCCGCGTCTTCGACGCGCTGTGCAAGGCCGAAAGCGCCACCGTGGGCACCAAGCAATACACCACGGCACAGGGCGAACAGGTCAGCCGGCCTTCATGCACTGCGGCCGACGGCAAAGAGCCGCTGGTGCTGACCCGCACCGAGGCGGTGGGTGCGTCGGTGGGGGCCGAACTGTATGAAAACGGCGCCTTGGCGCTGGCGGTCACGGTGCTGGGCATCATGGCCTACTTGGCGATGCGCTTCGAGTGGAAGTTTGCGGTCGCCGGCATCATTGCCAACCTGCACGACGTGGTCATCATCCTCGGGTTCTTCGCCTTCTTTCAGTGGGAATTTTCGCTGGCGGTGCTGGCGGCCATCCTGGCGGTGCTGGGTTATTCGGTGAACGAATCGGTGGTCATCTTTGACCGCGTTCGCGAAACCTTCAGGCGCTTTCGCAAGCTGACCACGCCGCAGGTGATTGACCACGCCATCACCAGCACCACCAGCCGCACGATCATCACCCACGGCAGCACGCAGATGATGGTGCTGAGCATGCTGATCTTCGGCGGCCCCACGCTGCACTACTTTGCGGTGGCGCTGACCATCGGCATCCTCTTCGGCATCTATTCGTCGATCTTCGTCGCTGCCGGCATCGCCATGTGGCTCGGCGTCAAGCGCGAGGATCTGGTCAAGCAGGGCCCGCGCAGCAACGACCCCAACGACCCGAACGCGGGGGCGGTGGTGTAGAGTGGGTTGACATGCCGCCCATCCGTTGCACAGTGACTTGATC
>JANMKK010000002.1:0-1753 GCA_031372005.1 Rubrivivax sp.
GGCTGATGCTCGGCATGCTGGCGAAGAAATCGACCGCTTCATCCACCTCCATGCGCAGCACGTCGCCGACGCTCTTGCCACGCCACGTCACTGCCAAGGTCTCGGGATTGAAGCGCGCGCCGTGGCAGGTGTCGCAGGGCACTTTCACGTCGGGCAGGAAGCTCATCGCGATGGTCTTCATGCCCTGGCCTTCGCAGCCCGGGCAGCGGCCTCCGCCTGATGCACCGGTGTTGAAACTGAAGCGGTTGGCCGCATACCCTCGCGCCTTGGCCTCCAGCGTTTCGGTGTAGAGCTTGCGGATCGTGTCCCAGAAACCGATGTACGTGGCCGGGCAACTGCGCGGTGTCTTGCCGATGGGCGTCTGGTCCACTTCCAGCACGCGGTCCAGGGTCTCGAAGCCCTGCAGCCCCGTGCACCCGACCAGCGCCGGGCGCCGCCCCGCCCCCAGCGCGTCGCGGCCGGCCTTGGTGGTCTTGTGCTGCACGAGTGCGGCCACGTTGGCCAGCAGCACGTCGCGCGCCAGCGTGCTCTTGCCCGAGCCCGACACGCCCGTCACCACCACCAGGTGGCCAAGCGGCACCCGCAGGTCCACACTTTGCAGGTTATGCAGATTGGCACCTTGCAGCGTCAGCGCCAGGCCTTCCGCATCCACCGTGCGGCGCGCCTGCAGCGGGTGCAGCAGTGGATGCGCCAGCAGCCGTCCGGTCACCGAATCGGCCTGAGCCGACAAGTCGGCTACCGTGCCCTGCGCCACCAGCCGGCCGCCGCGCTTGCCGGCGCCGGGGCCGATGTCGATCAAGTGTTCAGCGCGGCGGATGGTGTCTTCGTCGTGTTCGACGACCACGAGCGTGTTGCCGGCCGCGCCCAGCTTGGCCAGCGCGCCCAGCAGGATGCCGTTGTCGCGCGGGTGCAGGCCGATGGTGGGTTCGTCCAGCACGTAGCACACGCCCTGCAGGTTGCTGCCCAGCTGCGCGGCCAGGCGGATGCGCTGCGCTTCACCGCCGCTGAGCGTGGGCGCGGCGCGGTCCAGCGTGAGGTAGCCCAGGCCCACGTCGGACAGGAATTCAAGCCGGCTCTTGATCTCCACCACCACGTCGCGCGCGATCTCTGCATCCCGGCCTTGCAGACCCAGCGCGCCGATCCAGGCGCGGGCTTCGTGCACCGACATGCGGGCGATGGCGTCGATGGCCCGCTGCTCGAAGGTCACGCCGCGTGATGCCGCGTTCAGCCGCGCGCCGCCGCAGTCGCTGCAGGGCTCATCAACGAGGCCTTCAACCTCGGCTTCCTCCGACGGGAAGGTCATCTCCTGTCCCCGGCTGTCGTCGGCACGGACGCTGTCGTCGTAGGCCTTGCGCTGTTCGCGCGTCAGCTTCAAGCCCGTGCCCACGCAGCCCGTGCACCAGCCGTGTTTGCTGTTGTAGCTGAACATGCGGGGGTCCAGTTCGGGGTAGCTGGTGCCGCATTCTGGGCAGGCGCGTTTGGTGCTGAAGACCTTGACTTCGCCGACTCCCGCGCCGGTGCCCCCGAAATCCATCGCCACCGCCAGCTTGTCCAGCGGGTGCAGCAGGTGCAGCACGCCGCGGCCGACTTCCAATGCCTTGCTCAGCAGCGCGCGCAATTCCGCTTCGTTGTCGTTCGAAATCACGATGTCGCCCACCGGCAACTCCAGCGTGTGTTCCTTGAAGCGGTCGATGCGCGGGAAGGGGTTCAGCGACAGGAATTCGCCGTCCACGCGCAGGTGCGTGTGGCCGCG
>JANMKK010000260.1:0-8526 GCA_031372005.1 Rubrivivax sp.
CGTGCGCTGGACGGGCAGCGTGGCGTGCTGCGACGCGAATGCGGGTGGATGGAGTCGCACTGCATCGTCGGCATGGTGGGCCGCATCAACTGGTGGAAGGGGCAGGGCGTGTTGCTGGACTGTGCGGCCCGGCTGCTGCCCACTGACGCGAGCCTGCGCTTCCTGATGGTGGGCGGCACCTTCGACGGCGACAACCGCGTGCGCGACGCGCTGCTGGCAGCCGTTGCGCAGCAAGGCCTGGGCGGCCGCGTGGTGCTGCAGGACTTCCGCGAAGATGTGGGCAACGTGCTGGCCGACATCGACATCTTCGTGCTGCCGTCCACCGAACCCGACCCCTTCCCCACCGTGGTGCTGGAAGCCATGGCCGCAGGCAAACCCGTCGTCGCTTTCGGCCACGGTGGGGTCTGCGAGATGGTGGAGGACGGCGTCAGCGGCATCCTGTGCCGGCCCGGGTCGACCGACGCGATGGCCGGGGCCATCGCGCGCCTGGCCGCGGCACCCGGGTTGCGCGCACAGATGGGCCGGGTTGGGCGCGACAGGCTGCAGCGGCTCTTCACGCGAGACGTCTTCATCGACCGCTTTGCGGCGCTGTACGCCGAACTGGCGGCCGAACCGGTGGTCGAAATGGTGGCTTCACCATGAAGCGCAGGCTGGCGCTGGCCCTGCCCACGCTGCTGGCGGGCGCTGGCAATGCGCAGGGCGTGCGCTGCACTCTCCCGCACCCGCACCCCGGCCTGGGCCGGGGCTTCCACCTGGGTGAAGTCTTCGGCCGCACGGCACAGGACTTTGCCGGCATGGCGGCATCCGGTTCAACGCTGGTGCGCTTTGGCATCGCGTTGCAGCCTGACGCCAATGTTCAGCGGTATCAGATGCCGGCCGCCGCCATGCCGGAATTGCTGCGTCAGCTGGACTTGGCGCGCGAACACAGCCTCCGACTGGTGCTGGTGCTGCGCCCGCCGCCCGAGCCTGAATCGTCGCTGTGGCGCAGCGCGGCGCTGCAGGCCAGCCTGGTGGACCATTGGCGGCGGTTGGCGCAGCAACTGGCGGGCCGCGCGGAAGTGGCAGCCTTTGACCTCGTCAACGAAGCCCATCCGCCCGGCTTGACCTTCAGTCTCAAGCAGGCGCGTTGGGATGCCTTGGCCACGCGACTGATCGACGCCGTGCGCGGCGAGGACCGCGCGCGCACGCTGGTGCTGGAGCCTTCACCCGGCGCGCGGCCGATGGCCTTCCGCACGGCGACGAGGCTGCCCCACGACAACCTGGTGTACAGCGTGCACATGTACGAACCTTTCGAATTCACGCACCAGCGGGTGGGTGACCCGCGCTTCCAGGACGTGGTGGACTATCCCGGCCCGGTACCGGGCCAGGGTGTATGGAACCGCGACCGGCTGCAGGCTGAACTGGCACCGGTGCAGCAGTTTGCAGACCACCACGGCGTGCCCATCTTCGTTGGCGAGTTCGGTGCCCCGCGTTGGGCGCCTGGATCCGCGCGGGAACGCTACCTTGGCGATCTGCTGTCGATCTTTGCCAACTGGCGCTGGAGCTGGACTTACCACGCCTGGCGCGAATGGCACGGCTGGGACGCCGAGATGCGCCGCAGTGAAGGCGCCGCCACCGCGCGCAGCAGCAGCGAGCCCACGGTGGCGCTGTTGCGTGCTGCGCTGCTGGACTGCGGGGCCGCCAGTGGGAATCGCTGATCGAAGCGCTGAAACACGCGTTGACAGGCAACCGTCCCTGCGCATCCTGGGCACGCGCGGTGTGCCTGCGGCGCACGGTGGCTTCGAGACCTTTGCCGAACACCTGGCTCTGCACCTGGTGCAGCGCGGCTGGCGCGTCACCGTGTACTGCCAGGAAGAAGGTAACGGGCCTGCCGTTCAAGATGAGTGGCAGGGTGTGCAGCGCGTGCGCATCCCGGTGGCGCAGCCGGGGCCACGCGGCACCGTCGTCTTCGACTGGAAGGCGACGCTGCATGCGGCGACCGCGGGGGATTTGTGCTTGACGCTCGGTTACAACACAGCGCTCTTCTGCGCCGTGCTGCGGCTGCGCGGCGCCCCCAACGTCATCAACATGGACGGCATCGAATGGCGGCGCGACAAGTGGGGTGCGCTGGCCAAGGCCTGGTTCTGGGTCAACGAGAAGGCCGGTTGCTGGCTCGCCAACCACCTGGTCGCCGACCACCCCGAGATTGCCCGCCACCTAGCGCGCAATGTCAGTGGCAGCAAGATCACGACCATTGCCTATGGCGCCGACGCGCTGGTGGGCCTGATGGATGCGCCGGTGCGCGCGCTGGGCTTGCTGCCCGGTTGCTACCTGACGTTGGTGGCGCGGCCCGAGCCCGAGAACTCGGTGCTGGAAGTCGTGCAGGCCTTTTCGCGTCGTCAGCGCGGCCACACGCTGGCGGTGCTGGGCAACTACAGCGAATCAAATCCCTACCACCGCGCGGTGCGCGCGGCCGCCAGTGCCGAAGTGCGCTTCCTCGGCGCCATCTACGACAAACCCGTGCTGCAGGCGTTGCGGGTGCACTGCAGTGCCTACGTGCACGGCCATCGAGTGGGGGGCACCAACCCGTCGCTGGTTGAAGCGCTGGGCGCGGGCAATGCGGTGCTGGCGCACGACAACCGCTTCAACCGCTGGGTGGCCGGCGACGCAGCGCGCTACTTCGATGGGGTTGACAGTTGCGCCGCTGCGTTGGATGCCCTGCTGGTGGACGAGTCCGTACTGCGAGCCTTGCGCATGGCGGCGCGGCAGCGCTTTGAGCAGGCCTTCACCTGGCCGAGGATCCTGCAGCAGTACGAGACGCTGCTGGCAACGTGGCTGCCGACAAAGAGTCGATGAGTGCGTTGATACCAGCTGGCCGACCCCGCCCTGCGGAGCGCACGGCACGGCACGGCACGCGCCGCAGCCGCGCATCGCCCGCGCCAATGTCCGCGTTCCACAGCACCAGTTCCAGTGTGCCGGACAGCAGCCGGGCGGCCAGCATCAGCGTGTGGTTGGTGCGGCGGCCGGTGCGGCCGGGGGCGGCGGCGGCGTGCGGCGGGCGATGTTGCGGGCGGCGATGCGGGCGGCGTTGCGGGCGGCGTTGCAATCGTGGAATCACGGCCGGAGCCACCATCGCCACAGCCAGCGAGCAGCACTGATGCGATCAGCGTTGTGGCGGGAGAAAGCGAAAAGTGACGGCACGGTTTGCGCGCCAGCCAGGACGGCAAGATCGAGCCTGCGCTGGTCACAGCGGCTGCGGGCTAGTGGCGGTCTTGTGGCGGTCTTGTGGCGGTCTTGTGGCTTTAACGTCCCAAGGTGGCGACAAACTCTGCGTAGGCCTGCGGCAGGCCTTCGGCGAGCGACGTCGTCGCGCGCCAGCCGGCTGCCGCCAGGCGGCTGACGTCCATCAGCTTGCGCGGCGTGCCGTCGGGCTTGCTGCGGTCGTAGTCGATCACGCCGGTGTAGCCCACCACCTGCGCCACCAGGGCCGCCAGTTCGGCAATGGTGGCGTCTTCGCCGACGCCGATGTTGACCAGCGGCGGCTCAAAGCGGCCGGTCACCGTTTCGTCGCTGCCCAGCAAGGCCTGATAGGGCTCATCGGCCAGGTTCATCAGGAAGACGCAGGCGTCGGCCATGTCGTCGCTGTAGAGGAATTCGCGCCGCGGTCTGCCGCTGCCCCAGACCGTGACTGTGGCGTCGCTGCGCACCTTGGCTTCATGAAACTTGCGCAGCAGCGCGGGGATGACGTGGCTGTGCGTCGGGTGGTAGTTGTCGCCCGGCCCGTACAGGTTGGTGGGCATGGCAGAGAGGTACTGCGTGCCGTACTGGCGGTTGTAGCTCCAGCACATCTCGATGCCGGCAATCTTGGCCAGCGCATAGGCGCGGTTGGTGGGTTCCAGCGGGCCGGTGAGCAGGTCGTGCTCTTTCATCGGCTGCGGCGCATGGCGCGGGTAGATGCAGCTGGAGCCCAGAAACAGCAGCCGCTGCACACCGGCGCGGTAGGAGGAATGGATGATGTTCGTCTGGATCGCCAGGTTGCTGTGGATGAACTCCGCCGGCATCGTGTTGTTGGCAATGATGCCGCCCACCTTGGCCGCCGCCATGAAGACGAAATGCGGCCGCTCGGCTTCAAAGAAGGCCTGTGTGGCGACGCTGTCGGTAAGGTCAAGCTCGGCATGGGTGCGCAAGATCAGGTTCTGAAAACCCGAACGGCGCAGGCGCCGCACGATGGCGCTGCCCACCAGCCCGCGATGGCCGGCCACATAGATGGAAGAGTCGTGCTGCATGGTGTGGGCGTGAAGGGTTGTGGTGCGTGGGCAGTCGCCCTGGCTTCGCCGAGGAAGATACCACCCGGTTATCGCTCATCTTGTGGCTCAAATCGGGATCCCACCGCGCAAGGCTTCCTTTCAAGCTACATTAGTGGGGTAGATTTGAGCAAGATTGTTGTTTGACGGTTTCTTCGGTTCCTGATTTTTTTGGGCTCTGCAGAATCCTTGATCGGTGATTTTCTTGGCCGCATCTGCACTGCGACAGCATGTGCTGCGCAGCAACCGTGAAAGGAACTTCAGCATGACCACGCAAACCGGCACCGTGAAATGGTTCGACGACGGCAAGGGCTTCGGCTTCATCACCCCCGACGGTGGTGGCAAGGACCTCTTCGCCCACTTCAGCGAAATCCAGAGCACCGGCGGCTTCCGCAGCCTGGCCGAAAACCAGAAAGTGCAATTCGAAGTGAAGCAAGGCCAGAAGGGCCCGCAAGCATCGAACATCCGCGCTGCGACCTGATTCAGGTCTCTCGCGCACACTGAAAACCGCAGCCCAGGCTGCGGTTTTTTCGTTTCAGGGTGTCATGTGGCCGAAGGCCGGCAAGTCAGCGTCTGCGAAGGAAGGCGCGGCGGCATCCTTGGGCGCCAATCGTGGGCCTGATGCAGCCAAGGCAGCCACGGCAGCCACGGCGGGCCATGTGATGGCCAGTTGCGCGTCATCCCAGCGGATGCAGCGTTCGCAGTCCTTGGCATAGACATCGGTGGTCTTGTAGAGGAAGTGGGTGTCGTCTTGCAGGGCCATGAAACCGTGGGCAAAGCCTTCGGGAATCCAGAGTTGGCGGTGGCTGACGGCGTCCAGCGTCACGCCCACCCATTGCCCAAAGGTCGGCGACCCGCGCCGGATGTCCAACGCCACGTCGTACGCGCTGCCCTTGACCACGCGCACGAGCTTGCCCTGCGCATGCGGCGGCAACTGGTAGTGCAGGCCGCGCAGCACGCCGGCCTGGCTGCAGGAGTGGTTGTCCTGCACGAAGCGGCGCGGCAGCGGTTGGCCGTGCGCCTGAAGCGACGACAGCCAGCGCGCTTCGTTGAAGCTTTCCATGAACCAGCCGCGGTCATCGCTGAAGACCGCAGGCTCGACGATCATCACGCCCGGCAACGCGGTGGCAATCAGCTTCATGCTCAGTACACCGTGTCGCGCAGCAGGCGCATCAGGTACTGGCCGTAGCTGTTCTTCAGCATCGGCGCGGCCAGTGCTTCGACTTGCGGGGCCGTGATCCAGCCCGCGCGGTAGGCGATCTCTTCAGGGCAGGCCACCTTCAGGCCCTGGCGCTTTTCCAGCGTGGCGATGAACTGGCCGGCTTCCAACAGGCTGTCATGCGTGCCGGTGTCCAGCCAGGCGTAGCCGCGGCCCATGATCTCGACGTTGAGCTGCCCTTGCGCCAGGTACTGCGCGTTGACGGCCGTGATCTCGAGTTCACCCCGCGCGCTGGGCTTGATGGCGGCGGCGATGTCGCATACCTGCTCGTCATAGAAATACAGGCCCGTGACGGCATAGTTGCTCTTCGGCGCGACTGGCTTTTCTTCGATGCTCAGCGCGCGGCGCTGGCTGTCGAACTCGACCACGCCATAGCGTTCGGGGTCTTGCACGTGATAGGCAAACACCGTGGAGCCGGCCTGGCGCGCATCGGCCTGTGCAAGCTGCTGTGCAAGGTCGTGGCCGTAGAAGATGTTGTCGCCCAGCACCAGCGCGCTGGTGCCCCCGGCGACGAAATCGCGGCCCAGGATGAAGGCCTGCGCCAGGCCGTCGGGGCTGGGCTGCACGCAGTAGCTCAAGGACATGCCCCAGCGGCTGCCGTCGCCCAGCAGGGCCTGGAAACGCGGCGTGTCCTGCGGCGTGCTGATGATGAGCACGTCGCGCATGCCGGCAAGCATCAACGTGGACAGCGGGTAGTAGACCATCGGCTTGTCGTACACCGGCAAGAGCTGTTTGCTCATCGCCAGCGTGGCCGGATGCAGCCGGGTGCCGGAGCCTCCGGCGAGGACGATGCCTTTGCGGTTCATGGATTTCCTTCTCGGGTCAACCGAGCACTTCGGCCAGCATGCGCTGCACACCCACCTGCCACTGCGGCAGCGTCAGGCAGAAGCTGCTGCGCAACTTGGCGGTGTCCAGGCGCGAATTCAGGGGCCGGCGTGCCGGTGTGGGGTAGTCCTGCGTCAGCGTGGGCAGGACGCGGTCGGGCGCGACCTTGATGGAGTGGCCGTGTTTGCCACCGTGCAGGCGCGCCCATTCGATGACGAATTGCGCATAGCCATGCCAGTGCGTTTCACCGGCTGCCGCGCAGTGGTAGGTGCCGGACAGCGCGGGCTGCTGGACCAGCTGGCGCAGGGCGGTTGCACTCACATCGGCCAGCAGGTCGGCCCCGGTCGGCGCGCCCACCTGGTCGGCAATCACCTTCAGCTCGTCACGTTCAGCCGCCAGCCGCAGCATGGTGCGCGCGAAGTTGCCGCCGCGCGCGGCATAGACCCAGCTGGTGCGCAGGATGAGGTGTTGGCAGCCGCTGGTGCGGATGAGTTCTTCGCCTTCGAGCTTGGTGTGGCCATAGACGTTCAGCGGGCTGGTTGCCGCACCTTCGGCGCGCGGTTGGTCGCCGCTGCCGTCGAAGACGTAGTCGGTGCTGTAGTGCACAAGGCTGGCGCCCAACGTGGCGGCCTCGCGCGCAATGACGCCGGGCGCCAGCGCGTTGATCCGGCGCGCCAGGTCGGGCTCGCTCTCGGCCTTGTCCACGGCGGTGTGCGCAGCGGCATTGACGATGGCGTCTGGCCGCACGCGGCGGATCAGCGCCACCAGCGATTCAGGGTCCGAGAAGTCGGCCCTCAAGTCAGCGGGTGAATCGAAATCGCAAGCGACGACCTCACCCAGGATCGACAGCGAACGCTGCAGTTCCCAACCCACCTGGCCGTTCTTGCCCAGCAGCAGGATCTTCATCGGGCCACGTAATTCGTAGACAGCCATTCGCGGTAGCCGCCGCTCTGCACATTGGCAACCCAGTCGCTGTGCGTCAGATACCACTGCACGGTCTTGCGGATGCCGGTCTCGAAGGTCTCGGCCGGCCGCCAACCGAGTTCGCGTTCAATCTTGCGCGCGTCGATGGCATAGCGGCGGTCGTGGCCGGGGCGGTCTTTGACATGCGTGATCAGGCGCGTGTACGGGCCGTCGGCGCTGGGCCGCAGTTCGTCCAGCAGCGCACACACGGTGTGCACGATGTCGTGGTTGGTCTTCTCGTTCCAGCCGCCGATGTTGTAGGTTTCGCCCACACGCCCGCCGGCCAGCACGGCGCGGATGGCGCTGCAGTGGTCGGACACGTACAGCCAGTCGCGCACCTGCAGGCCGTCGCCATAGATTGGCAGCGCCTTGCCCGCGAGCGCGTTGACGATCATCAGCGGGATCAGTTTCTCCGGGAAGTGATGGGGCCCGTAGTTGTTGCTGCAGTTGGTGGTGACCACCGGCAGGCCATAGGTGTGGTGCCACGCGCGCACGAGGTGGTCGCTGGCGGCCTTGCTGGCCGAATACGGGCTGTTGGGTTCGTAGGGGTGCGTTTCGGTGAAGGCGGGTGCGGCGGGAGCCAGGCTGCCGTAAACCTCGTCGGTGCTGACGTGGTGAAAGCGGAAGGCCTTTTTGGCAGCGTCGTCTAGGGCGCCCCAGTGCGCGCGTGTGGCTTCCAGCAGCGTGAAGGTGCCTTCGACGTTGGTCTTCATGAAAGCGCCGGGGCCGTGGATGCTGCGGTCGACGTGGCTTTCGGCCGCGAAGTGCAGCACCGCGCGCGGGCGGTGTTCAGCCAAGAGGCGGTCGAGCAAGGCGCGGTCGCCGATGTCGCCTTGAACGAAGATGTGCTTCGGATTGCCGTGCAAGGACGCCAGGTTCTGCAGGTTGCCGGCGTAGGTCAGCGCGTCAAGGTTGAGCACGGCCTCGTCGTTCAAGGCCAGCCAGTCGAGCACGAAGTTGCTGCCGATGAAGCCGGCGCCGCCGGTCACGAGGATGGTCATGATTGCAGAGGGTCTCCGATCAAGGCCTTGCGCGGAACCGGCTCTGCCGGGCCGCTGCAAGAGCCCCCTTGGGGGGTGGCGAAGGAGCATAGCGACAAGCCTGGGGGCTCACGATCTGCCGTAGGTGTCTTCGAAGCGCACGATGTCGTCTTCGCCAAGATAACTTCCGGACTGTACTTCGAGGATCTCCAGCGGCACCTTGCCCGGGTTGGCCAGCCGGTGGGTCTGGCCCAAC